>CAZHGK010000006.1:0-42013 GCA_964532095.1 uncultured Planctomycetales bacterium | reverse complement strand
AGAACTCTAGCCTTCCAAGCTAGTAGCGAGGGTTCGATTCTCTCCGCCCGCTCCAGATATATAAAGAGAATCGAAAGGAGCTCTGTTTATGAATTGCGATGAATAAGAGCAATTCATAGAGCGGGGGGCCAACCTGAAGCGAACAAAGTGAGCGAAGGTGCCGATTCTCTTAAGCCCGCTCCAATATATAATTCTTCAAAAATAGTAACAGTCCCCTTTATATTTCCCTATAATAAACCACTATGAAAGTTACGCTCCTTATCCCCACATTAAACGAAGCCGTAGGCATGCGCACAGTCATGCCCAAGGTGAAAAAAGAATGGGTTGACCAAATCCTTGTCGTAGATGGTAAATCCAAAGATGATACTGTTGCCATTGCCCGTGAAATGGGGTATGACGTCGTCATTCAAATCACACCAGGTATTCGTGGCGCTTACATGGATGCCTTGCCCCATATTAAAGGGGATGTGATCTTAACATTCAGCCCTGATGGCAATTCAATCCCTGAATTAATTCCCGTCTGTATCGCCAAATATAAAGAAGGCTATGACATGGTGATCGTTTCCCGGTATGCCCAGGGAGCAAAAAGCTATGACGACGATGCCGTCACATCATTTGGCAACAAATTATTTACCACAACGATCAATATTTTACATCGGGCAAAATACACCGATGCCATGGTCATTTATCGCATCTATAATAAAAAATTGATTACAGAACTCGATTTGGATAAGGACGCCAGTTATTCCTTTGAAGAAAAACTTTTCCGCACTAAAATCAGTTGGGAACCTTTATTATCCATCCGCGCTGCTAAACGAAAATTAAAGGTAGCAGACATCCCTGGGGACGAACCTGTCCGTGAAGGGGGCGAACGCAAGCTGCAGGTATTAAAATGGGGCGCTGCCTACATGTTCGAAGTATGGCGTGAACTATTTATATGGAAATAAGAAAATTTCTTCTTTTTATTTTACTTCCTTACCTTATTTGGCTTTCCCTTTATACCAATTTTTGGTCAGGCACACTGCACTTAGAATCTGATGCTGTTTCTTATTTTGAACATATAGGCTTTTATACCGACAATTTAAGCCAGGGGGTTTACCCTTTATGGCATCCTTTCTGGGAAAACGGCTCGCCCTATAATTTCTTTTTAAGACGGATAGGGGATGTAAATCCGTTTTATCTGATTATAACGCTACTTAAAATATGCGGAGTTTCCCACCAAAGCGCTTATTTAATATTTTTAGCTGGATACTATTTTCTGGGAATGTATGCCTTTTATTTAATCGCATGTATTTTATTTCGTAATGAAAGAATTTATGCATCGATCGCCTACATGCTTTTATTATTTTCCAACTTTGGATCCCAACTTTTTAATAATTACATAATTTTAATTTTTGTTCCTATTATTTGGTTCTTTTATTTCTTATTGTCGTTTTTTCATGGTTACCGACGCCATCAATTTTTAGGTATATTTTTCTGCTTAGGAATAATCTTTACAACATATATTCCATTCTATTTTCTGACCATATTCGCAATTTTCTCAATTCTTGCTATGGTTATTTATTTCGATTACATATGCAAGATTATAAATAAATCACAGTCATTCATCACAAACAATCGTTTATTATCCAGTGGATGCATGTTATTTTTATGTTTGTCATTATTACCAGGATATTTCTTTTATAAAGAATCAAAAGCAGGCGAATTTGTAATGCCTAACCGTAATGCAGGAGCAGATGTCGCCTCAGCCGTTGCCGTAAGCATTAAGAACGTTGCAAGTGGGGATATTGTCAACCATGGATTCTTTGATCGTATTTTTTCCAGCCATTCATTAATGACCTTGGCAGATTTCTTCATTCCCATCGTTTTCTTTTCCATCCTTTTATGTGTCTCTATTGCTAAAATTAACCGCATGCTCATTTTTCTGTTTTTAAATACCATTTGCCTGCTGCTCATTACAATTACTCAATCAGCACATATTCATCAATTCCTATATGATCATGTATATTTCTTCAAATTTATCCGCAATATTTATTATTTCTTCTGGTTGGCTATTTTACCAATGGCAATTTTATGGGTGGCATCAGCTTTACGTTCTTTTTTTAATGAACTTCCTTTAAAAGCAATTCCTTTAACAATATGGATTACTGTAATTCACGCAATTCTTATCATATTTCTATTATTTCAGCAAAATGTCATCTGGCAAACATGGGCTGCTATTATTTTGAGCTGGCTATTTTTTATAGTGGCTATTTTGGGCAGGAATCCATTATCTTTAGCATGTTACGCTCTTATTCTAACTTCCATTGTGCTTCAATCAGCCGCAGTCACTCATTTTGTCTGTCAAAACACATTTTTCAAAGGCTCTGAACAATTTATTCCAAAAATTGATTACAATCATCCTTACAAAACAGCAAATATTCAACTAAAAGAAACATCTCAGAAAGACGCATTCATTAAAAACCTACAATTTAGCGTTTATTATTCTTCATCTTATTTTGCTTTATTGTTTAACAATATGACACCTGACACGCTGGATTTCTTTCTAAATCATAAATTTATTCTTTATGATCAAGCATTACCATATTCAGAATCAGCAGAGGGAATTAAAAAATATTTAGATGTTATACGAAAAAATCAAAACATTGCTTATATTCCTAATTCTCAATTTGCAGCTGAAGATTTAAAAAGATTTAATCTTACCAATGACCATCCTCAATTTATTACAAAAGATGGGCCTTCATTTAAAGTAATTCGATTTACTGCTAATGATCTTGTAATAAAAACTAATTTGAAACGGCAACAATTTTTGGTTATTCATGATGCCTATAATAGTCAGTGGCATGCCTTCGTTAATAATCAACCAACTAAATTGTATCGCGCAAACATAGCATTTAAAGGTGTCTGGATTCCTGCTGGAGAATCAACGGTGGCTTTACATTTCGCAAACCCCATTAGGTATTTTTATTCATATACACTAATTATTATATTTGCTGGAACCTTGATCATTTTGCTATTCTTTTCTATAAAGGATCTTTCATGGGTTCGCTAAGAAATATATGCCAATGGATTTCAAACCGAGCGGGTATTTTATATATCTTCATGGCTATTTTTATTTTCACCTGTGTTGATGTCTCTAAAACCATTGAACGAGTGAAAGCTAGACGTTTAAATGACAGCCGACCCAACTTTAGCGAACTTCTTCTTTTTAATGAACATAAAATTTCTAAACAGTATGTTTCCTGGAGAGATTTAAAAAACTACTTTCAACTGATTTTAAGTTATATCCCCAACGAACCAACAGCGCAATTGTTTTTAGGTTATGTTTACACCCAAGAAGGCAATCTTCAAAAAGCAGCCGAATATTTTCAACAATCTCTAGAAAGCCCCATGTTTTTCTGGAGCCATTTTAATTTAGGCCTCTTGGAATATCAGCAACAACATTACTCTCAAGCTATTGAAAACTTATTAGCAGCTTCATCTTTTAGTACAGATATGACAATCAAGTTTATGGAGGATTCAATTATTTATCGACAAATATTCTTTTCCCAAAAATTTCGTCCTGAATTCAACCAAGGAATTAGAAATGCAAAAGCTCAAGCCTTGTTATTAATCATTGCGGCTTGTGAAAAAATTGGCAATTACCCTAAAATGCTGGAATTTTCGATTGCAGCCATGGAACAAAATCTGCCCTATATGGATGCTTACTATTTTTATGCAGGAAGGGCATGCCTGGAACTAAACCAGTGGGACAAGGCAGTGGCATTCTTTGACAAAAGTCTAAAATTAGATAAGAATAACCCCATGATTTATTTGTATTTATCGAAGATTTACAAATCACAGGGCGCGGATGAACAAGCTCAAGAGTTACAAAAGATTTTCCTGTTATTGAATGCTAAAAATGGGGAATGGGCACCTTACGACAAAAATATTCAACCGAGGTTCTTTTAAACATGAAAACAAATTCATTTAAGAAAATCGCCATCATTGGCGACGGAGGATGGGGAACAACCTTAGCAGTTCACCTAGCCCGAAAAAAATACAAAGTTACTTTATGGGGCGCCTTTGCTGATTATGTCGCCCAGGTCAGAAAAACACGCATCAATTCGCGATTCTTGCCCAATGTTAAAATTCTAACCTCAATTACATTAACTGCGAATATTGATGAAGCGCTTCAAGGCGCTGAGCTTGTTGTTTTAGCCTGCCCATCCCAATATTTAGAGCAAACATTATTAAAAATTAAAAATTCAGATTACTCATCTAAAGTATTTTTAAGTGTGATCAAAGGGATTGATCCTGTTTCCTTTAAACGAATGTCTCAAATTATCACCTCAACCTTAGGTAAGGTGCGATTAGCGGTACTGTCAGGACCAACTATTGCTGGTGAAACAGCAACGGGTAAGGCCACCACAGCAGTTGTTGCCTGTCCTGATGGAAAATTAGCATTAGCCATCGCCCATGTGTTTAATTCCCAAGAATTTAGAATTTATACAAATACTGATGTCGTTGGTGTTGAAATCGGAGGCAGCATTAAAAACGTCATTGCTTTGGCCTGTGGCGTCTGTGATGGTTTAGGATTAGGGACCAATGCCAAAGCTGCGATTTTAACCCGTGGTTTAGCTGAAATCGCCAGACTGGGAATTGCCCTGGGTGGTAAAAAAGAAACATTTTATGGTTTAACAGGATTAGGAGATTTAGCCACCACATGTTTTAGTCCTAATAGCCGCAACCGTACTGTAGGAGAAGCCTTAGGCCGGGGCAAAAGCATTGCAACTATTACCAAATCCATGCATGCGGTTGCAGAAGGAGTAGAAACCGCCAAGGCTGTTTACCGTTTAAGTGCTAAAATGAAGATTCCCATGCCTATCTCCGAAGAAGTGTACCGGATCATTTTCCAGCGTAAAAATCCTAAAAAAGCCCTCGCAGACCTTATGGGTCGCCAACTCAAGGCCGAATAGCGTAATTTTCTAATGTGTTGACGCTATTTGCCTTAGCTGTTAAAATACCGCTCTTTATAAAGACTTTATATATTAGAGTTCGGGACGTAGCGCAGTTGGATTAGCGCACTTGAATGGGGTTCAAGAGGTCGTGGGTTCAAGCCCCACCGTCCCGACTTTATAAAATAATATTTTGTCGGGGCTTGAAGCCAAGTCGAGCGCCACAGGTACAAGCGAGACTGGCCGGCTTCGGAGGAGGTCTGACGAATGTCAGACCGGGGGAGAAGAAGCCCCACCGTCCCGACTTTATAACCCGACTTTTACACCTATGCCAGAAGACTTTAAAGACAGACGCCAGCATCCTCGCATCTACCGTAACTTTATCCTAAGCTATTGGTTAACGGATAATGCCAAGGAAAAATTTGAGGTTTCCCAGCTTAATAACATAAGCCAAGGAGGCGTTAGCTTTATTGCCACAGCACCCATTGTTGAAAACAGCAAGGTTTCGATCGAATTATCGACACCATTTCTTACAGATAAAATACTTTTGGAAGGCAGCGTCTTACAAAGCATTGTCAAGATTGAAGGTTTAATTTACGAAATACGGGTGCAATTTGAACAACCTTCGCAATCAGCGTTGGAAATTCTAAAGAAAATTGAAACCTACGCCCAACAACAGTTATGACCGACGAAAATCGCCAGCATAAACGAATTACCAAACCTTTAAATGTTAGGTTTTGTAATGCTGCGGATAATCCTCCAAAATGGGACATGACAACGATTGAGAATATCAGCACCGGCGGTACTAAGTTTGTTGCGCATATTAATATCCAGAAGGATGATGTTTTAAAATTACAAATTAGAATTCCTCAGCTCGCGCCGAGAATATTAGAGCTCACTGCGGTCGTGGTTGAAAATACCAAACGGCCAACAATGTCGGCCTCGGATGTGAGGGTTAAATTCGTCAATCTTACACCGTCAGATACTGAAGATCTGTCGGTACTAGAAAAAATCAAATAGGTGTAATGTTATGGATCGTATTAATATCGGTTTAATTGGTTATGGTGTCGTTGGTCAAGGAGTGGTTAAAGTACTTAAAAGCCGTCGGAAATTCTTACGCGCTAAGTATGACACGGATTTCTTTATCAAAACCATCTGTGACCGTAGTCTTTCTAAAAAGCCAAACCCAGCCTTGGATCAAACAGCCTTAACTTCGGATTATCATTCCATCCTTAAAGATCCGGATATCCACGTTGTCGTGGAGTTAATTGGCGGGCTGTCTCCAGCTAAAGAAATTGTGCTGGGCGCATTAAGGGCCAAAAAACACGTCGTGACGGCTAATAAAGCCTTAATCGCGGAATGCGGTTTGGAACTTTTTAAAGAAGCTGATGCCAATGGCTGCAGTATCCTATTTGAATCTTCCGTCGGTGCTGGGGTGCCCATTATCCGTACAATTACTGAAGGGATGGCTGGCAATAAATTTAACGGCGTCTATGGCATCATCAATGGCACATGCAATTACATCTTAACTGTGATGTCCAAAAATAAACTGACCTTTGCTCAAGCCTTAAAAGAAGCCCAGGAAAAAGGTTATGCGGAAAGCAATCCCAGCCTGGATATCAGCGGGATGGACACTGCCTACAAATTAGCCATTTTGGTTTTCATCACCATGGGCAAATTAGTCAGCGTTAAAGATATTTATGTCGAGGGAATTAGCCAGATTTCCCATGAAGATATTGAATTTGCAGAAAGCCTAAAATTAAAAATCTGTTTATTAGCCATCGGCAAAAAAATCGGTAATCAACTGGATGTGCGTGTTCACCCGACGATGATCCCAGAAGATCATGGGTTGGCAACGGTTAATGGAGTCGACAATGCCGTGCTGTTAGATGCTGATCCTCTTGGTGATGTCTTCATCGAAGGCCAGGGTGCAGGACAAGCCACAGCAGCCATGGGTGTGGTTGCGGATTTAGTTAATTTAGGAATTCGCGTCGATGCACCAGCATGTATCTGGGCTTTTAATCCCGCAGATGAAGTGGCCAATATCTCTTTAAGAAAAATTGATGAAGTTGAAACCAGATTCTATATACGCTTTATGGTTACAGATAAACCAGGTGTCTTGGCTGCCATTACAAAGGTATTAGGCCAGCATAATATTTCCATCTCCTCGGTGACCCAGAAACAAGAAAACAAAGGGTCTACCGTGCCTGTTGTCATGCTGACCCATCAGGTCAATGAACGCCAGGTGAAAGATGCCTTAGAACAAATTGCAGAATTGGCAATTGTCCGAGGGAAACCTGTGGCCATTCGCATGGAGAAGTTATAATGCGTTGGACAGGTTTAATCAATCGCTACCGCGAATACTTGCCAGTAACAGATAAAACACCCGTCGTTACTTTATACGAAGGCAATACGCCGCTCATCCCTGCAGACTCATTGTCAGCGATCACCGGTTTGCAAGTATTCTTAAAATATGAGGGTTTAAATCCCACAGGCTCATTTAAAGACCGCGGCATGACCATGGCCATTTCAAAGGCCAAAGAAAAGGGAGCCAAGGTTGTTATGTGTGCCTCAACCGGCAACACATCCGCCTCTGCAGCTGCCTATGCGGTGCGTGCAGGCATGAAATGTGTTGTTTTAATTCCCGACGGTAATATTGCCATGGGCAAGCTTGCCCAGGCCATGGTCCACCAGGCGCAGGTCATTGCCGTCAAAGGAAATTTTGATGATGCCTTAAATTTAGTCAAAGATATTACAGATAATTATCCTGTGGAATTGGTTAATTCCATTAACCCATTTCGCATAGAAGGTCAAAAGACCGCTGCCTTTGAAATTTGTGATTTTCTAGGTGATGCGCCAGAATTCCATGCCATACCCGTCGGTAATGCTGGAAATATTACAGCCTACTGGAAAGGGTATAAAGAATATAAAGGCTTGGCAAAGATTCAAACATTGCCCAAGATGTTAGGCTTCCAGGCAGCTGGGTCAGCCCCGATTGTGCATAATCGCATCATCGACAATCCGGAAACAATTGCCACAGCCATTCGCATTGGTAATCCTGCAAGCTGGAAACAGGCTGTTAGTGCTAGGGATGAAAGCCGCGGCCTTATTGATGCCGTAACTGATAAAGAAATCTTAGAAGCGTATCATTTATTGGCTGCAACAACAGGCGTGTTTGTTGAACCAGCATCTGCAGCACCCATTGCCGGTATTATCAAACTGGCAAAAGCTGGTTATTTTGCCGAACATAAGAATGGCCGCATCGTCTGCACTGTCACGGGTCATGGCCTTAAGGATCCAAAAACCGCCATGCATGATTTACCTCAGCCAACGGTTGTGACATCTGATCGTAACGCTATATTAAAACTTATCGGACTTTAGTGATGTCATTCTGATGGGCCACGTTTTATAGCCCAGAAGAATCTTAAAGCTTATTTATGAAAAATTTTAACGTTCTTATCACCTGTGGTCCAACATGGGTGGCAATCGATCAAGTACGTGTGATCAGCAATGTTTCCTCCGGCGAGATGGGACATTTAATTGCTGATGCTTTCTTAAAAATTGGCGCCAACGTCACTGTCATCGAAGGACCAGTTACCCATCCATGGCAAGGGAAGCGTGCTCGCATTATAAAGTACCAGTTCTTTGATGAATTATCGAAAACCTTAAAGGCGCAATTAAGAAATAAACCTGATATTGTTATCCACGCGGCAGCAGTTTCAGATTTTAAAGTAACTAAGGTTTCAAAAACAAAGATCGCATCAGGCAAAGCGTTAAGTTTAGCTTTAACACCAACTGAAAAACTAATTCAAGCAATCAAGGCAATCGCCCCTAACACATGCTTGGTTGGTTTTAAGCTAGAATCGAAATTCAACAAAGGTAATATTTATAAGGAAACAAAAGAACTTTTTACTGAATCAGGATGTGATTTAGTCGTCGCCAATAGCCTTAATAACGGATACCAAGGATTTATCCTTGATGCGGATGGCAGGCTTTTAGTGAAAACAAAAACAAAACACGCAATTGCTCAACATTTAGTGAGTTTATTAAGAAAATGAAATATATTATCCTAGTCCCAGATGGCGCAGCCGACGAGCCTAATGCCCAATTGCAAGGAAAGACCCCTTTAGAAGCAGCGTCGACACCCAACATGGATTTCTTGGCCCAGCAGGGCGTAAGCGCCTTGGTGCAAACCATTCCTGATGGTTTTCCTCCGGGGTCTGATATTGGAAATTTAGCATTAATGGGCTATGAGCCAGCCAAACATTTCTCAGGACGGGCACCGCTTGAAGCTGCCAATATCGGTATCATGCTTAAAGATGATGAAGTAGCTTTCCGTTGCAATTTAGTGCATGTGGAAAAAGGTGTCATGGTCGATTATAGTGCCGGTCATATAGCGACGGAAGAAGCAAAAATATTGATTGAAGATTTAGCCCGTAATATTGATTGGCCAGATGTGCGTTTCTTTCCCGGCAAGAGTTACCGGCATTTAATGGTTGTAAAAACCATTGGTGTATCAAAAATGATGGCCATTAAAACTACTCCGCCGCACGATATTATTGGCAAAGAAATAGCTGCATATTTACCCCAAGGGCCACAGTGCGAAGTGTTATTAGCCTTAATGGAAAAAGCAAAAAAATTTCTGCCTGCGCATCAATTAAATACAGTGAAAACAAGTTTAAATGAAACCACTGCCAACATGATTTGGCTATGGGGCCAGGGCTGTAAACCCAATATCCCGTCATTTAAATCGCGTTACGGTTTAACAGGCTCTGTGATTTCTGCTGTTGATTTGGTTAATGGCATTGGGCGTTTAGCAGGTTTGAATGTGATTTCCGTTCCAGGGGCTAACGGATATTACGATACGAATTATAAGGGCAAGGCAGAATATGCCCTTGAATCATTAAAGACCCATGATTTTGTTTATGTGCATGTGGAAGCACCCGACGAGGCTGGCCATAATGGCGATCTGGCTGCCAAAATTAAAAGCATTGAAGATTTTGACCGTGAAATCGTTGGCACCATTTTAAATCATTTTGGGCAAGGGGCTGATGTGCGTATTTTAATTTCACCGGATCATCCAACACCCATTGTCAAACGCACGCATACCCGAACACCCGTACCTTTTGTAATGGCAGGAAGCGGTATTACCTCCAATGGAGCAGGAAGTTATAATGAAGCAGAAGCTGGTCGTTTAGGAATTAAATTCACGAGTGGGCTGGAGATGATCCAGCAGTTTTTAAAGAAAGGATAAAATGGACAAAGAAATCATTGTTCAAAAATTCGGCGGGTCTTCGGTTGCCAATGTCGACCGCATTAAAAACGTGGCCCAAAGGGTCGTGTCTTATAAAAATAAAAAGACCGACATCGCTGTTGTTGTTTCCGCGCTTGGGGACACAACCGATGATTTAGAAACCTTGGCATTCCAATTAAGCAAAAATCCACCTGACCGTGAAATGGATATGTTGCTCTCAACAGGCGAACAGATTTCCTGCGCCTTGTTGGCCATTGCCATTAAAGAATTAGGGTATGATGCCATCTCATTTACCGGACGCCAGGTGGGGATCAAGACAGATAAAACCCACACCAAGGCCCGCATCATCACCATCGACGATAAACGTATTAAGAAAGCATTTAAAAACGATAAAATTGTTATTGTCGCTGGTTATCAAGGGGTCACGTCCGACGATGATATTACAACCTTAGGCCGGGGCGGTTCTGATTTAACCGCAGTTGCCTTAGCCAAGGCCTTAAAGGCCAAGGTTTGTGAAATTTATACAGACGTGGACGGAATTTACACCACCGACCCACGCATTGTTAAAGAAGCACGCAAGATCAAGCAGATCACATTTGATGAAATGCTGGAAATGGCGTCGCTCGGTGCCCAGATCATGCAGGCACGCTCGATAGAAGTTGCCAAAAGGTTTAATATTCCGTTACATGTTCGCTCAAGCTTTTCAAAGGAGGAAGGGACCATGATTATCAAAGAAACAGAAAAAATGGAAGAGGTTGCTGTTCGCGGGGTGACCTGCAATAAGAATGAAGCGAAAATTACTATTTGCTCCGTGCCTGATAAACCAGGGATTGCGGCAATTATTTTTGGAGAAATTTCTAAACAGGGCGTTAACGTCGATACCATCGTGCAAAACGTCCCGCATGATAAATTATCTGATATCTCATTTACCGTCCCCAAAGCTGATTTAAGCAAAGCATTAAAAGCCACTGGGATTATTGGTAAGAAAATTGGGGCTGGGGAAATCATGGAAGACAAAAATGTCGCCCGCGTTTCCTTGGTCGGTTCCGGGATGCGTTCCCATACAGGGATTGCCGCTAAAATGTTTCGCACCTTAGCTGAGCATAAAATCAATATCGACATGATTTCTACATCGGAAATCAGCGTGTCTTGTATTATCCAGCAAGATTTGGCTGATAAAGCCGTTAAAGCATTACATAAGGTGTTTAAATTAGAACAACCGTAATTGAGGTTTATATGCCTAAAAATATAGTCATCTACGACACCACCTTACGCGACGGATCGCAAACCGAAGGCGTATCGTATAGTGTGAATGATAAAGTCAAAATCACCGAGAAATTGGATGAATTAGGAGTCCATTACATCGAAGGCGGCTGGCCTGGTTCAAACCCCAAGGATAAGGAATACTTTGAGGTGATGAAGGGCAAGAAACTTAAGAATGCAAAATTAGCAGCCTTTGGTTCTACCCGTCGGGCAAATATCGCTGCAAAAGATGATACGAATCTTAATGAACTGATTGCCTCTAAAACCCCAACCGTTACCATCTTCGGTAAAAGCTGGGATTTGCATGTCAAAGATGTTTTAAAAACCACCTTGGAAGAAAATGTGCAGATGATTTTTGATTCTGTGGCATTTCTAAAATCCCACAAGCGGGAAGTGTTTTACGATGCCGAGCATTTCTTTGATGGGTACAAGCAAAACCCTGCGTATGCATTAAAAACAATTTTAGCGGCCCAAAAAGCTAAGGCTGATTGCATTATTTTGTGTGACACCAACGGCGGAACCTTGCCTGAAGAGATCACCAAGATCGTCAAAGTGGTAAAAGCAAAAATTAAGGTCCAATTAGGTATTCATACCCATAACGACCAGGATTTAGCAGTGGCTAATAGTTTAGCTGCAATCAATGCCGGATGCATCCAAGTGCAAGGAACATTCAATGGTTTAGGTGAACGTTGCGGGAATGCAGACCTTTGTACGATCGTTGCTATCTTGCATACAAAAATGAAAACCAAATCATTGCCTGAAAGCAAAATCAAATTGCTCATGGATACTTCCTATTATTTAAGCGAAGTCAGCAATTATACGCTGTCGAATAATCATCCATTTGTAGGACATTCAGCCTTTGCCCATAAGGGTGGGGTGCATATTGATGCGATCTTAAAAAACCCAAAAGCCTATGAGCATATTGACCCAACCATCGTCGGGAATCATAGCCGTTTATTAACATCCGAATTGGCTGGCAAAATGCCCATTGTATTAAAGGCACAGAAATTAAATATCCAATTGGATAAAAATGCCGCTCAAACCAAGGCCTTACTCGTGGAATTGCAAGAGCGTGAGCACATGGGCTACCAATTCGAAGCTGCGGATGCTTCCTTTGAATTATTTATGAAACGCACTTTAAAATTGTACCAACCGTTTTTCCATTTGGATGGATTTAAAGTGTTTACCGAGCGTAAATTAGACGGCGGCGTACAAGCAGGGGCCACCGTGCGCTTAAAGGTCAATGGCCAGGATCAAATGGTCACTATCGAAGGGCATGGGCCTGTGGAAGTTTTAGACCGCGCCTTACGAGGAGCCTTAAAGAAATTCTATCCTAACCTGGAAGATATGCATTTATCCGACTATAAGGTACGCGTATTAGATAGCAAGGCAGGCACTGGGGCCAAGGTACGTGTTCTGATTGAATCGCATGATACGCATGATTCCTGGACAACGGTTGGTGTGCATGAGAATGTGATTGAAGCCAGCTGGGAAGCTCTCGTGGATAGTGTCGAATATAAATTACTTAAAGATAAGAAATAATGGAATTAGCTCCTCGATATAATTTTAAAGAGACAGAAGAGAAGTGGCTGAAGGTTTGGGAAAAGCAGAATATTTTCCACGCAGATGCAATTTCTAAGAAACCAAGCTTTACCATTGTGATTCCGCCACCGAATGTCACAGGGATATTGCACATGGGCCACGCCCTCAACAATACCTTGCAAGATATTCTCATCCGCTACAAACGTATGAAGGGTTGCGAGGCCTTATGGATGCCGGGCACCGACCATGCGGGGATTGCCACTCAAAATGTCGTCGAGAAGCAATTAGCCAAAGAAGGCAAAAGTCGCCATGATTTAGGCCGCGAAGAATTCTTAAAACGCCTCTGGGGCTGGAAGCAAGAATACGGCGATACCATTATCCATCAATTAGAAAAACTAGGTTCGTCCTGCGATTGGTCGCGCACCCGTTTTACCATGGATGATGCCTATAGCGATGCTGTTAAAGAAGTCTTTATCCGGTTGTATGAAAAAGATTTGATTTATCGTGGCGAACGCATTATCAATTGGTGCCCACGTTGCCAAACAGCTTTGTCCGATGAAGAAGCAGAGCATAAAGAAAAAAACGGCAAGCTGTATCACATCAAATATTCTTTTAAAAATAATCCTGAACAATTCGTTGTTGTTGCCACAACCCGTCCTGAAACCATGCTGGGGGATACGGCTGTTGCGGTTAATCCAAGTGATGAACGTTACAAGGGCACCAATGGCCAGAAATTAATTCTGCCTATCTTGGGGCGTGAAATCCCCATTATCAACGACGAGTATGTGGCCAGTGAGTTTGGAACTGGTGCGGTTAAAGTCACGCCTGCCCATGACCCTAATGACTTTGCCATGGGACAACGTCATAAACTTCCCATGATCAATGTCATGCATCCCGACGGCAAAATTAATGAACAGGGTGGACCGTTTAATGGCCTGGATCGTTTCGATGCCCGCAAAAAATTAGTCGCCCAATTAGAAGAACAAGGGTATTTAGTTAAGATTGAAGATCATAAACATGCCGTTGGTCACTGCTACCGCTGTGATACGGTTGTTGAACCATACTTATCAAAGCAATGGTTTGTCAAAATGGCACCATTGTCTAAGCCAGCACTTGAAGCTGTTAAGAACGGCACCATTAAAATCCGTCCAGAACGTTGGGAGAAATTCTATATCAACTGGATGGAAGGAATTCGGGATTGGTGTATTTCCCGTCAGATCTGGTGGGGACACCGCATCCCTGTGTGGTATGACACCGAAGACAATGTGTTTGTGGCCCGTAATGAAGCAGATGCTAAAAAACAGGCTCGTGCCAAACATGGCAAAGATATTGCCTTAACTCAAGATCCTGATGTCTTAGACACATGGTTTTCCTCGTGGCTGTGGCCGTTTGCAACACTTGGTTGGCCTAAAACAACGGATGACTTAAAGAAATTCTATCCTACCAATACGCTGTTTACAGCGTCGGAAATCATCTTTTTCTGGGTGGCCCGTATGATTATGGCAGGATATGAATTCATGGGTAAGGCTCCTTTTACAGAAGTGTATATCCATGGAACGGTGCGTGACGCCAAAGGCCGTAAAATGTCTAAATCCTTAGGCAATGCCATCGATCCTTTAGAAATCATCGAGGAGTATGGGGCAGATGCCTTACGTTTTAGTTTAATCATCAATTCGGGACAAGATATTTTCATCGCCAAAGATAAATTTGAAATTGGCCGTAATTTTGCCAATAAAATATGGAATGCCTCACGGTTAGTATTCACGAATTCCGAAGCTGCTTTGCCTTTGGCTGAAACCGCACCTGACCCAAGAAACTTAGATTTACCGTCGAAATGGATCTTGGCCCGTTTTTACCAAACACTTAAGCAGGTGGAAGTAGCTATTGAAACCTTCCGTTATTCCGAAGCAGAAAATCTAATTTATGATTTCTTCTGGGGAGATTATTGCGATTGGTATTTGGAATTAACCAAGGGCAAGTTTGGCGATCCTCATATCAGCCATACCTTGGTATTTGTTTTAAATAATTCGTTAAAGATGATGCATCCATTTATTCCTTTTGTTACCGAGGAAATCTATAGCTACATCCATAAAGATTCAAAACCTTTATCGATCACTGCTTGGCCGGCGATGGAAGCAAAGTTAATGGATAATACCTCGCAAACATCTATGCAGAAAGTAGTGGATGTGATTAGCACTATTCGCACCATCCGCACCCAGTGGAAGATTAAACCAAATGATGCTGTCGATGCTGTTCTCGTGCCCTTAACAGAAACCGATCGTCAGCTTTTGGAAGATTATCGACAAGATATTATTCGTTTAGCGAAATTAAAAGAACTGACAATTGATATTAAAACAACAACGGTTAAAGATTCCGCCACAGGTCTAGCTGCACAAATGAAGGTTTTTATTCCTTTATCAGGCATGGTGGACTTAGCAGCAGAAAAAAGACGCATGCTTAGTGAAGTTGAAAACAAGCAAAAAGCCATAGATTCTTTAAAATCACGTCTGACCAATGAGACATTTGTTTCAAAAGCGCCTGCAGAAGTTATTGAAAAGGAACGGGAACGGTTAGCTTCCTTAAATCAAGATATCCAGCAACTCAATAGTGTTCTGGCTGGATTATCAGCATAAAATTCATCATGCTTTCTTTGACTACTCAAAAATCCATTCTTCAAGCATTAATAGAAGATGCCCCGCAAGGGGATATCACCACTTCCCATTTAATCCCGTCGAGTAAACGCGTCAGAGCCAATATCTTAATGAAATCCCCAGGCATTGTGTGTGGGGTGCCTATTGCTATTTGGATGCTTAAGCGTTTCGATAAAAAATTAAAAATCATCTCAAGCGTTAAAGAGGGTGCCAAGGTTACGTCACGTAAACCCATACTTACTGTTGAAGCCAATGCCCGCGTGCTCTTAACTGTCGAGCGCGTCCTATTAAATCTTTTAAGCCATTTATCAGGCATTGCCACATTAACCCATGAATATGTTCAAGCAGTTAAAGGCACAAAGGCTAAAATTCTAGATACCCGTAAAACCATGCCGTTATGGAGAGAATTGGAACGCTATGCGGTCCGAACTGGCGGAGGAGTGAACCATCGTTTAAATTTATCCGATGCTGTGATGATCAAAGATAACCACCGACAACTCATCGACATCCACCAATGGGTTGATCAAATTAATGCGATCAAGTCACAAACACGCAAAACCGTAATTGTTGAAGTTGATGATTTAAAACAGTTACGAACTGTATTGACGAGCCGTGCAGATATTGTTCTATTAGATAATATGACACCAGCACATATCCGTCAGGCCATTGCTTTAAAAAATACACTAAACAAGAAAATCCTGTTAGAAGCATCGGGCGGGATCACTTTAAAAAATGTGCGCACATACGCAACCACTGGCATCGATCGCATTTCTATTGGCGCTTTAACCCATTCTCGAGCAACTATAGATATTTCATTGGAAATATGCGCTTAAATTTTATTTTCTTAATGACAATCGTCTTCTTGACGGGCAGCCTTACTTTCGCCAGGGCAGAGGAACCATCTGAAAATATCGAAGGCCAGGAATTAGGCCCCGACGCTGTTTTTGATGACAGGGCTTTACTTGACGGCTATACCCAAAAATATTCCCAAGAAAATAAAGACATTCTCCTGGCGATGATTGCTGATGATTCCTTAGGCGCCTACAAAACAGCCGCTGCAATTAAGGTGTTTAAAGAAAACTTTGCCCCAGACATTTTGGCCACTGAAAAACCACCTATTATCAAATTATTATTGCACCGCTTAAATCGCAGCGATTCTGCTTTTGTCCATATTGAAATCATGCATACCTTGGTGGTCCTAGATCGTTATGCCTATTTTGAAACCATGGTGCCCGCGTTAATTCAAAAAATGGACCATTACAATCCTGTCATCTGGCAAACCGCCTATGATAATGTGCAGTCCATAATCAAAGGAAGCACCCGGGCCAGGGAAGCCAGGATTATCTTTAACACCTTGCGTAAAACCCTGTTTTTATCCCGCAAACGCTTAAGCAATATTGATGATCCCAATGAACAATTAAAGCAAAAATTATCACTCTTGCGCTGGTCTATTAAGGTATTAGGCACCCAAGAACTGAAGCGTTTACCGTCTGAAGTTATCCAATTGCTGTAATCGATTTTTGCTTGCCCATATTGATTGTTTTGGTATACTGCTTTGCATGTTATTAAACCCCATAACCTTACATATGCCGACATCGACCCAAGAGGCGGCAAAGCTTTATAAAGAACTTAGCGATTCCCGCGTTATGGCAGGGGGCACCTTTGTCATGAACACGCTTAAACTCCTTAAGGTTAAGGGGAATAAAACTCCTCAACATGTCTTAAGTTTAGCCAAGGTGGATGATTTAAAAGGCATCACATCAACGCCTAAAGAATTAACCATCAAGGCCATGACCTGCATTACCGATCTATTTGAAAGCCCTCTATTAACAGATAATTATTCCTTGTTCCGTGAAGTGTGCCGGAATATTTCAACCACACCTATTCGCAATATGGCATCCGTCGGTGGAAATTTAACCTGCCGCTACACATGGACAGAATTACCAGTGGCTGTAACTGCCTTAGACGGTCAACTCCATTTTATGAAACCAGATGGCTTAACAGTAGCTGTCAGCGCAGAAGAATTCTTTAAAAATGCTGCCCGTTCGGAATATTTACTCACCCATGTAACCATTCCACATAATCCCAATACACGTTGGGCGTACCGTCGGGTACGAAAAATGTCTGATGTGGATGTGCCGCAATTATCGTTATGCATTAAAACCGATATTGTTAAAGACAGCTGGTCAAATACGAGGGTGGTTGTTAATTCTGGCACAGCTTTTTCTCAGCGGGATTATGCGTTAGAAAAATTCTTAGATGGCAAGAAATCAAGCGCCCAATTAGGACAAGAGGCCTTAGCCCATTTAACAACAACGATTTATGATACCCGTAGCAGCGAATACAAACAGCATATGTTCCGTCAATGCATTAAAAGCGCAGTTGAAGAAATTGTGGCGAAAGGTTAATTATGGCGACGATCAATTTAACCATTAATAATAAAACGCAAGCCTTACAACTTAAAGGCCATGAAACCTTACTTGAAGTTTTGCGCGACCAATTATCGCTCACAGGCACAAAAACAGCATGCCAGGAAAGCGAATGCGGCACCTGCACGGTGATGATCGACGGTAAAGCTGTATTGTCCTGCATTACCTTAGCAGCCAACTGCCAAGGCCAGAAAATTTTAACAGTCGAAGGCTTAGCCCAAGGGGATAAGCTTCACCCTGTGCAACAAGCCTTTTTAGACCAAGGCGCCGTGCAATGTGGTTTTTGTATCCCGGGCATGATCATGTCAGCCACGGCACTGTTAGATAAAAACCCCACACCGACTCGTGAAGATATGGAATACGCCCTTGATGGCAATATTTGCCGTTGCGGCGGATATTTAAAAATATTTGAAGCTGTTGTGCAGGCAGGGCAAGAAATGCGGAGCGGCAAATAATGCAAACGAACAATATTGATAAAACATATGTTGATCCCGTCGGTAAAAGCGTACCACGCATTGACGGTCTCGGCATTGTCACCGGCCAAACCAAATATGCCTTTGATGTTAGCTTTCCTAATATGCTCATCGGAAAAATGTTGCGTTCTCCGCATCCGCATGCGCGCATCAAAAGCATTAACATAGAAAAAGCTGCAGCCTTGCCAGGTGTTAAGGCCATTATCACGTCCCGCGATACCCATTTAATTAAATTTGGTTCTAATGAATATTTCTTTCCACATACCGTCGATCAAATGGCCTTAGAAGCTGATAAGGTGCGATACATCGGCGATGAAATTGCTGCTGTGGCGGCAATCGACGAAGAAACCGTAGACCACGACTTGCGTTTAATTGAAGTGGATTATGAAATCTTGCCAGGGGTTTTTGAAATTGAAGAGGCTATCAAGCCAGGCGCCCCACAAATCCATGAATCTATGAATAATATCGCGGTTATTTTACCTGTTAATTTTGGTAACCCTGACCGTTTAATGAAGGAAGCTGACCACGTCCGTGAAGATAAATTCTGGTGCCCGGTGGCACATCCAGCACCCATGGAGCCACATGTTTGTGTCGGGCAATGGGAAACCTTCTCGGATAAAATCACCCTATGGTCTTCGTCCCAGGCCCCATTTAAATGCCGCGAAGCCCTGGCTAAAACATTAAAGATGGATTTAAATAATGTGCGCGTCATTAAAATGGCCGTCGGTGGCGGGTTTGGCGGTAAACTTGAAATGCTGCCTATGGATTTTGCTGCCTGCTTGTTATCCAAAAAGGCAGGGGGCTTGCCCGTTAAGATTTGTCTAACCCGCGAAGAAGAATTCACCACCACCCGTCGCAAGCACGGCATGATTTATAAAGTAAAGACTGGTGTGAAAAAAGACGGCACCATTGTCGCCATGACCGGTGAAGTTTTAGCGGACGGCGGCGCCTATTGCAGTTATGGCCCGACGGTATTGGCTGCTGCTATGATGCGTATTTTCATGGTGTATAAAATCGCACATTTTCGCATGACCGGTTATCGGGTGTACACAAATAATCCCATCAGCGGAGCGATGCGCGGCTTTGGTGGCGTGCAAAGTGGCTTTGCCATTGAATCCCACATGGATTTATTGGCCAAGGATTTGGGCATGGACCCAATTGAATTCCGCTTGAAAAATATCACCACACCGAACATGGTCACGACTAACAAAATGATTTTAACGACCAATGGTTTAAAAGAATGTATTGAACTAGCTGTTAAAGCATCCAATTGGTATGAAAAACGTGGCAAACAATCCCACATCAAACGTGGCATTGGCATTGGTATTGCCGCCGACGTTATGGGTTCAAAAATGTATAAATCGCATGAAAGCGCCGGCGCTATTATAAAAGTAGAAGAAGATGGTTCGGTATATTTATTTACCGGCGCTGCGGATACGGGGCAAGGGTCCAATACCGCCTTATCGCAAATCGTTGCCCAAGAACTAGGGGTTAGCTATAGCCGCATTAAATGTAAGGCAGGGGATACGGAAATCACCCCATTTGATACTGGTTCATTTGCCAGCCGCGTGACCTTTATTTCCGGGAATGCCGCCTTACTCGGCGGACGTGACGCTAAAAATCAAATTTTAGAAATTGTTGCCAAAGAGCATAAACTTTCCATCGACGATATTGATATCCGGGCAGAACAAGTTGTCTTTAAAAAAGACGGCAAGAAATTAATGACCTTTGATAAGGCTTTGGAATTATGTTATTCGTTTAATTACGGCAAACAAATCATTGGCCGTGGCAGTTACAATCCTAAGACCACACCCATTGATTTTCGTACAGGTGAAGGCAATGTATCTGGAAGCTATGGTTTCGAAGCACAAATTGCTGAAGTAGAAGTAAACACTGAAACAGGGGATGTAAAACTTTTAGAATTATGGGATGCCCATGATATTGGCAAGGCTATTAATCCCCAGTCGGTGGAATCACAAATTGAAGGTTCCCTGATGATGGGCATTGGTTATACCTTCTATGAAGATTTACGTTTCCGCAATGGTCGCGTAGTAAACCCCAATTTTGCCGGATACCGCGTACCGCGTTCCATTGGCGTTCCTAAAATGAACACCATTTTAGTTGAAACCGATGATCCGGAAGGACCATTTGGAGCTAAAGGGATGGGAGAAGCTGCTTTATTACCTACGTCTGCCGCCATTGCAAATGCGATCGAGGATGCCATTGGAATTCGCCTTAAAGAATTACCTATTACACCGGATAAAGTGATTGCAGCACTTAAAGCCAAGGAAGCTATCAAAACTTAAGAAGAATTAAAAAGTTGTTGTCTTAGGCACTTCACATAATATAATCAAAGAAACACATTTAAACAATGAAGGTGGAATTATGAAATCCGTTGCATTAATGATGCTTTTAGTTTTAGGCTTATTTTCCGGGTGCACAACCTATCGTATTGATTCTGAGGATACGACTTTAAATTATTATCCACCAAAGAACAGCCCCGACGATGTTGTTTACATGGAAACCGTTGATAAACCCTTTGAACAAATTGGGATTGTCACTGTAACCACAGAGCGTCGTCAAACATTGGAAGATGCCTTACCTAAATTAAAGTATGAAGCTTCGATCTTAGGTGGGGATGTGATTACCGACATCCAGGTTAATTCAACTGGTGTGTGGCAAAACGTAAAGGTGCAAAAGTATTTAGGGCACAATGGGTATGTGCATACCCAGTATTCGGCTAAAGTTTTAGTTTTAAAATAGAAGATAAAAATTAGGGATGGTCACCAATTTTTTCCCTAATTTTTTAAGATGACCACGGATCAATAATCATCACACCTGTTGGCGTAAAATCTTTGCTATTACGAGTAATTAAATGTAGTCCATGCCGTATGGCACTTGCCGCAATAAGACCATCGGATACAGAAACAATTTTACCAGACTTTTGAGCCTTAGCTGTAACCTCACCCCAAATATGCGCTGTTTCTTGATCAATATTTAAAATACGGTCTGTAAAAGTTCGTTCAAATCCACCAATCCAAGATACAAGTTCCCGTTTTCGTCTACTATCTTCAAGGAGTGATATTCCTTTGACTAATTCTCCTAAAGAAATGACGCTCATAAAAATATCTTGTTCATCTGCCATATCCATAATTTCTTTAAGTCGAGGATTTATACTTTCTTTGCGCAATTCAGATATCACACAGGTATCTAATAGAAATTTCATAACGTAACCTTTCGAATAGGGGAAGAGTCACGTTTTAAGTTAACGCCTTTCAAAGAAGGGCTATCCATCAAGAAATCCTTAAATCCTGGTTTTTTACCACTTAAACGTTCATAATCTTTAAGAGCCACCACAATAACCGCTGTGTCACGGCGAGTGATCTTTTGCGGCCCTTCTTCCAAAGCCATATCCACGACTTTACTGAATTGATTCTTAGCATCTGCCAGTTTCCAAACCATATTGTTACCTCCAATTAATCTAGCTAATCTAGCTAAAGTATGACATATTTTAAGCAAATGTCAATTCTGTATCTTTCTAAGGTGATAAAAAATCAGGGACAGTCACCAATTTTGTAAAGAAGCCAAATTCTGGCTTTCTGGAATCAAAATTAGTAACCGTCCCTGTTTTTTATCTGTTCAAATTCTTCCACTGTATTAAACGACTGCAGAACCCCGCCATCATCTACCGGAATTTTAGCTACTTTAAAATCTTTAAAGATGCTATTAATTCCTGAATCCGTGGATAATTTCAAAATATTAGTAAATGTACGACGGTGAAAAAGGGGAGGGTGGCCTTTGTTGCCCTCATAGGTGGGAATTAGGATATCCGCATCTGTTCGTCGAGCTTGCTCAACTAAAGCATTAATCGTTGCTGTTTGGACATTCGGAAAATCAACAGGCAATAACATCACCCATTGAGTTTCTACAGCGACGGAGGCAAGGGCTGCCTGCATAGAAGATGTTTGCCCTTTTTGGTAATCTTTATTATAGACAATATGCACCTTGCTGTGGTTTAATACGTAGGGTTGTATGTCTGTAGCGCACGCGCCTAAGACAACACAGATATCGTCGGTATAGCTATCAATAAACCGATGCAATGTTCGTTGAATAATTTTTTCGCCGTTCATTTCAGCTAAGGCTTTGGGAGATCCAAACCTGCTGCTAAATCCGGCGGATAAAAGGATGGAGGAAATCATGGGTTTAATCTTATTTATTACTGTAATTGCTGTTGGTTGTGCGATGGCTTTTCGGATGCTTGGGCTTGATATTACCATCCAATTACCTTCTAATAAAGCCAAATTATTACCCGATGCTTTAACATCACCCACACCGTCGGTGACAGCAGTTTCCGAGATCGCCCAAAAGGCACAAAGCATTGATTTAACGACCGATGCCAAGGATGAACAGCTTCAGCAAATTGAACAATTAAGAAAACAAATCACCCATAAAGAAAAACAGGTTCAATCGCTGGCAAAACAGGTGGAACTTTATCAAAAATATTTACAAGAAGCGGAAAAAGTCAAAAAGCTTTTAGACGGGGAAATCGTCCGTTTACGAGAACAAAACCGTATTTTACGTCAATACCAGGAGGGGATTCATGCGTAATTTGTTACTGATGTTAGGATTAAGTGTTTTATTTTGTTCAACCGTAGTTTTAGCAGAGGAGAACCAAGTGAATACAGTTGTTTTTGAAACCACCCAAGGAAATGTTGAATTCAAGTTATACCCACAACAAGCACCCAAAGCCGTTGAAAATTTTGTCGGCTTGGTTAAAAAAGGATATTACAACGGCCTTATTTTCCATCGCGTTATTAAAAGCTTCATGGTCCAAGGTGGCGACCCAACCGGCACAGGCAGCGGCGGGCAAAGCATCTGGGGTAAGCCATTCGAAGATGAATTTAGCCCAACATTACAATTTGACCGTCCAGGTTTACTGGCCATGGCTAATGCCGGCCCACAAACCAACGGCAGCCAGTTTTTCATCACCACCATTGCCACACCATGGTTAAATAATCACCACACGATTTTTGGGGAAGTAAGCACTGGCTATGATGTGGTGCAAAAAATTGAAAACACCCCGACAGGCCCTGGCGACCGTCCACGTACGGAACAAAAAATCATTAAGGCCTACGTAAAGTAAAAAGATTGCTTCGTCCCACCAGGGACTCGCAATGACACCAAAATATGGATGATATTCTCTACAAAGCCATTGAATCATCCCAACGTGGCCAACGCTACGCTTTTGCAACCATCGTAGAAGCCACCATCAAGGGAACTCCGCGTAAAGCTGGGGCTAAGATGATTGTGTTTGATGATGGCACATCCTGGGGCACCATTGGTGGTGGTCGTAACGAGAAGGCCGCAATTGCAGAATGTTTAAAGGCCATTGCCTCAAACAAACCCACCACAGTTACATATGATTATTTTGGCAGGGAAGGGGAATCGGTTTGCGGAGGACAGATGAAGGTCTTCATCGAACCCTTTATTCCCAAATACACCGTTGTCATTTGCGGGGCAGGGCATATTGCCTTGCCCCTTTCTGCTTTGGCTAAAATCCTTGGGTTTAATGTGACCATTATTGATAACCGCCCGGAATTTGCCAATAAAGAACGTTTTAGCCATGCTGATGAAATTCTCGTCGGGAATCATGCTGGGGAATTAGCCAAGACTGCCTTAAATGCCAACACCTATGTTTTAATCGTTACCCAAGGCAATGAGTTTGACTTTGAATGCTTAAAGGCAGCCATCCATTCAAAAGCAGGATATATTGGGGTAATTTCCAGTAAGCCCAAGCAGGTTAAATTCTTTGGACGACTTAAAGAACAAGGCGTGTCCCAAGAACAGTTAGATAAAATCCATATTCCCATGGGCATTGATATCGGCGCACAAACACCGGCGGAAATTGCCGTATCGATTTGCGCACAATTAATTGCTGTCAAAAACAAAGAATATATTGGAACAGACAAGTTTTCCGTTCCTAAAGTAGGTTAAGGACGGAATCCGCCGAGCTTTATGGCGGACATAATCAGAAAGGGTAATGCCATGAGTATGACTAAAGAAGAAGCTATTGATATTGTCCGGGATGCCGGCTTTGGTTTTTTAGCGACGACAGAAGGCAACCAGCCGCGCGTGCGTCCTATGATGCCATACTTAACAGATAGTGGTGAATTATTACTGGCACTTTTAGAACGTTCCCGCACCATTAAGGACATTAAAGCCAACCCGAATGTAGAGGTTTGTTTCGTCGACCGTAAGATGTGGTATTGCCGTATCACGGGCAAGGCAACCATGAGCAATGATATCGCTAAGAAGGAAGCAGTGTTTGAAGGTGTTCCCATGATGCGCCAATATTTCGCCGGGCCTGCTGACCCAGGTTTTCATTTAGCGGTGATTGAAATTAAATCCGTCGAGGCGATGACCCCGCACAGCCGTTTACCGGAACAAATTCAACTGTAAGGAATTAGCATGAATACCGAATGGCAACATTTATCCGTTGTGTTAGAACCATTAGTCATCTTTATTGTGGCTGTGCTAGTGGGCTATTTAATCCGGCAAATTTTGTTTCGTAAACTTGCGCAATGGAGCCAGAAAACATCTAGCAAACTCGACGATATTATTATAGATGCAATCTATCGTCCGTTCATGATTTGGACAGTGATGGTGGCAGTTAACGTTGCTTTGCATTTCTCAACCCTTGCGGAGAAATACATCCTGGTGGCTGATAAGATCATCCTTATTTTAGGGATTATCTCCGTCACCTTGGTGTTAAATAATTTGGCATCTGGCATTATCAAGGTTTATGCCAGCCGTATTGATTCTGCCTTGCCGGTTACATCATTAACACAAAACATCACGCGAATTATTATATTTGTCGTCGGTGTTTTAGTTGTGTTAAACAGCTTAGGGATTTCCATTACCCCAATCTTGGCAACATTGGGCGTAGGTGGTTTAGCTGTTGCCTTGGCATTGCAGGATACCTTATCAAACCTATTTGCAGGTTTTCACGTCATTGTCAGTCGGCAAATCAGGATTGGGGATTATATTAAGCTGGAAACCGGGCAAGAAGGTTATGTTATTGATATTAACTGGCGTATGACCAAGATCCGCATTTCAACTAACAGCGTGGTGCTTGTTCCTAATACTAAATTAGCCCAAACAATTATCACGAATTATTACCTGCCGGATCGTGAATTGGTTGTCCCTATTGAATTATGTGTGCATTACAATTCCGATTTAAAGAAAGTTGAGCGGGTGACCTTGGAAGTTGCTAAGGATGTGCTTAAAAATGTGGAGGGAGGAGTAGCTGAATTTGATCCTGTTGTGCGCATGCACACCTTAGGGGATTCCGGGATAAATTGCACTGTGGTATTGCGCGCCAAGGAACATAAAGACCAGGCCATTTTAAAGCATGAATTCATCTTACGCGTGCATGAACGTTTCAAGCAGGAAGGGATTATGATCCCTTATCCAACGCGGACTATTGAAATTATTCCTCCGGTTATTAAATGAAAAAAACTGGCGAAAAAATATTATTTGAAGGGCAATGGATCAGCCTGTGTGAAATTTCTTATACCAGCAAAACAGGGAAAGAATTAACGTGGGAAACTGTGCGCCGCAAGAAAAGCTCCGTCGGCGTTGTGGTAGTGGCGCGTTTGATGCCGTCGAAGAGATTTATTCTCATTAAGCAATACCGGCCAGCCATTAATGGGTATATTTTAGCTTTTCCGGCGGGATTGGCTTTTGATGATCCGCAACACGCCTTGGTAGAATTAAAAGAAGAAACCGGTTATACAGGTGTGATTAAAAACATTAGCCCTGTTTTGTCTGCAGGAGCGTCTTTAATCGACGACAAAGGCCGGGTGATTTACATTGAAGTGGATGAAAACACGCCTGAAAATAAAAATCCGCAACAAGAATTAGAACCTTCGGAAGATATTGAAGTGAAGTTAGTTGAAGATCACCACATGCATGATTTTATATTGTCCCAGTCACAAGCAGGCACGCATATTGCGTCGAATTTATGGTATATGTTCGGCTTACGGTCGATAATTTAAACATCCAGGGTGTTGATACGGTTATCCGTACCAAACGCCGGAGTATTTCTTTAAGCATTTCCTTAGACGGACATGTGACTGCGCGCGTTCCGTTGCATATGCCGCTTGAATTGGTTGAACGTTTAATCCAGCAAAAGTCACATTGGATTACCCACCAAAAATCCCGCATGTTAGCCAGGCCCAAAAGCAAACCCAAACAATTTGAAGAACATGAACAATTTTTATTTTTAGGGCAATCGTATCCGCTTAAAATCAGTTCGGACATATCCCACGCAGTGGTTTTAGAACATGGTTTCCTTAAAGTGGCTGATGTGGTTAAAAACCGTCGGGACCAGGTATTGGTTTGGTATCAAATCCAGGCGAAAAACCATATAACGTCCAGGGTTGATGATTTAGCAAAGAATTTTGGGATTGCCTATAAAAGCATCAAAATCAGGGATGCCAGGACGCGTTGGGGTTCCTGCGTAACCGGTGGTTTGCTTAATTTCACCTGGAGATTGATTATGGCACCCGCGGCTGTAGTGGATTATGTGATTATCCATGAGCTAGCTCATGTGAGGCATATGAACCATTCTGCGAGGTTTTGGCGGGAAGTTGGGCAAATGATGCCGGATTATATGGACCATGAGCGCTGGTTAAAAGAAAACGGGAGATTGTTGATCATTTGATTGGCCGGCCCTATACAACAACCTATACAACAACCTATACAACAACCTATACAATTCCTATACAATGTGATATGCTTTATACATGTTTAAACCAACTTATCGCATAACAAACTATTTTGTTAACAATCTCCAGCGAATTGCTTTACTATCTAAAGCTCTGGAAAAATATTCCCTAAACCCATCGATCTGGAAGGAAATCAGCCAACAAGCATTCAGTCGAGATATTCATTCTTCTACGTGGATTGAAGGAAACACCTTATCCTTAGCTCAAGTCTCTGCGCTTGTTGAAGGAAAAGACGTTATTGCTCAAGAAGACCAAAAACTTGAAGTCAGAAACTGCATTAATGCCATGCAATGGGTAATTAAAAACTCTAAACTCCCTTTAAATTCCAACCGAATTCTTAACTTACATGCTCTAATGACTAAAAATTTGCTTTCACCTAAACGCAGTGGTCATTGGAGAAAAATACAAAATTACGTAGTTAATGCAAGACGCAAAATAATTTTTACACCTCCAAAACCTCAAGATGTTAAAAAGCGAATGAAAAAACTATTGTCGTGGCTTAAAAATGCCGAAAACGAAGACGCAGTGGTATTGAGCGCCATTTTTCATCATGAATTTGTCACGATTCATCCATTTACAGATGGAAATGGTAGGATGGCGAGAGCTTTGTCACAATGGATTTTGATACAACAAGGATATAAATCGACATATTCTTTAGGTCTGGATGAATACTTTGCTGCAGATCGTGCTAAATACTACCAAATGCTTCGAGAAACCGATGATATGGATGGTGATTATACCTATTGGATTGACTATTTTTCTCAAGGTCTTTTAAAAAGCATTGAACAGTTAAGTAAGCAATTGGCCAATATGAAAATTAATAGCGGTCAATGGACGCCAAAACAAAAAGAATTACTAGAAATAGTAAAGAAACAGGAAGATATAGGTTCCAGCCAAATTAGCAAAATAATGGATATTAATCGAGCTAGAGTGAACCAGCTGATTGCGCCATTAGTTAAGGCTGGGATAGTGATTAAGAAGGGAAATACCCGCGCAGCACGCTACCAAATGATGTAAATTTCAAGCAAAAAACCAATGAAGAGTAAAGCTACAGCATAAAGGCTAATTCAAGCGATTTCCTATATAAATGGTTAACATAACATATATTATATCTAGTTGTAGAAATGAAAAGTAATAGGTCTTTTTATGGTTTATTAGCGCTTTTTAGCTTGCTTTTTGGTCTTGGGGATTTTCTTTATCGTATCTTCGATCAACTTGAACTCTGCATCATCAGCTAGCGTCTCGTCTTTAACTTCCTTCTTTAATCGTTTTGTATTAAAACGCTCGTACTCTTCGAGCGCTAAATTATCAGCAACTTCTTTGGCCACCTTCCCGGCATTATTCAAAATATCCCGTTCATTGAACTTAAGAAAAGCATCCAACTTTTGCCGCCAGTCCTTGATAAATATCTGCTTATGGCGTTTGGCTTGATCTTCAGCATAATCCAGATACATGGTCACAATTCGATTTAGACCTTCAATTTCTGTAGCATTAAGATAATTTTTAGCAATTATTACATCTCCTGGACGAACCTTAGATCCTTTCCAAGAAGTTAATCCCATATTGGGTTTTGACGAATCTGCACGTTCAGCAATCAATTCAGCGGCTGTTTTTCCTGAAATAGCAAAATGCAGCTTATTCTGAACTATCCTAAAAAATTCCAAAGTTTCTTCAGCTTTAGGATCATAATCAACTGCTAGTTTATAAATATCCCGTATTTTTTGATAAAATCGTTTTTCACTTGAGCGGATATCCCTGATACGCTCGAGGATTTCATCAAAATAATCAGAGCCAATATTTACGCCTTCCTTGAGGCGATCATCGTCCATGGTAAAACCTTTAACCAAATACTCATTAAGACGTTGGGTCGCCCACTGTCTAAATTGGGTACCCCTCTGAGATTTGACCCGGTAACCAACCGCAATAATTACCTCTAAATTATAAAAATCGACTTCACGAGCTACTTCACGAACGCCTTCTTTTTGAACTATCCGGAATTTCCGGATAGTTGCTTTTGATTGAAGCTCACCTTCTGCATAAATGTTATTCAAATGTTCATTAATGGTACGAACATCTTTTTGAAACAATTCAGCCATCAATTTCTGACTCATCCAAACTGTTTCATTTTCAAGCCGGACTTCTAGCTTTACCTTGCCATCATCCGTTTTATATAGAATTATTTCTGATTTTGTCGTTTCATCCATCTAAATATCTCCTAATTCAACCCCACAACCCCTTGCCCGGGGATGTGGTGAAACCCTTTGAGCGCGTCCACGGTTTTATGGAAATTTTCAATGGCAAACGCATATTTTAAAGCCCCCAGGGGAATACGGTTTAATTCATAGAGCGCATAATCCTCTGGCGCATGCTCCTTATGATTATACGCGTCGCTCACATACCATTTATAATTCTCAATGAGTTGAACCATCGACCCTGTGACCCTGCGGTCAATGGTCTTGGCCAAACGCATATCACCCAAGGCTAATTGGAACATCAAAATATCCTGCTGGTCAAATTTCTCAAACACCAGAAACCGGCTAAACTCCCGCCTGAAAATCTTTTCCAAATCCTTCATATCACGCTGATAAACGCCGGATGCCACAAACGACACCAGCGACCCCGCGTGCGTAAACATCAAATGCCGCCGCTTTTCATGGACAAACACATGCACATACCAATCTTCCAACACGCTCCCATGCTCGGGCAAGGTCAAGACGGCTGACTTGGGGAGCGGTAATTCATTCAAAGCTTTACTGGTTAAGCGAAGCGTCAACATAAGAATTAATTTAACAACGAAATAACCTTGTTGTTTGTAAAAATTATCAATTTCTTACACGCCCTTGTGACCGCAACATAAAAATTCTTGCGACATCTAAATTTATGAGCATCCAATATAGCTACCGTATCAAACTCAAGTCCTTTTGTTAATAAAGTCGTACCGATACATCTGCCACTTACTCTTCTCCCAAATTTTCTTTTAACATTTCTTATTTCTTTCATTGCCTCGTACACCGAAATCTTTTTATGATCGGCCTTCTCTAACGCTTTACATAAATCCCAAAAAAGCTCTGTTCGCCAACACTTAATATCAGGCAAATCTTTGACTTGCTTTAAAACATTAGCGATCATCGCGAAAGAAATCTTTTGCTTCAATTCAGCAATATTCTCTACTAATGGAGCAATCAAAGCCTTGTCACTGACATTTCTTTTATTTTTAACGCCGTTTTGACTAAACCATATATCCCTGCTCGACGTACCGTTAAATACTTCAGGAATTAAATTATAAATGACAGCGTAAACATTGCTGATACTTATTGAATCTAGCTTCCGCGAGAACTCATAAAAATCCTTATGATCAATAGCTTCAATTAAACCAAAGGCATTCTTAAATCGACTTACAAAATCTTTTCTTACGGCAAGACTGCCGCTTTCGGGATGCATAATTAGCACATTGTCCTCTTTGGTCAAATCCCAGATCTTTTTATTATAATTTGAATTGTATGTAAATTTATCCTGTTCATCTGCCTGCACGACTTCAATATGCGCTTCGTGTAGACTCAAATCTATATTTTCCTTACCCTCGATCTTGACTCTAATCTTTTTCAATTCATCACCCAAATTGGGATTCGTGTTTTTCCAGCGCCATGGATTTTCTAAATCTGGGTATCGTTCAAAGCCTTGTAAATCACTATTAAAATCTACCAGTGCCTGCCCCTTAAAATCGAAAATTCCTTGAAGATAATCTCCTAAAATACGTGTCGGTAATATGTCAACCAAAACGGCGATCAGATCATGTTGATTCTTAGTACAATCCTGATATTCATCAACAAATAACCCTGAATATGTCTCTTTAATAACATTACGAATAGGAAGCATATTTAATATAATTCGTGCTTTTTCGATTAAAAACGGATAATACGCTTCTGAATTCTCCTGCTCCGGCACATCTTGTCCGCAATAAAAAGCTTTAACATATTTCTGGGCAAAACCAGTAATAGTCTCAACGCGATACCGATCTGTTTCAACGCCCAGCTCGTGTATTTTATCTTTTAAAGAAGCTACTCCCGCATGCGTATGAGTTAAAATCAGCTGCTTCCCTTTTGTGTGTTTTAAACATTCAGCAATGGCATGCGTCTTTCCATAACCAGCAGGAGCAATTACCATAATTTTAGGTTTAGAAATAAACTCCGAATGATTCATTATGCATCTATCCAATTTGAAAGGTTTTCTAACTGCTCTTTTATTTTTTTATTATTCATATCACCCAAATATTTTAAAATGACCGACCCAAGAAATTCTCCCTGATCAATACGCTTAAACCATTTGCAATTTTTGGCGGCTTTCCCTAAAGCTAACCGCGTATTTGCGGCATCCACATCTTTCCAATTATCAGACAAACCATTTCCATGCTCACTTTTAATGCTGTTTAAAACGATTGCCTCTGAAGTTATCTTCTCTCCATACAAAAAAAGCTCTTTAATCCCGTCCCATGGCAAATCATTAAAGGCCTGAGCTTCAATGGAATTACCAGCTTCACAATCAAATATCTTGATCGACTTTGCAGTTAAATCACTTTTGGAAGGATTCAGATTGCTATCAGCATCTGAATCACAGAAAACAGCAACGTCTTTTCCAAAATCGTTCAATTTTAAAGCCCTGTCCGTAAAATTGCTCCCGCCATCCCCATCAACATAGACGCAATCTTTTACTGACATGTACTCCTTGCCGGAATCTTTACGATAACTATCTAACGCCCGACAAATTCCTATTTCTGTTTTTCCCTCACAAACAATGACCTTCTTTGCAAATCCAGCTTCTGGACAGGCCCTAACGACGTTCTGAAAATCTTTGTTTGGAGCAGATGCCGTAATAACGCCTCCCTGATTGTTTATAATAACCAAATCCTCGATATCCAACTCTGTTATCGCTTCACTTGAATGAGTGGTGATAAATATTTGACCAGGATTATCTTTCTTTAAAGATCTGACCAAATGTTTAACTCTGTCAGGTTCCAGCCCTTGTTCCACCTCATCAATCAACATAATTCCACCTTGTTGAACAAGGATCGTTTGTATTGCTATTGAAATCAATCTTTTCGTTCCTTTGCCTTTCAATCGTAATGGAACATCACCATCATGAAGGCAGACCCTCCCGTCCTTTATGGTCACGTCTCTGAAATCAATAGTAGTTTTTGCCCCAGACAAATCAATACCAAGATTTGATGAAACTTTCTTTATGCGATTCGTGACATCATTAAACTGACTAAAACTTTCCTGATCTATTTTTTCTTTCGCTTCACGCAATGCCTCAATGATAACGTCGTTTTTCTTTTCAGCAGTAGACGGCAGTTCTTTTAAAATCGAATATAAAGGATTACCTTTGCTCCAAGAAAAATGCCGATCAATATAATCAGAAACCATGAATACATTTAATTTTGCCCTATCTACGGATGGCATTCTCATAGGGTCTTGTCTGTTACTAATCACGTACCACTGTGGTTCTAAATCTTTTCCGACTTCAAGCCTTACCGTCATAATTTTTTCATGATCAGTTTGTACTTCATCCTGTATATTGCCATTATTATCAAGCCCCCTAATGTAAAGCCCGTACTTATCTTCATTTATCAATTCATTCGGGACGGTAACTAAGGATGCTTCGATCACTATAAGGTCATTGGGATTCCCACCATAAAAATCACTATCATAAAAAGAAGGATTCCAACTCGGAGATAACACATAAGCAATAGCATCTAAAATTGTTGTCTTACAAGAGTCGCCACGACCTAATATGCAATTAAAATGCTTATTGAATTTTTGGGAAAAGCTTTTAATCCCCCTGAAATTATTAATTTTTAATTCGTAGACCCTTGCCATTCAGTATCCCTAAATATTGACCTTAACCTGACCGTTCATAAGCATAGGAAGAAGCCAGTCTCGGAGTTCAGAAAGCTCAATATTCTGAAACGTGTTCTGTTTTATATGTTCATAAAATTTACAAACCATCTCGTTAAATGTTGAAGCAACCGCTTCATCGGGCAATATTATTCTTTGATCCTTAAGAAACTTATAATGTCGCGCATAGCCATAATTCGATAAATCGATCTTAAGTAAGGTATGAAAAAAAAGGTGCTGCGGCATGCGCCGATTATTAGATAACATTACTTGAGTTCCATCGGCCCCACGAGCAAAATCAAAATTTATCAGCTTTAAAATCCGAGTATGATCACCGAAGATTATTCTTGGCTCTTCAACATTTATGATCGACTCTATGTCATCTGTATATCCAGCAATAAAGTCCGTGCTTTGATCAATGACTGGAAATGCCCCATTTTGTCTTATTTCTGAAGATTGAATTTTCTTTGTGGAGCTCTCTTTAGCTAGTATTTGTTTTATTGTAACTGCTCCCCACCCCTCTGGAATTTCACGCTTTAACTCCGAATTCCAAACCATCTTCCCACCACTGGATTTATATGGCTGGCCGTTTTTGTCTGGAAAATCAAACTGCACAAACCAGTAATCATAAAGCGTCTTGGCCATGGCTTCTAATTCAGTATTGATGCGGTTGTTGAGTTCAATTTTGGAATCTAATGCGGAAAGAACGGAGGCGATATTATCTTGAATTACTTTTTCAGGTAAAAAAATCCTTACATCATCTAATAAATCATAGGAAATAAACGGTTGTGTACTTCCTCTCAATCTTTTCTGAAGTTTAGAATGTAAGAGTAAATAGTAACCAAATCTTGGGTTTATTCCTTTTTTAATTCGACAGATAACACCATTGTATGTAACGAAATGTTTTCCTGTCGCCCAATTTACGATTCCTGCGTAGGCGCCAATATGACCAATAACTGGCGCATCTTCACTGTTATAAACATTAGTAAAACCAACAACACCATTACTCCCGTAAATTGGATAATCTCCACCAATATCTTCAATTGTATTCCCCATACCATATTGGAAATCATAAATATCACCAAGCTGAGCATTTCTATTTTCTTTACTCATACTTCAACCCATTTAATTGTTTCTGAATTTCTTTTTCTAAAGTCTTTGATTCTGCAAAAAGGCTGTCCAAGTTGGATTTAAAGCCATGAATTTTAGTTTCAAATTCCGCAGGGGTTAAGTCAGTATAGTCAATTTTTACTTCAAAGTATTGCCCTGCACTAAAGCTGTAGTTCTTTTCTTTTATCTGCTCGTAAGAAACCACTACAGTAAAATCTTCTTTGGCTTCGTGCTTATTAAAGGTTTCAATAATTAATAGTTCTTCAGCTTCTGAAAGTAGCGTTTTTTGATTCTTGCCTTCTTTTACAGTGGTGCCCAGTTTCGACGCGTCCATCAAAACAATATCACCTTTTGTATTGGTACCATCCAAGAATAAAATTGATACGTTCGTGCCCGTTGTGGCAAAAATATTACTTGGCATTGAGACAACGCCACGGAGCATCTTCTCTTCAACTAACTTCTCGCGAATCTTTTTCTCAATTCCACTTTGGGCTGTCAAAAAGCCTGTTGGAACGACAATGGCCGCTTTACCATTTGGTGAAAGCGAAAAGATAATATGCTGGATAAAGAGCAAATATATGGCCATTTTGTCTTTATCTTTTTTAGGAATGTTCGGTATTCCGGCAAAAAAACGACCATGATTTTGCTTTGTATCTAAAGCATCACACCAATCGCTAAAATCCAACTTAAACGGCGGATTTGAAACGATGTAATCAAAGGTCATGAGTTTGTCGCCAACCCTATGATATGGATTAAGCAACGTATTCTCTTGAATAATGTTTTGAATAGAATGGACAAGATTATTTAAAATCAGATTCAAACGCAACATGCTTGATGACTTCTGCGAAATATCCTGTGAATAAATCGTACAACGATCCTCTCCTATCGCATGTGCAAGATTCATAAGCAATTGTCCAGACCCCGCGGATGGATCATAACAGGTAACATTCTTTACCGGCTTATCCACTAGAATGGCCGCCATGATCTTTGCAACAGCATGGGGCGTGTAATATTCGGCGTATTTACCACCACCATCTTTGTTGTAATCTTTAATCAAGTATTCAAATATGGTCGAGAAGAAATCAAACTTCTGCGCAAAAATCTTCTCAAAACTAAAATTTATAAGCTGATTAACAATGGCACGGCAGAAATCATCCCGCTTGGAGCTATCTGTGATGTAATTGCTTAATTCATCGAACAACGTGACCTTGGCTCCCCGTCCAGTCTTGACCGAGAAAATTTCATTATTAAAAATGGCTATGTCGCGCAAGGTGTCATCAAAAAACTTGGCAAACTGTTCTATGTTTTGTTTATTATGAAGGTTCGACAAGAAATGTTCCCTTTTTAACTTAGCGCTATCAGGGCCCATGCGTTTAAGAAGCATATCATATTGCTTGTCGGAATATTTCGCAATCTCCTGTTCCCAATTCCCGGCATTCTTAAGCTTGGAATCAAGCTCTTTGACTTCATAACTAAACTTATCGTTCATAAACTTATAAAGAAACGCCTGTGTGATGATCTTGTATTCATTGCCGTCATTACCAAGGCCATAATTGGCACACGTGCCTTTAAGTCCATCAATTAACGCTTTTGTTTTTGAAATAATATCTTGAGTCATTAGACACCTACTCCTTCGTACTCATTCACATATTCTTTTGCCACAGAGGAATTAATAAAATCAGCTGAATCTGGATCAAGCTCAATATCGATACTCTCAAATCCATTGATTGTCATTGGAAAGAGCATGCCGTTAAAATAACTCTCATTATCTAGAATTCTGGTATTGCTGAGGACTTTTTCATCAACTTGACTTTTTATAGCCATCAAGGCATTGCAAATATCACTCTCCCGTTTTGAGATTGACCCTTTCTCCAAGATTCTTTTATGAACGCGGGCATATTTCTCGTCATTCTCGTATTTTGCTTTAAGAAGATTGTTCTGGCGATTAAGCTCACTTACCTTGTCAAATATCTTCTGTAAAGAGGCGATGTTTTGTTTCATTTGCTCTTGGGAAATTTCATCCAGATTCTTTTTATCAAATAACCGTTTTAATTCATCGTAAAGAGATACAAATTCAGGATCTTTCTTATCAAAATTATTGCCTAATGCTTCACGCGTCTTTCGAAGCATATCTTTAAGCTGATCGGCAATAATCATTTCCTCTTCGGAAATTTTCCGAAACATAAAAATTACGTTTTCCAGCGCTACGTTAAGCAAGTTGGTAGTATCAACACTATTCTGGACAGTTTCCTTGAGATTAAGCAAATCAAGATGCCGAGCAGTTTCGTTATAAAGCTGATTTAATTTCTTAAAGTCCAGCTTCTCAAGAAGTTCATAGTGACCAAAGAGTCGAATGATATTGTATAGATTCCTCGCGCTTTCCAATGCCTTCTTGATTTCCAAAACCTTATTGCGGTCTTCAATCTGACTTATTTGTTGCGAGAAAACTTCAGCATTAAGCAAATCATAATGAAAAAGTTTTTCTTTTATATCGGCGATTTCATTCTCGATCTCTTCTTTTGATTTAAAAAGATTAGAATACGTCTTTATTTCATCCCCTAGCTCCGCCTGCAATTCGTCAAAATAAGCTTTATTAGTCGCTTCAAACTCTTTTCGTATATCGGCAAAATCAACCACATATCCGTACCTGAATTTCTTATATGGACGATTAACACGCGTCAGGGTTTGCAACAAATTATGGTCTTTAATGATGCGCCCTAAATAAAGCTTCTTTAAGCGCTTGGCATCAAACCCTGTCAGAAGCATGTTGAATACAAACAAAATGTCGATTTTGCCTTCTTTAAAATCATCGATCTCTTGCTTGCGGTCATCCGTTGATCCCACATCATGCAAGATTAAAGAACAGACAAGATGACCGTGCTCTTGTTGATATGCTTTATATTCTGGCGTTGGATCTTCAACACGCATGGAACGATCAGGTTCAATTGTTCCTTGCTCATGGTTATATTTGCCAACGAATATGTCAAATAGTTCTCTCGCCTGATCCGCGCTATCGCAAACAACCATGGCTCCAATGGTATGATCACCAAAACGGATCCTGCTTTTAATAAAATCTTGAATAATGTAACCCAGCATTGGCTCAACAAATTTCTCATGAGCATAAACAACACGCCGATCTACATCACCTTTAAGAATCTCAATTTCTTTAAGCGCTTGTTGCAGTTGAATTCTATAATTCGTTTCAATCCCCTCTCGTATCAATCGCAATGTGTAACCATCAGCAATTGAGGCGTTGTAATAATATTTATGGATATAGTCTCCAAAAATATCCCGAGAACGTCTGTCAGATAAAATAAGCGGGGTTCCCGTTAAACCAATTAATATAGCGTTTCTGTCTGAACTAAAAAGATTTGCCAAGAAACTGCCGGTGGGGTTGTAGCTTCGATGAACTTCATCAAGAAAATACACACGTTGGATACTGATATCATAATCATTGGTCTGCAGAAGATCCGGATCATTCTCGAATTTTTGAATATTAACAACCGTAATCTCACGCTTACCGGACAAATTATGAATGGCTTGCTTTAACCTGAAATGGTTTAACAATTCATCTTTCGAATTGACAGTGGTAACTGTCAGTCCCCTGATCGTGAATTCACGTTTGGCCTGAATCATTAAATCAAGACGATCCACAATAAAGTAAAACTTTGGCACAACACGCTTTTTCTGGAAGTAATCAGTTAAGAATTGAACGTTACAATAAGACAATGCAGTCTTACCACTGCCTTGCGTATGCCAAATAATTCCCTTCTTTATCCCCTTGTCGATCTTGTGAGCAATCGCCTTCATGGCAAATAACTGCGGATATCGCATGATGTGCTTCTCTATTCCCTTTGACTCTTGAACATATGCAATACAATATTTTAAGAGCATCGAGAACCGTTCGCGACAAAATAGCGATGAGATGATTCTATTCGTTGGGGTATTCAAAGATTTGTTTGTTAGAAATTCTGAGGAGTGTTTAATCGCAGAGAGATTATTATCTTTTAGAATAAAATTCTCAACCGCATCATCTTCATCTGCAAATGAACAGATTGGTTCTGGTTCTTCTTCCCTAAAGCAGTTGAAGATTGCATCCCCATAAGAAGGCGATGCGTAAAAAGCACCCTGAATGGGTTCAATCGAATCTTGGTCATATTCCATATTGTTGGAAAAGACCAATAACTGTGAAATGTTAATAAACCTTCTAAACTTTTTATTCTTAAACCTTGTATTAATCCGCTCCCTCTCAGCTAGTATCCCTTCGTGATTGTTGGGTTTCTTGACTTCAATAAACGCTAGCGGCATTCCGTTTATTAAAAGAGTTATGTCCGGCCTAAATTCATCATCCCTATTTTTATAGGTTAGCTCTGTGACAACATGAAAACTATTCTTGCTAAAATCATTAAAATCGATCAACTTAATTCCCGCTGTCCCTGTAATAAGCTTATAAAAAGCTTCCCCTAAATCCTCGTTGTCTAGACACAAGGAAATATCTTCAAGAACCTTCTTAATATCACTATCTTCTAATTGCTTATCAGAGTTGATCGCTTTAATGCTGGCGGAAAAAATATCTGTGAAGATATTGGTGTGAATATCCCATTTGGCATCAGATAACGAAATATACTGATATCCCAAACGGCATAGGTGCAAAATGGCAGGAATTTTTACTCTGGTATTTTCGTTAAATGCCATTATTGTCCACCCTTTTGTCTTGTTTTAGACTCTTACCGGGTGGACATAACGTGCTATTGATATGCCCGCCCGATAAACTTTATACGTCAATAACCACTGGTTTATTCACCAGCTGATAATCCTTATTTAAAACTGAACAGTTGATATTGGTTAAGTCCTAATTCTCGCAACTCTTGTCACTTCCTGTAACTTCTATTACAGGACGTAAATTGCTCTGCTTATTTAGAAACAAATCGTACCGCATCCCTATATTGACAAAACTGACAATCATCCCCCGACTCTGGCATCTCATCAGATTGCAAACAAGTATACAGCCTTTTAACGGCATCATCCACCCAGTTGTCGTTGCCTTTGTAAACAATTAGAGTGATGTCAAAATCTAATCGATTGTTAAAAGCTTCCCCGTTGGTTAATCCGTTGCAATAGACAAAATAACCAATCTCATTGACCTTAAAATCATTCTTACGAAACAACCATTGATAAATTTCCATCTGGCGCTTGTAGCCTATTTGCCAGTCGGCATCAAGGCTTACACCATCCGCCTTAGATGTAGCTTTATAATCCACTATGATCAGCTCACCTTGCGCGTTTACCCAAACATCATCCACCCCGCCAGTTAATAGCAGATTTGTAGCAGGATAGGCATAGGTGATGCCTCCTCGAAGCGCATCGCGCCATTCATCTATCTGAGGATGATTAAATACCACTGCATCAAGACCTGCGGCTTTCATTAAAGGATGAGCTTCATTCTTAGCACGATAAAGGTCGAATTCCTTTTTAAGCAAAGCATCTACAGCTGAATTGAGATTAAAAGGATAACTCGGAGGCTGGCCAATTCCTAAACGCCTATCTAAATAAAAACACTTGGGGCAATTCAGGAACAAATCAATCTTGGAGCGGCTAATACGAAAAGGCTTGGTTGAGCTGGGATCATACATATTACGCGTTCTTTGGGAATTGTAATATTTGGACATTGGATATAATTTTACGACAACGGATTAATTAATAAAATAAATTCTTTTAAGAACGAACAAAATTTAATAACAACGAATAGTCATTCTTATCTGCTTTTCGAAGGGCCTTTAAATAAAGCTCCCTTGCTTCATCATCCTTATCAATATTCTTCATTCCCCATGTAAAATGCTTTTGTCGTAAAACTTCCTTTAATAGCACATCACACATCAATCGTGCATGACGGCCATTACCATTAGAAAACATATGAATCCACACTAATCGATGATGAAAACGAACAGCAATTTCATCAGGAGAATAAGTTTTTTCTTTAATCCAAAAACGGACATCTTCTAAAAGAGTATGTAGGGCAACAGAAATTTGAGACCAATCTACTCCAACATTCTTTCCGCTTCGCCTAAAAGTTCCTGCCCAACACCAAACCTTACCAAACATTCTTTGATGAAGAGTTTTAATAAATTTCTCCGTCAATACATCACTTTTCTTGCGTGATTGTAGCCAACTAAGAGCCTCGTTGATATTATCTTGCTCCCAACGATTGAGCTCATCCCTAGTTGTAATATGTTTTATTTTGAGCCCTTGAATCTCATCTGGATCAAGAGGTGTGGCCCCTAATGGATATTGAAAATCATTCTTCATTCCAAAAATCCTTTGGTTGTTCGATTAAGATCTTATTAATCATATCTTCTAATGCTTTCTCTTGATCTGCTTTTGCAAGTCCTTGCTTTTCTAAGCGCATAGTATCATTGAGTTGTTTAAGTCTTTTAAGAGCAATCTTTCTTGCTTGATCTTTCAACATCTGTTCCAAGCTTCCTTGTGGTACAAATCCATAAACAAACTTCATATTAAGCGCTTTAGCGATTTTCTGCAAAGAAGATAATTTCAAACTTCCATCTTCTTCTGCATTTTCTAAACGAGAAATACGAGACTGATCAAGCCCAACCTTTTTTCCCAACTGGCGCGCAGAAAAACCTAAGGCCTCTCGCAAGTTTTTAATCCACCCTTGCTCTGGCATTCCAGACTCCGCCAAACCCTTTAAAGGCTTTAATTTCCGATCTAACTGCTCACAAACCTTCTTTTGATCCCAATATCTCATAAATATGCTCCTTCTAGCATAATACTACTGCTTATTTATGATAAATATAGCATATTTATATCGTTTGTCAATGCTGTTAATAGCATTATTTAAGTGGACAAAAGGCAATATTTACAAACATGAATCTAAACATGTTTTCCCCTAGTCAATTATAAAAGACGCATTCACAACTACCATGACTTTTTTATCTAAAGCGCTTGTATCATTTTCACCATAATCCGAAACATCGACCGATGTTACGGGGGTAATCTGAAAAACGCCCATTTTGGCGGATTGAAGCATTCCAATCTTATTTCTTGTAGATTTTACCATGCTTTCTGCCCTTAACTTAGCATTTTCAGTTGCCTGGGATAGCATTTCCACCTTTAGAGTATCGATCTTTGTGTAAAAATAATTGGGTGTGGCGGATTCAAAATTGATCCCCTGATCGATTAATTCAGTCGATTGATGAGAAATCGCATCGATTTTATCAATATCATTGGAGCGAATTTCAATACTTTGACTTAGAACATAGCTGTCAACAATGTTGGTATCTCTATCGTCCTTATCTTTTTGATAAACACGGCTAGTTACAATTTGGTTGATATGCATATCTGCTTTATTGACCTGTTTGGCATTCATATAGGCAACAACACTGTCTAAATCACCTTTGAGCTCTTTATAGGCTTGCTGAAGGCTTGCTCCTCGCCTTGTAAAGGTGCAATCCCAAACAATATAGTCGCTTTTGATAATCTGTTGGGCCGTTCCTTTAACAGAGATCGTGTGCTGCCAGAATTTCATCACCTTCAAGAATCCGCCTGACAGAATTAGACTGGCCACTATGGTTGCGACCGCAATGCAAACACCTAAAACAATAACTGACCTGCCCCTATTAGTTGTGCCACCTGTTGTGAGAGAGTTCTGGCCGGTTT
>CAZHGK010000005.1:0-45764 GCA_964532095.1 uncultured Planctomycetales bacterium | reverse complement strand
CATGCCTGTTGCTCTAGAGGGAAATGTTTTAACCATTGCAATTTCCAGCCCCTTGACATGGAAGCGCAAGATTTCTACATGATCGGTAAAGCTCCTAAAATTTAATGATTCTACTTCGCTTGCCACGAGAAAGTGTGTATGTACAAACCCGTCGCCAACAAAATCCTCATCGATATTCTCATCAAAGCCGGTTTAGTCACGACGGAAGCTGCGGAAAAATATGTTCTGGCAGCAAAAGCGGAGCACAAAAATCTCAATAGCTATTTGATTCGCCACAATATTGTTACCGACCGTCAGATTGTTGATGCGTTAGCCTCAGAGCTTAAACTTCCCATCATTGATTTAAGAAATACCACTATTCCAGAAGCGGTGATTGCCCGTGTTCCTGTGAAATTTGCTTCTTTTTATAAATTCATGCCTGTTGCTCTAGAGGGAAATGTTTTAACCATTGCAATTTCCAGCCCCTTGGATGTGCGGGTTGAAGATGATATTCGTGTACATTTGGGTGTTGAACCTAAAGAAGTATTGGCCTTAAAAAGTGATATTACCGAGGCATTAAAGAAATATTATGGTTTGGCGTCGGACACGATTGATAAGATTCTAACCAAGGACCCACAGCGGCCCAAGGTTGAGATGGCTGGGGATTCCTGGGTTGAGGATATTGAAAAAATCAGCCAGGACCCGTCTGTTGCGAAGCTAGTTAATGAAATTATTTTAGAAGCCTATCAAAAGCGGGCCACCGATATCCATCTGGAGCCTTACCGGGAAAAGGTGCGTTTGCGTTATCGCATCGACGGGAATTTAGTGGATGCCAATCTTCCTCCAGAGGCCAAACACTTTTTGCCGGCGATTTTATCCCGTATTAAGATTATGTCAAATTTGACGATCACGGAAAAGCGTCTGCCACAAGACGGCAGTGCGGTGGTGCGCACCAATGATCAGGATTTGGATTTGCGTGTTTCAACCATACCAACTCCTCGAGGGGAAAGTATGGTGATCCGTATCTTGCCTACCAAGACCGCGCGTACCAATCTGGAAAGTTTAGGGCTGAGTACCAACAATGCCTTGCGTCTTCGTGAATTGATCCAAAAGCCCCATGGGATTATTTTTGTGACTGGTCCGACGGGTAGTGGAAAAACAACGACCTTATATGCATGTTTGCATGAACTTAATTTGGATGACCGCAAGATCATTACCATTGAAGACCCAATTGAATATGAGATGGAAGGGATAACCCAAATTCATGTGAACCCGAAATTGAATTTTGGTTTTGCCCAGGGGTTGCGCAGCATCTTGCGCCATGATCCGGATATTGTGATGGTGGGGGAAGTGCGTGATTTAGATACCGCAGAAATTGCCGTGCGTACTGCTCTGACAGGCCATTTGGTTTTATCGACGCTGCACACCAATGATGCTGCCAGTGGTGTTAATCGTCTCATTGATATGGGTGTGGAGCCATATTTGATTGCCTCCAGCGTCCAGGCATTTGTGGCCCAGCGTTTGATCCGTTTGATTTGTCCAAATTGCAAAACAGAGGACCATGATGTGGCTCCTGGGGTAAGGGAAGAAATTGTTAGATCATTGTCCTTACCGAATGAAGATTTTAAAATTTATAAGGGCGCAGGCTGTGATGCCTGCAATAAGACGGGATATTTGGGGCGTACCGCTATTTATGAAATTTTAGAATTATCAGATTCGATCCGCAATGCCTTAACCAGGCAGCCAAGTACGGAAGCAATTAAACAAATGTCCATGTCCAAGGGGATGACCACCTTGCGCCAAAATGGCTGGCAATGTGTTTTGTCGGGCCAAACAACTCCTTCAGAAGTTCTCTATGTGACGGTCAAAGATGATATTACATTTTTGGCCTCACGCACATTTGATAATAGTTTTCCGTCGACAGCTGGTATTCAATGAGGTCATATTTGCAGTTTCTGGCCGCATGGACCGTGAGCTTGTCGAAGGGTTAATACCTAAGGTGATGATGCTATGCCTTTGTACATGTACAAAGCTAAAAAATCTTCTTCCCAGACCGTGACTGGGGAAATTGATGCGCCCAATCAAGATGATGCTGTAGAAGCCATTGCCCAGTTGGGTATGGTGCCTGTTGTGGTAGAGGAAAAAACCGCGCACGGCGTGTTAGTGAGCGATATCAAGGTTAAGCGAATTAGTACGCGGGAATTATTAGGATTTACAAAACAGCTGGCCTCATTAAGCAAGTCCGGCGTGCCATTGCTTAAATCGTTGGAATTAATCAGCGTGCAGACCTCGAATTTGTATTTTGCTAAAGTGATCAGCGATATTTCCAGTGGTGTTCGAAGTGGCCGTTCTTTTAGTTCCTGCCTGGCGGATTATCCAGCGATATTTTCCGATTTATACGTGGCCATGGCCAAGGTTGGGGAGGAGATGGGGAATCTGCGGGAAGTTTTGCAGGATGTGGCAGATTATCATCGTCGACAACATGAAATCCAGTCTAAATTGGTGAGCGTTTCTGTTTATCCTCTCTTGATGCTGTGCGTGGGGCTTGGCACGGTTTATTTTATTTTAAGTTTTGTGTTACCGAAGATGACGGTGATGTTTAGGGATGCGCATACGGTTTTGCCTTTGCCAACGCGCATTGTTATGGCCTTAAGTGCGTGGCTTAAAATTTTTGGTTTACCGTTGGTTATTGTGATTGTTGCTGCCGGAATATTTTTCTGGAGATGGAGACAAACGTCTGTGGGTAAGTGGCGTGTGGGGACAATGGTCTTGTCTGTTCCTGGAATTCGCGATGTGGTGATTAAAGCGAATTTGGCACGTTTTGCCAGGACCTTGCATTTATTATTGACGTCGGGCTTGCCTCTGGTGCGGGCCATGGACATTGCCACAGCGACGGTGATTAATCCTCAATTAAGGCAGGATTTGCGGGAGGCGGTTGAAGGTTTAACAGCAGGGCAGTCTTTAGCCCAATGTTTACGCAAGTCTCAATGGGTGCCGGCAATGACTATCCAGGTAGTTGCTGTGGCTGAAGAATCAGGCGCTGTTGCCGAAGCCTTGGCAGATTTGGCCCAAACCTATGAAAGTGATTTGCAGCAAACCACCCAAACCTTGATGTCACTCATGGAACCTCTTTTGATTTTGACGATTGGAGGCATTGTTGCTTTTATCGTGTTTGCGATGCTTTTGCCCATATTCAGTATGGACTTGCTGGCACGCTAGCCGGATTGCGGCATTGTTTTCTTTATTTTTGCTTCTCCCGTCGGTATTAAGGGCAGAGAATTTTAGCGATCCTGGCAAATGGCAAACAGTTTCAGATACCCATTTTATTGTTAGCTATCCGGTAGGGACGGATAGTGCATACCCACATTCAGTCTTGGTTAAAGCAGAAGCAGATTATCAGGATGTTTCAGACAAGATTGGTTACGCACGGTACCGTGATTTCTGGACATGGAACGCGCGGGTACCGATTGTTTTGTATAAAGACCAGAAGGCTTATGCAAAAGGAACTGGTCAACCAAACTGGTCGCAGGGAATGGCAGCTGTTGGGCATTTATCGTCTATTAAACGACGCATGATCATCAGTTATTTGGGGCAGTCGGAATTTTATGATGGGGTATTGCCCCATGAGATTGCCCATTTGATATTCCATGATTTTGTCGGGGATGAAGCGAAAATTCCAGTGTGGCTGGATGAAGGCATTGCCCAGCAACAACAGCCACGCCAGCAGGACACACAAAGAAAAATTTTAGCGCGCCTGGCAGCGGCGGGTAAGCTGATTCCGTTTGAACAGTTAGATAAAATGGATATTCGTCATAGCAAGGATGAAAACCAGGTTTCTATTTTTTATGCAGAAAGTCTTTACATCGTCGATTTTTTGATTAAAACTTATGGTAGTGACAGTTTTAGGGAATTTTGCCGCTTTTTAAGGGATGGGGCAAGTTGGCCCCAAGCGATGCAACGGGCCTATTATCCGACCATAGATTCTATTGACGCGCTGCAATTGAAATGGCAGCAGGATTTGATGAATTATTTATACTAATCACTTTGAGGAGGGTCAGTATGCGCAGGTTTAATCAAAAACTCCAGGGTTTTACGTTGGTCGAAATCATGTTGGTCGTTATTATTATCGGGGCATTATCCGCGATGATTATCCCGCGTTTGGCTGGCCGTGGTGACCAGGCAAAGGTCAAGGTTGCTAAAACCGATATTGAGGCAAATATTTCCACAGCATTAAAATTGTACGAATTAGACAACGGTTCTTTCCCGACGACAGAACAAGGTTTAAATGCCTTGCGTGTCAAGCCTACCATTAATCCAGCCCCAACAAATTGGAACGGTCCTTATATTGAAAAGGAAGCTGTTGATCCCTGGGGCCGTGGCTATGTCTTTGTTTCTCCTGGCACACATCGCCCCGATTATGATTTAATGTCCAAGGGTAAGGATGAGCAGTCCGATAAAGACGATATCAGCAATTGGCAATGATCGCCAAATCCAAGCGAGGCCTGACATTTATTGAAGTATTGGTGACCCTCGTTATTTTAAGCGCAGGGATTGTTGTTATTTACCGTTCTTTTTTCCTGTGTATTGATTATGCCCGTGTAACAGCATGTCGCCTGAGGGCCAATGATTGGCTGGAGGAGAAAATCATCCAGACGCAGATGAGTTTTGCGCAATCAGGTGCTGAAAATTTTGTTCCTGCCTCAGATACCCTTTCTGAAAATATTCACCAAAAAACAATAGAATTCCAATGGCAACCCCAGATTGAAGCTGTTAAGGGGATGGAGGGGAATTTTTGGTTAGATGGCCAGGTCATATGGAATGATGGCAAGCGCCAGACGCGCATGGAACGCCAAGCGGTGATTGGTTTATGAGAAAGCCCGGCTTTACATTGATGGAAATGATTTTGTCGACGGCCATGATTTCCTTAATTGGGGTGGCCTTGATGCAGGCATTTTACAATGGGACCAGGGTTTGGTCGCGGGTGTCTCAGGTTGATGGTTCTGTCGACACGACGATATTCTTAGAGAAAATTGAAAAGGACGCGCGCACGGCCATTGCATTTAAAGGTATTAGTTTTAAAGGAAGTTCACACCGCGTGCAAATTCCCACCATTATTTGGACACAAGCTGATGCAGCCTCACAACGGCGCAATGAAGGGCGTATTGACCAGATCGGGGCGGTGCAGTATTCCTATGATGCAGCGGAAAACGCCATTGTCCGTCGACAAGCAAATTACAGCCAGGCATTAAAAGAACAATGGTCTGAAGGTGTTGTGGTGCTCAAGGGGATCAAAGATGTTCAGTGGCGTTATTATGCAGCGACGGATAAGGGCTTTGATATGAGAACACAATGGGACGAAGGGGTTCCTGCGGCATTATTTATTGAAATCCATTTTGAAGACAAGGGTGGGGAACGGATTGTTAGGCGAATTATGCCTATTTATGTGGGTGGTTTTTAAGGAATATGTTCATGCGCCGTCGAGGCTTTGTTTTAATTTTTTCGTTATGGGTTTTGGGATTTCTGACAGTCTTGGCCTTAGGGTTAGCAGGCTTGATCCGTCAGAAAATGCTGGTCTTATCATCCTTGGATGAGCATGCCCGCATCAAGCATGTGGAACGGGCAGCCATTGTTTTTGTCAAAAATTTTGTCCGTAATAATCTGTCATTGACGGCAGATGCTTATACGCCGCTGCTTAAACAGACCTTGCACAATAATGAAGAATTTTTTGGAGAAATCCGTTTAAATCGGGATGTGGCGCGTGTGGGGTATACCGTGCTAGAGCAAGGAGTGCCACGCCTGCGATATGGGGTGGTGGACGAACAACAAAAAATTAATATTAATCATACCGATGTTTTGATTTTACGTCGTTTGATTGAACGTGTATTAGGTGTTTCTGGAGATGATGCCCGTCGTTTAGCGGAGGCAATTTTAGATTGGCGGCAGACAGGGACGTCGGAAGTCCAAGGATTCTTTAGCGATGAGTATTACAGCAATTTGCAATATTCATATCCTAAGAAGAATGAGGATTATGAATTGCTGGAAGAATTATTATTAGTTAAGGGGATTAACCGCAGTATCTTTGATCGCCTGTCCCCATTTCTTACGGTGTATGGCGACGGCAAGATAAATATTAATACTGCTCCAGCCGAGGTCTTGGCTGCATTAGGGTTGGATGACGCCGTGGTTGAGAAAATTTTATTTGTCCGTCGGGGCAAGGATGCGATGGAGGCAACGTCCGACGATTATACGTTTTATCGCACCTATGATGTGGCAGGGGAAATGGCTTTGCAAATTAAATTAACGGCAGATGAGGTCCGTGCCATCAATGCATTAAATGCGCAAAAGTTTTTGACGACGACATCTTCCATTTTCAGTGTTGACATAGAAGCATCCATTGCCAGGCGTCCGACGGTGTCAAAAGCGTACGCCATCATTGAAGGACGCCTAGGGATTGTTTTAAGCTGGCGAGAAAAATAATTGTTTTTCTAATGGAGATGAAATATTTTTTAGTTATAATATATGTTTGGAACAAATAAAAGATATATAGCGGTTTGCCTGCAAGAGGCCTCGGTCAAGGTTGCCCAGGTACTCTCATCCGGCGTTGTCGAAAAAGTTGCTCGCGCAACTGCCGCTGACGCTTCCGTTGATTCTGTTGGAAAAATCTTAAAGACCGCACTTAATGGTTTTGACCGTAAAGCCAGCATCGTATGCGTTATTCCATCAAGCGCTGCGACAGCTAAAAATATTGAAGTTCCTTCCAGTGATCCACAAGAAATCCGTTCCATCATCAATTTACAAGCAAGCCGCCATACGCCGTATTCCCGTGAAGAAGTATTGATTAGTTATTTGCCGTTAGGCAATTCGGCAAATGGGAATACCAAGATTTTACTGGTCATTGCCCATCGCAATATGGTCAAGGACCGTTTAACGGCTATGGAAAAGGCAGGTTTGGACACGGATAAGGTGATTTTTGCTCCAGAAGGAATGGCCCGTTTCTATGGCAAGTCAGGTAAGAAGGATGCTGCACCTGCAGGGCTTATCGATATTGCCGAACATCATACAAATTTCTTGGTATTGTCCAAAGGCCAAGTGGCATTCAGCCGGGCAATTCCTATAGGGACTGCGGATTTAGGTGAACCCTCATCTTCAGCAAAAATTATCGAAGAATTAAATAAATCCTTAGCAACATATCAAGGTGAAGATGTTGGGGCAGCAATCAGTGAGTTTTTATTGACCACTGATTTTCCTGCTGTTAAAGATTTGATGCCTGCGTTAGGAGAGAGCCTCAAGGCAGATGTCCGCTTAAGTCTGTACACCCAATTGCTTAAAAGCGGTGGGGCTATCAAGAAGAAATTAGAGAAGGATTTTGTAGGAGATTCTTTCCTGGAAGTCATTGGTGCAGGAATTTTTGCTGGCAATGCTGTTGTGCAATTAATGCCTGAAGAAATTTTAATCAAGCGTTCCGTCGAGGAGCAAAGCCGTCAAGCCACCAAGGCAGGCTTATGCGCCTTATGCATTATGCTTTTAATCGGCGGTATGCTCATGAGCAAGATTTATTTTAAAGACATGTTCTTGGAAAAGAATTTGCGTGAACAATATGCGCCACAAAAAGAAGAAGTAAAACGTTTAGAAGCGCGCATGGCCAAGGCCCAAGTGGTGCGGGATTATTTAAATAGCCGCATGGTCAGCCTGGAAACCTTGCGTGAATTGTATAAAATTACCCCGACAGCAATTTATTTGAGTTCCATTAACCTTGATGATGCAGGCAATGTGACGATTGCGGGTATTTCTCCGTCGATGTCCCAAGTGTTTACCTATGTGAAGTCCTTGGATGACTCTGCCTTGTTTAAGGAAGCCAAGACAAAATCAACAGCAACGAAGAAGGACGATGGCAAGGATGTTGCTGCGTTTGAAATTGTGATGAAATTACAAGACGCTAAGGAGTAATGCGCGCATGATGGGCTTTATACAAAAAATCATTTCAGGTTTAAGCGACACCGGCAAGAAATTGATGGCCGTGGCCCTGATTGTTTTATTGGTTGCCTTATTTGACCGTCTGTTAATTAGCCCGACGATGTCTAAGTTATCTTCCATTGATCAGGAAATCACCAAGGAAGAAAATGTCATCCGCCAGGATTTGCGTTTCCTGCGCCAAAAAGACCGGGTGATCAAGCAAGCCCAAGCCTATGAGCCGTTTTTGACGGAAAAGATATTGTCCGACGATGAAATGATCGCAGCATTTTTAAAGCGTTTAGAAGTAATGGCGAATAAAGCGAACGTGACCATTATTAAAGTGACACCATCCTCAGCTGTCAAAGAAGAAAAAATGTCCAAGCTGCAAGCAGATTTGGAATGTTCTGGGAATCTGACAGATGTTGTTAACTTTATGCATTTGCTTGAAATTTCGCAAGATTTAATGAAGATCTCCAAATATAGCCTAGGTTCCAAGAAATCGGACACAGACGAAGTTAAGGCGACCATGACCGTTGTCAAGGCCGTTATTCCTGCTAAGGATCAACCTGTATCGTCTGCCGAGGCTTCTAGTGCTAAAACTGAAACTCCTTCCAAGTAATAAGTTCTTCTTATTAAAATCCTTTTTATCGACGGTATCGATTTTTGTTTTATTTGTATCGCCACCTGCATTTGCCCAACAAGCCCAAGCCCAGAAAATTTATGAGCAGGCTGTTGCTGCCTTTGAACGCGGGGATTATCAAAGCGCCATCGATGGGTACAATCAATTGATCCTTGATGTGCCACGCTTTTCCATGGCCTATATGGGCATGGCCCTGGCTTTAAAGGGCAGTGGCGCAGAAGATGCAGAGGTATTGTATTATTTTAAGAAGGCGATCGAGATAGATCCTAATAATGCCCAGGCGTATGACCAGTTAGGCCGGCATTATTATTCTGGTGGGAAATATAATCAAGCAGAGGAGATGCTGCTCAAGGCCCTTAAGCTTTCTCCGACGATGGATAGTTCCAAATTATCATTGGCTTGGATTTATTTGACGGCCAAACCAGACCCTGATAAATCTGTTAAATATTTTCGGGAAGTATTAAAAAACGCCAAGTCAGGCAATGTGTATTTTGGTTTAGGGTTAGCCTATTTTGCGGATAATCAGCGTCAGAAGGCTATGGAAATCATTACCCAATTACGAACGATGAAGGAAGAAGGATTAGCCACACAATTAGAAGCTGCGTTAAGGGAAAATAAACGGGTAGTGATGGACAATATTTTGCATAGCTCAGAAACAGAGGATGCAAATTCCGATGATGCAGATTCAGATGTTAGTTATAAAACTCCGACGGGTACCCCAGCGCAAGATAAGCCTTCAGTGAATGTCCGTCTACGCGGCAAGCTCAGCGATTTATAAATTACCCATCCCAACGTATTTTAAATGTTTTGATATTGGTCCTGCCGGTGAGATCTTCTTCCTCGTCGAGAGGGGAGAAATATTTAAGCCCTGTCCCATTAAAGAAAAATAATTTAATAAGCAGGGATTGTGCCATGGAGCGGTCCATCAAATGCACGATGGGTTCTTGGGCGTTGCCATGCAAGACAACTGAATAATTAAGATTGGAATCAGCCTGTTTCTGCTCTAACACATCAGAATTCCCTAAATAAAATAAACTTAATGGGGTGCCCTTGCCAAAGGTAGGGGAATTGATGATGGCTTGATGGGTTGCGGTATTAACAGCAATGCCGTCTTTGAAAATGAGCATATCCCCTTGCCGGTCCACCAAGGGTAAGGCCTCGCTCATTCGACTCGGTCCGCCATTTAAACTCCAAACAAAATCGATGAATTCTTTGCTTTGCGCCGGAGGTATTTTCTTTTTTAATTCGGGGTCCTGATAAATTTCTTGGAGCTTGGCAAAATTCCACTTTCCAATAAATGTCAGGCCAATGGTTTTTTCCACCATTTCATTATAAAGCAATAGGTATCCAGGGTCAGGGGTTCGCCTTACTAATGCCATAAGGGCCGTGGCTTTTTGAGCATCTAATTTCTGCGTGCATAATAGGTAGGCGGTGGCATTGTCTTGACCGGCAAGTTCCTTTAAGAACGAAACCGCATCTGCCGTCGAGAAACCGTTTTTGATTAAGAATTTTGCTGCTTCATTGCGCGAGGCATTGATCATTTTTAGGTAATCGCGGGCTTGCCGTTCATCCGAAGATAAAAGAGCGTTGGCAATCCAATAGGCAATGGGCCCTTCATCTAAAGAAGCGCCATCAAAAAGCACCTTGCGTTGGGAGGTGGCCTTAATGAAATGGCCTGGGGGCCACCAGGTTGTGACTGTGGCATTTTTTTCAGTCTTGTCCCGGATGTCAATTAAAGCATGGTCCCACACTTGATTGTAGATGGGGGTTAACACCAGGCGCACTTGGGCATTTGCTTGATTGAAGGCATAAACACTTAAAATGCCGACGAGGAATGCAGAAACCCATATTGAGTTAAAACGGGCAGGGATAAGATTTAATAATTGTTCAATGCCTAAGGCGCATAATAAACTTAGCGGAATAATCCAAAAGATGGCAAAGCGCATGGCGCCTAAGGTGATTAAGGTGCTTAATGCCAAAAATATGCCAACAATCAGCCAGCCGTGCATGTGATTTTTTGTGCGCACAGTTGACCAGAAGGCCTGCCATAATCCCAACGCGGCAAGTAAGAAAAATGCAATGCTGCCGGTATCACTGACAAGTTCTGGAAGGGAAGATTTTTTGAGTTCTCCGACTTCCATAAATAAATTTGGCCAGATGTTGAGTTCCTTGTCTGTGAATTTTGCAAGTTCAAGCACTGCTTCGCGGATGAGATTAAAGAATGAACCAAGTCCAAAGAATAAATCAATACCGATAATCGTCGACAAAATTAAAATAACAATAAAGATTATGCCGCGACGCAAGGAGCCTTTGGATTTCTGCAATAATATCTGTTGGCCAGATATAACCCCAGCGCAGCAGATGGCGACACCCAGCATAAATCCCCAACCATGCCAGAATAGGGCATAGACGGCAAAGGTAATGCCTAAGGCAATAGGTCCTAACCACGAGGGCCATTTTTTATTAGAGAAGGCCTGGATAAGCAAGGTGGTGATCAAAAGCCCAAAGAGAATATTAACAGGGTCGGTATCAAACCATCCTAAGGCGCTTCGCTTGATAAAAATAGGCGAGGCAGCCATCATCATTGCTCCAGCCCCAGCTGCTAAGGCCCCTATGTTTAGTGACCAGCAGGTGAATAAGAAAATTGCCATGATCAAAAATGTAAAGATGATGGGCGTCCAGGCCACAACCGTCATTAAAGGAAGCTCTGGATTAAACAAATGGCATAGGCGATAAAGGCTTGCACCCAAATAAGGCAAATAGTTGACTGGTTGCCAATATCCCGTCGGAGCACCCATCAGGGGGTTTAAGTATTTACCATTCTTGGTTTTATCTGCCAGTTTACCGGTTTCAAGCACATGATGGGTCAAGGCGTAATAATAGAAAGGGTCTGATTCTAATAGGTATACGTTAGGCCTCTGGCCGCTTCGCTCGAAGATTTGCTGGCTGGCCTTTTCAATTGCCCCGCGGACTTTATTCGGATCTTTATGCAGGACTTCGTTTAATTGTTGGGTTGCCAGGACATTAGCTTGGTCAGGTGGCATCGAAGGAATTTGTTGATGGATTTGCATCATCAATGTTTCTTTGATTTTAGCGACGACTAAGGCGGAAGCTTGTTCATACGACGGGTCCCACAAATGGGCACGCAGTGGATACAGGCGTATATAAATGGCAGAGGCGGCACAAATGGCAAAAACAATCAGCCAGGCAAAAAAGGAATTTAATGGTTTCGTATTCATCAATAGCAAATTATGGCATGTTGTGCTGATATTTCCAATACTGTTCACGTATTTTATTAGCAGCTATGGCCAGGCTGGTGCGGTCTTGGTCTTTTAGTTTAGCCATCACCATTCCCAATAAATGGCCGTTGCTGTTAAAGATCGGCCCGCCGCTGTCGCCATGATGTAAATTTAAATCACATTCAATAAATTCAATATTACCATTTGTTTGGTTTTGTACTAATGCTTTTATGTTCCCTTGCAATAAGGAGCTTTGGTCAATATCGCTGTTGCCGATGGCAAAAATTGTTTCTCCGAGGGTGGCGCTTTGGGTGTTAGCCCAGGTGATGGGGGATAGTTGGTCGGGCACATCAATTTTAAGTAAACTAAAATCGTATTCTTGGGAGACATAAAGAAGTTTAGGGGTAAATTGTCGTCCATCATGCAGGGTGATAGTGACCTTGGGCGCATGCCAGATGATATGGGTATTTGTTACGATAATGCCCGACGGGTCAATGATAATGCCAGTGCCGCTACGTTCATAGGAGGCCATTTTTTGGTCGTAAATTCTTTGGTATTCGGTTTTTATTTTAACGAGGGAGGGCCGTAATTCTTCTAATTGTTCAATCATGTTGGCGTGGGAGATGGTGCAGCCAAGAAGGGTAAGGAGAAATATAATTGAGGAAAGATAGGTCATAGGATTAAACGCGCCCGGAGGGACTCGAACCCCCAACACCTAGTTCCGAAGACTAGTGCTCTATCCAATTGAACTACGGGCGCATCACTCGCTCACAAAAACTTCGTTTTTGTTTTCTCGTTCTCCATTAGGGAAACCTATGGTTTCCCTTCTGGTGCTCGTCCTTTCAGGACTCGCGGTCATACCCTTCCTACCAAATTACTCCGCATATCTTAAGGGGAAACAATCTTTCCCCTTAATAATCCCCTTTTGGGGTTTTCGTTTTTACAAACTCAAACCCTGAAAGAGAAGGGGGGTAAAATTTAGGAAATATACATTAGCATAGACTTAGCTGACTTACAACGACTTAGCGCCAAAGTGCTTGCCAATACCACTGCTTTTGTTATAATTGGCGGCTATGATTTCAGCAAACAATGTTTCCTTACAATTCGGCAAACGTATCTTATTTGACGGGGTTAATATCACCTTTAACCCTGGCAACTGCTACGGCATTATCGGGGCTAATGGTTCCGGTAAATCTACATTTTTGAAAATCCTCTCTGGAGATATTGATACCACGACGGGAAATGTATCTATCATGGGCGGTAAACGCCTGTCCATGTTGCGCCAAGACCAGTTTGCCTATGACGAATATGATGTTATCACCACCGTCATCATGGGCCATAAGGAACTTTACCAGGTCATCCAGGAGAAAGACGCGCTGTATGCAAAAGCTGATTTCTCCGATGCAGATGGTTTGCGCGCGTCAGAATTAGAAGCCAGATTTGGGGAAATGAATGGTTGGGATGCAGAAAGTGAAGCTGGAAAATTATTAAGCGATTTGGGCATCCCTGAAGAAAATCATCGTTTGTTGATGAAGCAATTGGAAGGTTCACAAAAGGTGCGTGTACTTTTAGCTCAAGCTCTTTTTGGTAATCCTGATATTCTCATCCTTGATGAGCCTACCAACCACCTCGACGTAGATACCTGTTTGTGGTTGGAAGAATTTCTAATTAATTTCCCGAATACAGCCATTGTGGTTTCCCACGACCGCCATTTTTTAGATAAGGTGTGCACCTATATTTGTGATATCGATTATGGTAAGATTCAAACATTTACCGGTAATTATAGTTTCTGGTTAGAGGCCAGCCAATTGGCTTTGCGCCAACGGTCAGATGCCAATAAGAAGACTGAAGATCGTCGCAAAGAATTACAGGATTTCATCGCCCGTTTCTCTGCCAATGCTTCCAAGGCCAAGCAGGCAACGGCCCGCAAGAAAATGCTAGAAAAGTTGACCATCGACGATATTAAACCTTCGTCACGGAAATATCCTTTTATCAATTTCAAGCCGGAGCGAGAAGCTGGTAATGATGTTTTGCATGTGGAAAATTTGACTAAAATGATTGATGGTCAGCCCATGTTTAAAAATTTCTCCCTGCATGCTAATAAGGGCGATAAGATAGCTTTTGTGGGGCCTAATGATTTGGCAAAAACCACCTTGTTTCAAATTTTAATGGGGGAACTTGCCGCGGATTCAGGAAGTTTCAAATGGGGGGTATCGACGACACAAACATATTTCCCTAAGGACAATAATAAATATTTTAATGTAGATTTAAATCTCATTGATTGGCTACGCCAATATTCTAAAGAAACAGATGAAAATTTTGTGCGCGGGTTTTTGGGCCGTATGTTATTTACCGGCGAGGAAAGTTTAAAAAGTGTGAGTGTGCTATCCGGTGGTGAAAAGGTGCGTTGCATGCTTTCGAAGATGATGCTCACAGGTGCCAATGTGGTTGTCCTCGATGAGCCGACGAACCATTTGGATTTGGAAGCTATTACCGCATTAAATAAAGGCATGGAAAGTTTTCCTGGCACGATTTTATTTTCATCCCATGACCATGAGTTGGTGCAGACTGTGGCTAACCGGATCATTGAACTAACCCCCAATGGGTTTATCGACCGGATGGGGATGAAGTATGATGAATATTTAGAAGATGAGCTTATTAAAACGCAACGTCATGCGCTTTACAGTGTGAACGAAAGTTTGAAGTAAGGTTTTAAGATCCTTCGTCTTAAGTTAGACTCAGGATCTGTGATTTTGATAATTTAGATCCTTCGTCTTAAGTTAGACTCAGGATCCAAAATTTGTTCCAAATTTTGGAGAGGTGGGCCTACTTTACTAGTAGGCGGATATTATGGAATCGGCACAACACCTCTCCTGCAGTAGATGTATATGATATAGTATTTTTCTTTGGATGGAGAGGTGGCCGAGTGGTTGAAGGCGCACGCCTGGAGAGCGTGTGTACCTGAAAGGGTATCGAGAGTTCGAATCTCTCCCTCTCCGCCAGTTTTAATTGCATTTTGTAACTGATTATTTTATTATTAGTTACAAACATCTTGACCCCCCTTAAAGATGATGGTGCCCAAAAAGTGCCCAACAATCATCAACAAGGGGGTTTTTTATGGCAAGTCTCAGATTTAAAGCTGGTCGGTATTTTATTGATTATCGTGTCAACGGCCAAAGAGTCCGTAAGGCCATAGGCAAATCAAAGAAAACAGCGGAATTAGCATTAAAGGACATTGAAGTAAAGCTAGAGCGACAAGAAATTGGTTTTGTTGAAAAAGACATTGAATTAAACCAATTGTTTGAAGAATACCTAGTCTACAGCAAAACCCACCATGCACCATCCTCACAAAGACGTTATTCAGCCATCCTCGATAATTTCAAAGAATTCCTAAACAAATCTCCATTCATCAAAAAGACATCCCAACTAAATTCCAAATTTTTTGAAGATTATCAGGCTTATCGCAAGAAAAAAGGCGCTGCTAACAAAACAATCAATATTGAATTGATTTGTTTAAAAGCAATGTTTTATCTCGGTATGCGCTGGGGTTATCTTAAAGAGAATCCTGTTAAAGGGATTAAAGACCTCAAAGAAGAAGCTAACAAAAAGCCACGGTTCTTAAGCAAAGAAGAGTCCAAGGCTCTTTTAGAAAATTGCGGTGAGTGGCTTTATCCAATTTTCTATACCTTTCTTCATACCGGTATGCGCAAAAGTGAATTGGAAAATCTCACTTGGAGCGATGTAGATTTTCAGCGCAAGAAAATCAAAATTCGTTATAAGGATGATTGGAGTCCAAAAACGTCCGAACGTGAAATTCCAATTCATAATGGTTTAATGGAAGTGCTGGTAAATCAGAAGCAAAAAGCTGATACTTGTCCCTATGTCTTTCATCGCAAGGGAGAGAAGGTTGATCCTAACTATTTGCGTAAACAATTAATGCGTATAAGTACAGAACATGGTTTTTCGGATGTAACCAAGATTCATACACTCAGGCATACATTTGCAAGTCATTTGATTATGAGCGGAGTGGACTTGCCTACGGTCAAGAAGCTATTAGGCCATGCAGACATCGAAACCACCATGGTTTATTCTCACTTGGCTGATGAGCATGTAGATAAGGCGGTTGAGAAGCTAAATTTTTAAATCTACAAAAAGTCTACAAAAGTTCTACAAAATGTAGAAAAAATGTAGATTTACTGATTCATAAGTCAATGATTCACAAAGGAATTTGACGGAATGCGCGCGAAGCATCACCCCAGACCCCTCCCACTCAACCATAGGTTTTGACGGAGCGGAAGGGGTCTGGGCCGATCGCGCGCAGAAGAAAAGTTGTATTAAACGGTGAGGAATATACTATAATTATCGAAATTTAAGTTTGAGGGAATATTAATGTTAGAGAAGAAAAAAATTCTTTATATTTTCTTAGATGAGGGCGGTAATTTAGACTTTTCGAATGGAGGGACTAAATATTTTACTTTAACGAGCCTTTCAAAAGAACGACCATTCGAGGCATATAAGCATTTATGTGAATTAAAATACGATCTTATTGAATTAGGCGTTGAGATTGAGGCCTTTCATGCAGCAGAGGATACCCAGGCAGTAAGAAACGGGGTATTTGATATAATCCATAGATATATTGATCAGACCCGTATTGATAGCTTAATTGTTGAAAAACGTAAGACAGGACCAGCCTTAAGAGATGAAACAAGGTTTTACCCAGAAATGTTAAAGTATTTATTGAGTTATGTAATAAAAGGGTACGATCTAAATCAATTTGCAAAAGTGATTATTTTTACGGATAACATTCCTGTTCAGCGTAAAAAGAAGGCAATAGAAAAGGCTATAAAGATATTCCTAGCCGAAATGCTTCCACCTGGGGTAGTTTATGAAATATTCCATCATGCTTCAAAATCAAATTTTGATTTACAAATTGTTGATTACTGCAATTGGGCGATTTATCGCAAATGGGAAATTAACGATTTAAGGTCTTACGAAGGAATAAAGAAGGTTATTAAGAGTGAATTTAATATATTTCGGGCAGGAACGACGTTATATTACTAAAAATGCGACCGCCTCGACTACTCTTACGAGAGGGCCCCTTGGGCCCTTGTCATCGAGGCGGAACCTTTGGTAAATTTCGACCGGGAGACACCCCGATCCTTAAAAGCTATTTAAAGTATATAATCCAACTGATAGGTTGGCAAGGTGTTTTAAATTTATATGACTCATCCTTGTTTGTTGAATAACTTTTTAATATGAACACTCCTACTACAAACGATAATACAAAATGTAAAGCTTTGACTCAAAAAGGCAATCCTTGTAAGAATAATGCTAAAAATGGATATGAATTCTGTTCAAAACATATTTTTAATATGAATCAAGATTTAAGTAAAATCAAAAGAATCATCCGCAGCAAGCCTTTTTTAATTATAAGTATGCTTGTATTTATTTGTATGTTTTGTATGTGCTTCTCAAATGTAATTGTTTTAAAGCATTCATTTAAGTATTTATTTTTGATAATTGCTTTTGTTTCATTTTTTACAAGTATCTGGTTTAGATGGAATCCGGACAGATTTATTCCACAATTAACCAATATTTTTATGGCTATAGCTACTATTTTTATAGCATTTATTACATGGTTAGGCTTTAACAGCGCAGAGAGATCAGCAAATACCGAAAAACAGAACACTGAACATAAGATCGCAGCGCTTCAGATGGAATACCGACCTTATTTAGTTTTTTGGTTAAAACCAGGTGGTAATATAAAAATACAGAACGGGATGTTTTATTTTGTTTACTCCAATGAAGAGAAAATGTATTTAAGTTTTAATTTAATAAATAAGGGAAAAATACCGGCTCAAAACGTTGAATTAAAATATGATAGTTTTTGGATTGATTCGGCTGGAAGGATTGACACTATTCAACCAGGAGTATTGATTGAGAATCCCGAAGGAGTGGGGCAATTATCCTCTGATGGAATGGGAAACATTGTAACAAATTTTGTTCCCGAAATTAATATTTCTAAGTTAAAGAATAATAGTGCAGCGGTGGCGTTACAAATAATTTTAACAGCTAGATACGAGGGGGAATCTAAAATTGACCCAAGTGTTTATAGTTCACAAATAATAATAAATTTTGAGAAAAAAGAAGAAAATGGCAACATTATATTTTTCCTCAAGAAAGTAAAAGAGAAATATAGTAAAGAAACAAAAGAAAATTTAAAGATTTAAGAATATTGGAGAAGAATATGGAAACAAAATATTTGAAAGGTAGAAATGGAAAGAGCTCAGATATAATTCTTAATCTTCGAAGTATCGATATTGGTTACATCGATTTTCATTCCAGTTCTTCTTGTAGTGGATCAGCATCTTTTTATTTTGAGTGTCAAACTAAACATGGTTTCGTTGAAGACCCAGATATGAGTGGGAAAATCACCGTTTTGGATGTGGAAAAACTAAAAGATTGCTACCTGCTTAAAGTAAAATTTAAAAGAAATGATCACGATTAAGATTTATGAAGAAGTTTAAATGAGGATGGGATATGGAAAAAACTGATAAATTAGATTTACGTGTTATTCATCGTGCTGGTGATTCGACAGTTAAACACGAACGTCATACAATTGATTTCATTGTGAATGGGCAATCACTGTATGAATTGCTTGGAGCCTCTAAGTTTGATATGGTAGGACGATTTTCACAGGAAGAAAACTTGGCTTTGAATCGGGAAAGTGCCGAAGTCTTCAAGCTAAAACAAGCACCAGATTTAGAAAATGGCCGATGCATGTTATATGTTTGCTCTGAGTGTGGAGACATTGGCTGTGGAGCTATTACCATTAAAATTTCAGAGTCTTCTGGAATAATTGAATGGTCCGAGTTTGGATATGAGAATGACTACGATCCTCAGATGACTGATATGGCTTCATTTAAGCAAGTTGGTCCGTTTAGATTTGAGAAAATACATTACGAAAAAGTTATTTTAAAAGCTGTTGGATAATTAGTGCAACAGATCGTTGCACTAATTATTGGTTGCAAGGCAATTGTTGACAGATTTTTTGTTTGTGCTAAATTTTATTTAGCAGGTATCAAGGAATCCCCCTTTAATTTCTCCCCCACATATAGAAATTAAATCCTTCTGGAATCTTAATATAGATTGTATTTATGTTATGTCTAAGATTTGGAGGATTTATGGAAAAACTTTTAAAGATTCGTGAAGTGGGGGAACTGTTACAAATGAGCCCTAAGACCATTTATAATTGGGTTCATTGCGGGGATATTCCATATTTTAAGGTCTATAAAAGCAGAGGTTCCGCTGGAGTGATCCGTTTTAGGCAATCTGATTTGGAAAGATGGTTACAGGCGAGAAAGCGCATGAAGCCAGCAAATATTTGAGGTTTGAATTTATCCCGGTGTTGTTTGTGTTATACTTACAACAAAGCAGATTTTTTATTTTTTAAATCTTAGTAGCATTGACGGGCATGGGGTTTTTCATGGATATAAAAGAAATAATAGTCCAATTAAAAGAGTTAAATGAAGATGTTCCTAATCCACTTACTTTACCAAAGGAACAAGATGTTGTAAGGGCAGAGAAAGATTTAGGAATAACTTTTCCTAATCAATATCGTCATTTTCTGCTATATGCAAGTGACGTGGTATATGGAACGCTAGAACCAGCCAATTTAGATATAAGAGATAATCGTTTATATTTAATTAATGTCGCAAAAGAAGGTTGGGATGCAGGCATTGCTAAAGATTTACTCCCAATTTGTCAGGACAATGGTGATTATTATTGTTTAAATAAGAACGGTGAAGTTGTTTATTGGTCGCATAATGGATTTTCAAATGAGAAATGGTCCGATCTAGCAACATGGATTCATGATGTTTGGATAGAAGGTTAATGGTGCCCAAAAGGTGCCCATCGTCGAACAAAAAGGGGAGTAACGGCGGGGAAAGAGATGGAAACGAAAGAATGGTCAAGATGTTAGCAATAAAGCAGTTACATCATAGTTCGTTTCTTTTTAAATAGTTCGAAAAACGCCTTAATCGAATCTCTCCCTCTCCGTTTCCCCCCCATAGGTAATAGTATGCGGGGGATTTTTTATGCCCACCATCATTTTCATCAATAAGTAAATCTTATCGTTAAAATAAAATAATGCGACAACCATTTAAGGTGAGGATGATATATACTTAATTTATAATTCAGCTTAAGGACGTCTGGAAAGGAATGTCATATGAATGAATTGGTGAATAATTATGCTTCGTTTATTAAAGCTAAACTTCAAGCTTTGAAAAATCCGTCAGCAAATACAGAGGAGGTTGCTCCATTTGTTACCATTTCTCGACAAACAGGGGCCTATGGGATCACGATTTCGAAAGGTCTTTGTGAATGCCTTATGAAACAAGATCGTAAAAGCAAGCAACCGTGGGCCGTGTTTGATGAGGGGTTACTCAAAAAGGTGAGGGAGGAATATAAGTTGGCAGAAACAGCTCTTCCATATTTGCCAAAAGATAAGGTTAAGCAAATTCAGGATATCAGTAACGAGATTTTTCACTATCATCCAACGGAAAATGCTTTAGTGAAGGAATCAGTCAAGACCATTTTGCATCTAGCTCAACTAGGGCATGTGATTTTAGTGGGCAGGGCCTCGAATGTGATTACGGCTAAGTTGGCAGGGGGTATTCATATTCGATTGGTTTCATCGTTTGATAAACGTGTTGAACATATTGAAGAGTTTTATCCGATGCTGGCAAAAGAGGCCAAGGAGTATATTTATGTCGAGGATGCAACCCGTAAAGATTATTTGGAAAGATTTTTTGGAAAGAATATCGAAGATCCGTTACTTTACGATGCTATTATCAACGTTGATCGGCTAGAACCTAAAGAAGTAATCCAAATCATCGCCCAGATTGTAACCAAGGTGAAGAAAAATAAAAGAAAGGTATCGTAATCTATTTGGAATACTTTTTATTGATCATTTCATAGAAAAGCCGGGTGGATTTTAAAAATACTTTTTTGTTGCTGTAAATAATGGCCAAGGGGCGTTTAATATCTAGTCCTGAGGCCTGGATGATATCGAAGGATTTATTCTTAATTTCTTGGGTAATGGTTGATTTGGGCAACACCGAATAGCCGATGCCAACGTCGATGGCATCCTTAACGGTTTCAATATTTTCATATTCCTTCACTAAATTTAGTTTAACCCCTTTAGAAAGTAAATATTTTTGCGTAGCTAACCCAGTTGGGGTTTTTGTGTCTAGCCCAACAAAGGGGAGGCCATTTAGGTTTTTGAGCTGGACATGATTCTTTTTAAAAAATTTATGTTTGTGGGACTGGACTAAGACTAATTCTTCCTCATCAAATACCTTAACCGTGCAACCTGCCATGGGCTTAGGGTAAGCCACAAGGCCAAAATCCGCAGTTCCTTTTTTAATCGCTTCGTAAACCGCATCGTGGTAACAGTATTCCAAGTTGATGGTAATTCCAGGGTATTTTTTAAGCAAATGCTGCATGATGGGTTTTAATTGGTAAAGCCCCATGGTGTAAATCGATACGATATGGATAACGCCCATATAGCGATTGTTGTTTTCAGAAATCTTTGCCTTGGCCGTGTCATAAAGCTCCAGCATCTGTTGGGCATAGGACATAAAGATTTGGCCGTCTGCGGTTAAGACGATTTTTTTAGAAGAACGTTCAAATAGGGTACAGCGCAGTTTTTTTTCCAATAAGAGGATATGTTGGGATACCGCTGGTTGGGTGATATTGTTTTTTTCGGCGGCTAACCTAAATGACCCGGTTTGAGCCACGGCAATGAAAGTCTTTATAAAGAAGAGATTGATCATATTTTCCCATCCATAAGCAAATCTTATCGATTCTATAATAAAATCCGACTTAGGACAAACAATTTATTGAGATATGCTCGTATTATCGCTTTTAAGACATAAAAAGGAGAGTAAAAATGCATATTCCTCAACACATGTTACATGGCAATATTTGTCCCGTCACCTTGGCGGTTAGCTTAGCCGGCGTCGGTTCTGCAATTTATTTCGCAAGCAAGTCTAATGATCAGGTATCTCTGATGCGTTGGATAGGGGTGACAGTCTTTATTTTTATTTCCCAAATGCTTAATTTTCCAGTAACGCACGGTACTTCAGGACATCTCATTGGAGGGGTTCTCGCTGCCAGTCTTTTAGGGGTTCCCCGGGCGATTGTGTCGCTAGCATTAATATTATTGGCCCAAGCTTTGTTTTTAGGGGATGGGAGTCTCCATACCTTAGGCGCGAATGTATTAAATATGTCGTTGATTGGCGCTGGCCTTGGGGGATTGCTTATGATGAGTTTACAGGCCCGAGGAGCTTCAAGAAATATTTCAGTAGCGATCGCTTCCATAGTTTCTGTGGTCTTAGCAGCTTTTGCCTGCACTATAGAAGTGTCCTTATCTGGTGCCGTTGCTTTTGGGCCAATGTTTAGAAGCATGATGCCTGTTCATATATTGATCGCGGGAAGCGAAGCTGTTTTATCAGTTGTCTTGTGCAGTATATTAGAACAAGCATTGAACACAGACAAGAAACATGTTTTAGCTTTACGTATAGCCTTGTGTTGTTTCGGAGCAGTATTGTTAATTCCCCTGGCAAGCCAACTTCCTGATGGGCTTCAATGGGCGCTGGCACAAAATCTTTAATTGAAGGAATCGTTATGATCAAAACAAAGAAGAGAAATATTTTAGATGTTGAGTTGCCCAAGACAGATCCTCGGGTGAAATTAATTACTGCCAAGATGAAGAAAGAGAATTACAGGCCGGATGCCCTTATTGAAATTCTTCATACGGCACAAAATGCCTATGGCTATTTGCCCATGAATGTACTGGCATTTATTACCAAATCCCTGAAGGTTCCACCAAGCCGCGTATATTCAACAGTCACGTTTTATCATTTTTTCTCTTTAAAATCAAAAGGGGATCATACCTGTCTGGTTTGTACTGGAACGGCATGTTATGTCAAAGGAGCCCAAGCCATTCTTGATTCTATTGAGAAAAGTTTTCATATTAAGCCTGGAAATGTAACACCAGACAATAAATTAGGCCTACAGGTTGCCCGGTGCATTGGGGCGTGTGGTTTGGCCCCAGCTGTTGTGGTCGATGATGAAGTCATGGCCAAGGTTACTGCCGCCGATATTGAAACGAAGATTACAGTAAAAACAGGAGTCCATTCATGAATCGTCAAGACCTAAAAACAATTGCCGACCAAGTGGCGGCCAAGAAAAGCCAATTTAAGCAAAAAGTTTGTGTGTGCTGTGGGGCAAGCTGTTTAACGTCCGGTGGAGAGGCAGTGTTAAAGAAACTTCAAAGCGAAGTTAAAGAAAAAGGTTTGGAAAATGAAGTAGAAGTCATTCCTACAGGCTGCATGGGGCCTTGCAACCAAGGGCCTCTTGTTAAGGTGATGCCGGAAAATACAATTTATCAAAAAATTAAAGAGGAAGATGTTGTTCCCATCGTGCAAAGCCAAATTATTGAAAAGAAGCCAATTGAAGCCAAGGTCTTGTTTGTTGATTCGAGAGAAAAGGTGTTTCTAGATTCATCGCAAGATCCATTTTTTAAGAAGCAAATGAAGATTGTTTTAAGGAATTGCGGCGATATTAACTCTGAATTTATTGAGGATTTTATTGTCAATGGAGGTTATAAATCTCTGGATAAGGTTTTATTTCAAATGTCCAGTGAAGAGGTGATTGCAGAGATTAAGCATAGCCGTTTGCGTGGCAGGGGCGGTGCAGGTTTCCCGACGGGCATTAAGTGGGAAACGGTTTACAAATATGTGGCTGACCAGAAATATATCATTTGTAATGGGGATGAAGGTGATCCTGGCGCGTTTATGGACCGCAGCGTTTTGGAAGGGAATCCCCATCGTGTGTTAGAAGGCATGGCCATTGCGGGTTATGCCGTCGGAGCTAGCCAGGGTTTTGTTTACATCCGCGGGGAATATCCACTGGCCATTAAACGTTTTGAAATGGCTATTAAACAAGCCAGGAAATTGGGCTTATTAGGAACAAGTATCTTAGGAAGTACGTTTAATTTTGATGTGGAAATTCGAATTGGTGCCGGGGCGTTTGTCTGTGGAGAAGAGACAGCATTAATTGCCTCTATTGAAGGAAAGCGAGGAACGCCGCGCCCCCGGCCACCTTTTCCTGCTGAAGTAGGGTTATGGGGGAAGCCGACATTGATTAATAATGTGGAAACCTTCGCCTCAATTACCCCCATTATAAAAAATGGTGGGGAATGGTATAGCGATATTGGTACCCCAAAGAGTGCCGGAACCAAGGTGTTTGCTCTGGCAGGAAAAATTAATTATTCAGGATTAATTGAAGTGCCCATGGGGACTTCCTTAAGGGAAATTGTCTTTGATATTGGAGGAGGAATTCCAGGGGGACGTGATTTTAAGGCAGCCCAAACAGGAGGGCCTTCTGGAGGGTGCATTCCTAAGGAATTCCTCGACGTAAAAGTCGATTATGAATCCTTGGTGGCCTTAGGTTCCATCATGGGGTCAGGTGGTCTGATTGTTATGGATGATACTTCGGACATGGTGGATGTGGCTAAGTTTTTCATGGAATTTTGTATGGATGAGTCATGCGGCAAATGTGTTCCCTGCAGGGTGGGCACTAAGATGATGTATGACCTGTTAACTAAGATCTGTGCGCGTCAAGCAACGCCTGAAGATTTAAAGAAATTAGAAGAGTTGGCTTTTTTAGTTAAGGAAACCAGCCTGTGTGGTTTGGGGATGTCAGCACCAAACCCATTATTAAGTACGTTAAAATACTTCAGGCATGAGTACGAAAATTATGTCAATAACCCGGTAAAAGAAAAAATTGCTCATTAAGTTTGTACCCAGAGGAGAAGGTATGGCAAAAATTACACTGACAATTGATGGAAATAAGGTTGAAACAGAAAGTGGCAAGACATTGCTGGAAGTTTGCCGGGAAAATAATGTGGATATTCCCACCATGTGCCATTTTGATGGGTTGACCGATGTTGGGGCTTGCCGTTTATGCTTGGTTGAAGTTGAGGGGATATCAAAACTTTTACCGACGTGCACGACCAAGGTCCAAGAAAATCAAGTGGTCTTAACCCAGACGGATAAGTTAAAAAGATACCGCAAGATGATTACGGAAATGATTTTTGCCGAAGGTAATCATATTTGTGCTGTTTGTGTCGCAAACAATAATTGTGAACTACAGGATTTAGGATACAAGGTGGGAATGGAACATGTCCGCTTCCCATATTTATTTCAACAGTGTGATGTGGATGCTTCTCATCCCTGGTTTGTGATGGACCCGAACCGTTGCATTTTGTGTACGCGGTGCGTGCGTGTCTGTGCCGAGGTGGAAGGGGCCCATAATTGGGGAATCATGAATCGTGGGTATAAGGCAAGGGTCATTTCTGATTTTAATACCCCATGGGGAGAATCTACCACATGTACCTCATGTAGCAAATGTGTCGATGTTTGCCCGACTGGGGCTTTGTGGCCCAAGAAAATTGTCCAGGGGCAATTTGAAAAGAATCCTAAAAAAATCACCGAACTCGTGAAAAAAAGAAAGATGAACCTATGAGCAAAAAAAAGATAGCAACAGTGTGGCTGGGAGGGTGTTCAGGTTGTCATATGTCCTTACTGGATATTGATGAGCGTATCCTGGAAGTAGCAAAGCTTGCTGATATTGTTAAATGTCCAATTGTTGATGGCAAGGAATTGCCTGATGTGGATGTGACGATCGTAGAGGGATCTGTTACCAGCGATGAGCATTTATATGAAATCCGTCATATCCGTGAGAAAAGTAAATTCGTTGTTTCCTTAGGGGACTGTGCGATCACAACCAATGTGACGGGAATGCGCAATTACTTTACGAAACAAGAGGTTTTAGACCAATCGTATGTGCATGCGATTAGTAATGATGGCAAAGGGCAAATGCCTTTGCATCCAGCCCTCTTGAAATTGCATGATAAGGTGATCCCTTTGCATGAGGCTGTTAATGTTGATTTTTATATTCCAGGATGCCCACCATCGGCGGATACGATTTTCTATGTGCTTTTTGAATTGCTTAATGACAGGATTCCGAATTTAGATCAGGAAAGGAAATTGAAATATGGTTAAGCAACCGGCGAATACTATTTTGATCAGTCCCGTGACCCGCATTGAGGGTCATGCGAAGATTACCCTTATGTTAGGAGATGATGGCAAGGTCGAAGATGCCCAATTTCATATCAATGAATTCAGGGGGTTTGAGAAATTTTGTGAAGGTCGGCTGTATTCAGAAATGCCGACGATCACTCCACGCATTTGCGGCATTTGTCCTGTGAGCCACTCGGTCTCCAGTGCAAAAGCCTGTGAAATGATCATGGGTATTAAACCGACGTATGCGGGAAATTTATTAAGAAGGTTGATCCATATCGGCCAAACTGTTTCTTCGCATGCATTAAGTTTTTTTCATCTGTCTTCACCGGATTTCTTATTTGGGTGGGACAGTGATCCAACGACGAGAAATATTATTGGCATTGCCGAGAAATTTCCTGAACTGGCAAAACGCGGGATCCGCCTGCGTAAATTTGGCCAGGAAATCAGTGAACGTGTTACAGGAAAGAAAATCCATATCATGGGTATTGTGCCTGGAGGTATGTCTTATCCCATGACGGAAGAAAATCGTAAAGCATTATTGGCTTGGATACCTGAGGCGATTGAGACCACCAAGATTGGCATTGATTTAATTAAGAAATATCAGGATGAACATAAACAAGAGGTTGAGTCTTTTGCGAATTTTGAAACCATGTACCTTGGGACAGTAGGACCACAAGGAGAGCTTGAATTATATGATGGGAAACTGCGTTTCATTGACCGTGATGGAACGATTATTGAAGACCAATTGGACCCTAAGAATTATCTGGATTATATCGCCGAGCGTTCGATTAATTGGTCGTATTTGAAGTATCCTTATTACAAGAAATACGGCTATGACAAAGGGTTTTACCGTGTGGGTCCTTTAGCGCGGTTAAATGTGGCCACCAAGATGAAAACACCCCAAGCACAAAAGGAGTTCTTGAATTTTAAGGCCCTGGCACCTGGTAAGCCTGTCCACGGGACATTTTATTTTCATTATGCCCGGTTGATTGAAATGTTAGGTTGCATTGAAGAGGCAAAAGTTATTTTGCAAGACCCTCAAATTACCTCGACCCATATCCAATCGTTTGGTAATCAAAATCAGTTGGAAGGAATAGGGTCTTCAGAAGCGCCGAGAGGAACACTATTTCACCACTACATCACCGATGAAAGTGGAAAATTAACAAAGGTCAATTTGCTTATAGCGACAGGACAAAATAACCCTGCCATGAATCGGTCTGTTTTGGAAGTGGCCAAGCAATATGTGAATGGCAAAGATATTAAAGAAGGGGCATTGAACCGTGTTGAGGCGGCGATCCGTTGTTATGACCCTTGCTTGTCATGCTCCACGCATGCCGTTGGTTCAATGCCTTTGATTATAGAAATGCGCAATAAACAAGGTGGATTGCTCAATGTCATTAAAAGAGGCTAAGAAATTTTTAGTCATAGGGGTAGGCAACCCATTAAGGTCAGATGATGGGGTAGGTCCACACATAGCACATAAGATTAAGGAAAAGAATATTCCCGGCGTGAAAGTGAAAGTGGTTCACCAGCTAAACATTGAGCTTTTAGAAGAAGTTGGGGAGTATGAGAAAATATTATTAATCGATGCTTCGTTCTTAGGGCAGGGTTTGGTTTTTAAAAAGGTCCAGGCCAGCGAGCATGAACATGGTTCATCTTCCCATCATCTTTCACCAGAGCTTTTTTGGGCACTGGCCAAGAAGTTGTACCACAAGAATTTGAATTTGTATTTGTGTGCTATTCGAGGCCGTAGTTTTGCGATGAGCGAGCAATTGTCTCCTGAGGTGCAGTTAATGGTTCCTAAAGCGTTGGATGAAATATCGGCATTCTTAAAGGAGAAATAATTCTATGCATGAAGGCCAATTTACGGAAAAGATCGTCGAGGTAATCCTGGGGGAATTAAAGAAACAACCGGGTAAAAAGGTGCAAACGATAAAGGTCACCGTTGGAGAGGTGTACCATTTGGTGTTGGAATCCGTGCAGATGCATTTTCAAGTATCAGTCAAGGGAACGCCGTTAGAAGGTGTCCAGCTTAATTTAAATGAAGAGCCGATGAGGGTGTGCTGTAAGCAATGTCATCGCACCGGTAGGGTAGAAGACCATCATATGCCGATGTGTACATATTGTGGTTCTTTAAGTGTTGAAACCGTCAGTGGCAACAAAATCTCAGTTGAATCCATACAATTTAAAAAGTGATTACACAATGGCTATGGCAATATCGGAAAAGAAACCAATTCAAAGAGTGCACATACTTTTGCAAGGAGCTGTGCAAGGGGTGGGGTTTCGTCCGTTTGTTTATCGCCTTGGTGTTAGTTTGGGGTTAAGCGGTTATGTGTGCAATTCTTCCGAAGGAGTTACCATTGAGGCAGAAGGAACAATGGATTGCCTCGAGGATTTCGTAACGCGTATTAAAAATGAGTGTCCCGCACATGCCTTGATTCAAAATTGCCGTGTGTCCTACCTGCCTGCTCAAGGGGACAGCCGTTTTACCATCAAGGAAAGCCAGGTCATCGCCCGACCAGACGCAATTATTTTGCCAGACATGGCAACCTGCCCGGAATGCCTTAAGGAAATCTTTGATCCATCCAATCGACGATATCATTATCCGTTTACAAATTGCACGCACTGTGGTCCTCGGTATTCGATTATTGAACAATTGCCATATGATCGTAGATATACGTCAATGAAGAAATTCATCATGTGCCAGGATTGCCAAAAGGAATATGAAGATCCTAATGATCGTCGCTATCATGCCCAGCCCAATGCTTGCCCGACGTGTGGCCCCCGTTTAGAGGTATGGGATATCCAGGGAAAAGTATTGGCCAAAGATTATGAAGCTCTCGAAGTCGCGGTAAAAGCTCTTCGAGAAGGAAAAATTTTGGCGCTGAAAGGATTGGGTGGTTTTCAATTAATCGTCGATGCGTCCAATGAACAGGCTGTGCTTAGGTTAAGGCAACGCAAGCACCGGGAAGAAAAGCCTTTGGCTATTATGGTGCCTTCAATAGATGTGGCTAAGAATTATTGTGAGATTTCCAGTCAGGAAGAGCACTGTTTAACTTGTGCCCAAGCACCCATTGTCCTTTTGACTAAGAAGAACAATCAGCTTAAAGGAGATAAAATAGCGACGGCAGTTTCTATGAACAATCCTTATTGGGGATTGATGATTGCCTATACACCGCTGCATCATTTGCTTGTTAGTGAATTAGGCCGGCCAGTGGTTGCCACCAGTGCAAATTATTCTGAAGAACCAATGTGCATAGACAATGATGAAGCTTTAGAGAAATTAGGAAAAATTGCCGATGTCTTCTTGGTTCATGACCGTCCGATTGTCCGTTCGGTAGACGATTCAGTAGGCATGATTATTAAAGAACGTTTTTCTATTAGCCGTCGGGCTCGAGGGTTTGCGCCGTTACCCATATTGGTTGAAGATGATGAGGCCAATATTTTGGCTTTAGGGGCCCAAATGAAAAATGCAGTAGCCTTGAAAATCAAGAATAGGGTTTTTGTAAGCCAACATATTGGGGATTTGCAGTCGGAAGAATCCATGAAGGCCTTTTCCCAGGCTATCAAAAGTTTACGCGGCCTTTATACACAACCATTAAATTATGTGGCTGTGGATTTACATCCGGATTATTCATCGACCCGTTATGCCAATGGCATGAGTGAAGCATTATTACCTATCCAGCATCATCATGCCCATGTGGTGTCATGCATGGCGGAACATTTTTTAAAGGGACCGGTATTGGGTCTTGCCTGGGATGGGACAGGATTAGGTACAGACCAAACAATTTGGGGGAGTGAGTTTTTACTATCTACTCTCTCGACATTCAGTAGGGTTGGCCATTTATTGCCATTTCGGATTCCTGGTGGAGAAACATCCATCCGACAACCTAAACGAACAGCCTTGGGGCTATTGGCTGCTTTATCCGGGGAAGATTTAAATCATTATAAAGATTTAATCCCGTTACAAAGTTTTTCAGACCAAGACATCGATAATATCCAGAAAATGTTATCCAAGGGTGTGCAGTCTCCATTTACTACAAGTATGGGCCGATTATTCGACGGGGTTTCTGCGTTATTGGGGCTTTGCCAAGAAGCTAGCTTCGAAGGTCAGGCAGCAATGTTATTGGAATATTCCATTGGGCGAGAACAATATTCTGGCAGCTATGCATGGAAGATGATTAAAGAACAGGAAACTTCAGGTGAGAATAAATATATTTTGGACTGGCGTCCGATGCTATTGCAAATCATCGCAGCCATCCGTGCAGGCGAAGATAAGGTATTGATTGCCGCAAAGTTTCATAACACCTTAATTGAAATGGCCATCGATGTTGCCAAACGTGTTGGGATAGAACAGGTGGTTTTAAGCGGCGGTTGTTTTCAAAATAAATATTTGATCCAGAAGCTCATCGATCGTTTAAGGCAGGAAGGATTTAGTGCCTATTGGCATTCACAGGTGCCCACAAATGATGGGGGCATTGCCTTAGGACAGGCTGTTATTGCCGCAGCACGCTGGCAGAAAAATAAAGGGACAAATTAAATGTGCTTAGCCATTCCAGGGAAAATTGAAAGCATTACCCAAGACAGCCAGGATTTTCTGACCCGTCGGGGAAAGGTTAATTTTGGAGGCATTATCAAAGAAGTCTCATTAGCCTATGTGCCAGAAGCAACGGTCGGTGAATATGTGATTGTACATGTGGGCTTCGCTTTGGGGACCGTGCATGAAGAAGAGGCAATGAAGGTATTTGAATATTTAAAACAAATGGGAGAGCTCGATGAAATTCATGGAAGAGTATAGGGACCCTAAGTTAGCCATGCAATTATCGCGGGAAATCCATCGCATCACAACAAGGCCGTGGGTTTTGATGGAAGTTTGTGGCGGACAAACGCATGCGATTGTTAAATTCGGGATCGATGAATTATTGCCAAAGAATATTGAACTTGTGCATGGGCCTGGTTGTCCCGTGTGCGTTACGCCTTTGGAATTAATTGATCGGGCCATTGCCTTAGCTTCTCGTCGGGATGTGATTTTTTGTTCGTTTGGCGATATGTTGCGCGTCCCTGGCTCGGATAAAGATTTGTTTGCAGTGCAGGCACAAGGTGGGGATATCCGTATTGTTTATTCACCGATGGATGCTCTTTCTTTAGCCAGGCAGCATCCTGATAAACAGGTGGTGTTTTTTGCGGTTGGTTTTGAAACCACGGCCCCTGCCAATGCCATGTGTGTTTATCAGGCTAAAAAAGAGGGGATTAAGAATTTTTCCATTTTAGTTTCTCATGTTTTGGTTCCTCCGGCCATTGAGGCTATTCTATCTTCAAAAGTCAATCGGGTGCAGGCGTTCTTGGCAGCAGGGCATGTGTGCACTGTGATGGGCTATACCGAATACCCACCCTTGGTTGAGAAGTATAAAATCCCCATTGTTGTGACTGGGTTTGAGCCTTTGGATATTTTAGAAGGTGTTTACATGTGTGTTAAGCAGTTAGAAGAAGGCCGTCATGAGCTGGAAAATCAATATGTCCGCTGGGTGCATAAGGAAGGCAATATGCATGCGATCAATATTATTCGGGAAGTATTTACGGTGATTCCACGTAAATGGCGAGGCATTGGTGAAATTCCTCAAAGTGGATTTGGTTTAAGTGAGGCGTATAAAGATTTTGATGCCCAGGAACGTTTTAATCTCAATGGAATTATTACCCAGGAAAGTCCGGAATGTATTAGCGGGTTAGTATTGCAAGGGGTTAAAAAACCTCATCAATGCCCGGCGTACGGAAAAAAATGTACACCAGATCATCCATTAGGGGCAACCATGGTTTCATCCGAGGGAGCATGCGCTGCATATTACCGTTACCGTCGGTTAGAAGGAGTTCTTCAATGAACAAGGACAAAGAATTTGTGCTGAGCTGTCCATTTCCGATCCAAAATTATCCCCAAGTGCTGTTAGCGCATGGGGGTGGTGGCCGTTTTATGCATCAGCTAATTGAGAAAATGTTTTTAGCGGGTTTTGATAATCCTATCCTGATGCAAAAGCATGATGCAGCCATATTAAAACGTCCCAGTGGACGATTAGCGTTTACAACAGATTCGTACGTGATTAGCCCGATGTTTTTTCCCGGTGGGAATATTGGCACCTTGGCAGTTAATGGAACGGTGAATGATTTAGCCATGGCAGGGGCACGGCCATTGTATTTAAGTTGCGGCTTTATTTTAGAAGAAGGGCTAGCCATAGATAAGCTTTGGCAGGTTGTGGATGCCATGCGTAAAGCGTGCCAGGAGGCAGGTGTTTATATTGTTACAGGGGACACCAAGGTTGTGGGTCGTGGAAAGGGAGACGGCATTTTTATTAATACCGCCGGTATTGGTGTGATTGAGCATGATCTAACAATTAACCCTACGGCTGTTCGTCCCGGAGATGCCATTATCATTAACGGGGATTTAGGGGCCCACGGCATGGCAATTATGGCGCAACGGGAAAGTTTAAGTTTTGAAAGTGCCATTGAAAGTGATACTGCGCCATTAGCAGATATGGTTTTGGATTTAATTAATCAGAAAATCAATGTCCATTGCCTGAGAGACTTGACCCGAGGAGGATTGGCAAGTTCTTTAAATGAAATTGCCCAAGCCTCAAATACAAAGATGCAAATCATCGAGGATCAGATCCCTGTCCGGGAAGATGTGGCAGCAGCATGTGAAATGCTCGGGCTTGATCCTTTGTATGTCGCCAATGAAGGACGCATGGTGGCCTTTGTCCCGTCGCACGAAGCAGAAAAGGCGGTTGAGATTATGCGCCGTCATCCCCAAGGCAAGGACGCTTGCGTGATTGGCCATATTGCCCAAGAAGGGGCATCCATGGTGGTCCTTAAAAGCAAGATTGGGGCGAATCGTATTGTAGATGTGATCTCCGGCGAGCAATTGCCCAGGATTTGTTAAACCGTTATTTTAATTTTAAATGAACACCAAATGAGCCGAGGTTAACGCATATGAAATCGTCTTCCACTGTAAATATCGACGGGAATGAAGCAGCAGCTTATATTGCATTTAAAACCAACGAAGTGATTGCCATATATCCGATCACACCATCTTCCGGGATGGGAGAGCTTGCCGATGAGTGGGCAGGTTATGGCCAGAAAAATATTTGGAATACAACACCGTTAGTCCAGCAAATGCAAAGTGAGGCTGGCGCAGTTGGAGCAGTGCATGGCGCCTTACAGCGAGGAGCATTAACGATTACCTTTACGGCCTCCCAAGGTTTGCTTTTAATGATCCCTAATATGTACAAGATTGCCGGGGAATTATGCCCGACGGTATTTCATGTGGCTGCCCGTTCTTTGGCGACCCAGGCCTTGTCTATTTTTGGGGATCATAGCGATGTCATGGCCGTGCGTCAAACAGGTTTTGCCATGTTGTGCTCATCAACGGTCCAGGAAGTTATGGATTTAGCCTTAATTGCACAAGCAGCGACCTTGGAAGCACGTATTCCGTTCTTACATTTTTTTGATGGTTTTAGGACGTCGCATGAAGTGGTTAAGATCGAAAAGGTCAGCGAAGAGCATATCCGGGCCATGATCGACGAGGAATTGGTGTTAGCACATCGCAAGCGTGGATTGACACCTGATGATCCAGTCATCCGTGGTGTGACCCAAAACCCTGATGTGTATTTTCAGGCACGAGAAACAGTTAATCCTTATTACGAGAAATGTCCGGCTATTGTGCAAAAGACAATGGATAAGTTTGCACAACTAACAGGCCGGCAATACCATTTGTTTGATTATTATGGACATCCGTTTGCAGAGCGGGTCATTGTGATCATGGGTTCAGGGGCAGCAACAACCCAGGAAACGGTTAATAAGCTTATCAGCGAGGGAGAAAAGGTTGGGGTTTTAAAGGTAAGGCTTTATAGGCCATTTTCTTTAGAACATTTTATCAAGGCGCTTCCAAGGACAGTTTCTGCCATTGCCGTGTTAGATCGGACCAAGGAGCCTGGTTCCAGTGGTGAACCTCTGTATATGGATATTGCCCAGGCCTTGTTTGAGAATACTTCTGGGGAGCATTTTAATAGCACGCCAAAATTAATTGGGGGACGTTATGGTTTATCGTCTAAAGAATTCACCCCAGCCATGGTCAAAAGTGTTCTTGATGAATTAAAGAAGGATAAACCAAAAAATCATTTTACGGTTGGGATTAATGATGATGTAAGCCATACCAGTCTGGATTATGACCCGAATTATATCATTGAACTGACCGATGGGGTAAAGGCGATATTTTATGGGCTTGGTGCCGACGGGACTGTGGGGGCAAACAAGAATACCATCAAGATCATTGGGGAAAATACAAATCTGTTTGTGCAAGGGTATTTTGTCTATGACTCCAAAAAATCCGGCTCCCAAACAGTTTCGCATCTTCGTTTTGGCCCAAAGCCAATCCATTCGCCGTTTTTAGTCACCAGCGCAAACTTTGTTGGATGTCATCAATTCGATTTTCTTGAAAAATATGATTTATTAGACAAAATTGAAGAAGGGGGGGTGTTTTTACTCAATGCCCCATTTGAGCAAGATAAGGTTTGGGATGCTTTGCCTAAAGAAGTACAAAAAACAATTATCGATAAGAAATTGAAATTCTTTGTGATTGATGCCTATAAGGTAGCGCGGGAATCAAAGATGGGTGGGCGTATCAATACGATTATGCAAACCTGTTTCTTTGCAATTTCTGGCGTTCTTCCGAGAGAAGAGGCCATTAAGTCGATTAAGGATTTTATCCAGAAATCCTATGGCAAAAAGGGTGAGCATATTGTGGCCATGAATTTCCATGCGGTGGACCAAAGTATTGCGAATATGCATGAGATTAAATATCCTTCTAAGGTTACCAGCACGCGCTCTCGCCATCAGATGGTTGCCAAAGATGCGCCAGATTTTGTCAAGAAGGTGATTTCGCCGATGCTTTCCTATCAAGGGGACCATCTTCCAGTAAGTTGTATGCCGGTAGATGGTACATATCCCGTCGGAACTGCCAAATGGGAAAAACGTAATATTGCCCAGGAAATTCCTGTGTGGGACAAGGATATCTGTATCCAGTGTGGCAAATGTTCCATGGTTTGTCCGCATTCAGTTATACGCTTTAAAGTGTATGAGCCAAAATTGGCTGAAGGTGCTCCGTCGACATTTAAATCTGTACAGGCCAGGGATACCGAATGGAAGCATTTAAAATATACCCTGCAGGTTGCCCCGGAAGATTGTACAGGCTGTGGGCTCTGTGTGGATGTTTGTCCTGTTAAGAATAAGGCAGAAACAAAATTAAAAGCCATTAATATGGCTGAGCAGCGTCCTATACGGGACACGGAAAAAGAAAATTGGGATTTCTTCTTAGATCTTCCGGAAATAGACCGTCGTCTGGTCAAAAAGAATGCCGTGCGTTCGTCACAAGTTTTAGAACCGCTGTTTGAGTTTTCCGGAGCATGCACGGGTTGTGGCGAAACGCCGTATATCAAATTAGCGACCCAGCTGTTTGGTGACCGTATGCTTATTGCCAATGCTACGGGATGTTCTTCCATTTATGGGGGTAACTTACCGACGACCCCATACACGAAAAATAAAGAAGGGCGTGGTCCTGCCTGGGCAAATTCCTTGTTTGAAGATAATGCGGAATTTGGTCTTGGCATGCGCCTTGCCGTTGATCAACAAAAAGAACATGCCATGGAATTGTGCGTAAAAATGGCAGGGCAGTTAGGGGATGAGTTAGTCAGTGGAATTATCAATGCCAAGCAATTGGAAGAAGCAGATATTTTTGAGCAACGCCAACGTGTGGCTGTATTAAAAGAAAAATTAAAGAAAATTAAATCCATTGATGCGCAGCAATTGCTGACGATAGCAGACATGCTAGTCAAAAAAAGCGTATGGATTATTGGGGGCGATGGTTGGGCGTATGATATTGGTTTTGGAGGATTAGACCATGTCTTATCGTCTGGCCGTAATGTGAATATCCTTGTTTTGGATACGGAAGTGTATTCCAATACCGGAGGACAAGCTTCCAAATCAACGCCGCGTGGGGCAGTTGCCAAATTTGCCTCTGCAGGGAAGGGGCTTGGCAAGAAAGACTTAGCGCGCATGATCATGACCTATGGCCATGTGTATGTTGGTTCAGTGGCGATGGGGGCAAAAGATGAGCATACCTTGCGCACCTTCCTTGAAGCAGAAAGTTATGATGGCCCGTCGCTGATTATCGCGTATAGCCATTGCATTGCCCATGGGATTGACATGATTAATGGTTTGCAAGACCAGAAATCAGCAGTAAATGCGGGGTACTGGCCATTGTTTAGGTATAATCCCTTGCTGACTCTCGAGGGGAAAAATCCGTTCCAAATGGATTCCACAGAACCTAAGATTCCCTTGAAGGAATTTGCCGACAGGCAAAATCGTTTCACCATGTTAGTCAAAAGCAATCCTGAAGAGGCCAAGCGTTTGCTGAATTTGGCCCAACATGATGTGAATGAACGCTGGAAGATGTTTAAGGCAATGGCAGCTGAGGGTACAACCGAACAACAAAAAGGGTAAGGATTAAAAATCTATGGACCTAACGACTAAATATATGGGTTTGACTTTGCGCAACCCGCTCGTGGCATCTGCATCACCAATTTCTCATAATATTGATGTTTGCCGTCGGTTGGATGATGGTGGGATCGCAGCCATTGTCTGTTTTTCATTATTTGAAGAGCAGATCATTCAGGAAAGTTTATCGCTTGATAATCATTTGTCCCGAGGGACCAATAGTTTTGCTGAGGCATTGTCATTCTTCCCGGAACCCGAGAAATTCTTTGTCGGCCCCGAAGAATATTTAGTCCACATCGCCAAAATCAAAAAAGCTGTTAGTGTTCCGGTGATCGCCAGTTTAAACGGGTATTCCAAGGGCGGGTGGACTAAATATGCCAAGTACATGCAAGAGGCAGGGGCCGACGCATTGGAACTTAACATTTACATGATCCCGACAGACTTGAATATTTCTGGCCAGGATGTGGAAAATACTTATTTGGATATTGTTCAGGCGGTCAAGGAATCAGTAACAATTCCCGTCGCTGTTAAGTTAGGCCCTTATTTTAGCAATATGGCCAATATGGCCAAGCGTTTGGATGATGCTGGTGTTGACGGCATTGTTTTATTTAACCGGTTTTATCAACCAGATATTGATTTGGAAAATTTGGAAGTTTACCCGAGCATGAATTTAAGTACCCCGCAGGCCATGCGATTACCGATGCGCTGGATTGCAATTTTGCATGACCGTTTACGGTGCAGCATGGCAGCGACAGGCGGTATCCATACAGCAGAAGATGCTATTAAGATGATCATGGCAGGGGCAGATGTAACTATGTTATGCTCCGTGCTTTTAAAATATGGGGTCGCGAGCGTTCCTCAAATTTTAAGCGCCATAGAAGCCTGGATGAAAAGTCGGGAATATATTTCCTTGCAACAGATGCATGGGAGTATGAGCCAGAAATACTGTGCTAATCCAGAAGCATTTGAGCGCGCCAATTACATGAAGGTTTTACAAAGCTATTCTTACCCAGTTATTTAGATAAGCATAACTGTCGCGTAATGGGATGTATTTGATTTGACGCTCTTAAAGAGGTGCGTATAATACCTTATGCTTAAGAGTTTGCTTTGTTTTTCACTTCCCCAAAGTGTTTTATATATCCCCCAATAGTATTAATCCCCTTATTTTATAAATCCTTTTTTGACAAATGTTAGCATATATGCTAACATTTAAATGGAGCTAATATGAATTGTCCAAGGCAGGAGGACTACGTTTTCTATCAAGGAGAAAAGTTTCAAATTGAATTTTATTTTACGCACAAAGGAGAAATTCCTGTAAAAGAGTATCTTGAACTGGCTGATGACCAAATCAAGATTAAACTTTCAGCCTTGGTCAAACATATGGCAGATACAGGGAGGCTTTTTGATGAGAGAAAGTTTCGGCTTGTTGATCGGCAAGAAAAAATTTATGAGTTTAAACCGAAAGAGGAACGATTTTTTAATTTCTTCTATGAAGGCAGTAAAATCATTATAACTAACGCCTATCGTAAAAAAGGTCAAAAGGTTGAACAAAGAGAATTAGCAAAGGCAATTAATTTTAAAATGGATTATGAATTTCGTGTAAAAGGGGGTGTTTATTATGAAAACAACTAAAGTTAGGACGTATCTTGATCAATTGATGGAAGATAAAAATTTTAGTAAAAATTTTGAGAAAGAATATAACAATCTTGTTATTTCTGAGAAAATTGCTGAATTGCGTCACAAAGCTCATTTAACCCAAGAGCAATTGGCTAAGAAGATTCATACTACTAAATCAGCTATTTCCCGATATGAAAGTAATAATTATAAAGGATACAGTGTTTCTTTGCTTCAGAAGATAGCTTCTGCTTGTGGCGCGGACCTTAGGGTATCTTTTGTTCTTAAGAAATGAGTTTGCATCTATAAAGAATTACAATTATTTTTTTCATGACAAACCTCATAATGCCAAGTATAGTTGATTGGTTTTAAAAATTAACTTAATGGTTTTAAAGGTTTCTAAAATATGGGATTTATCCTATTAAGCGCGATCACATTTGTCTCCGCCTTCGCGCTTTTTCAAATTGAGCTGATCGCCGCGAAATTATTCCTTCCTATTTACGGTGGTAGCTATCTCGTTTGGGGGGCGTGCGTTGTTTTCTTTCAAGCCATCCTTTTTCTCGGTTATATCAGTGCCCATTATTTGATTTCCCGTTATGGCATTGCATCCTATTTAAAGATTCACGCTGTTTTCTTACTCATTCCTTTATTATTCTTTCCAGGCCATGCCATACATTTGCCCCAACACACCGGCCATTTGCCGTTGGTGATGGATGTATTTTGGCGTTTATTAATGACCGTAGGCCCGGTGTTCTTTGTTTTATCGACGGTATCGTTAGTGACCCAAAGCTGGTTAGCGCAAAGCACCTTGGCGCGCGCTAAATATCCGTATCTTTTGTATGCGATCTCAAACGCGGGTTCTTTTGGGGCTTTGTTGACCTATCCGTTTATTTTTGAATATTTCCTCACAAATACCGAAATGTTAAATATCTGGCGGGTGATTTATTTGGTTTTAATCGCCCTACACATCATTGCTTTTTATTGTGTACGTGTTGCCCAAGGGGCAGCTAATATCCAAACAGAAGACGGGGCAGTAGCTGTCAACCGTGGCCAATTGTTCAAATGGCTGATTTTAAGTGCCAGCGCAGTTATTTTATTTTTATCTGTCACCAATATCATGACCTATGAAGTAGCCCCAATCCCATTATTGTGGGTGATCCCATTGGCAATCTATCTATTGAGTTTTGTTTTGTGTTTTAAGGAACGTCCATTTTTTCCTCGATGGATGCAGGTATCTATCCCGTCAATCCTGGTTTTATCAGTGATTTTATATTTCCAATCCCGTTTTGTATTCTTGCCGCCGCTCGTTACCTTGGTGGTTTTCTTGGTGTTTTTAATGTGCCTGTGCATGCATATCCAGCACGAGTTGATTAAATCCAAGCCCGCGGTCAAAGACCTGACATTGTTTTATGTGATGATTTCATTAGGAGGATTTGTTGGGGGTTTTATCACCAGCTGGATTATTCCTGTTATTTCCAAGGCACCCATTGAATTCTTATTGGGATTATTAGGGGTTGCCGTGTTGCTCAGTGGCCGTTGGATTAAGATTGCGGTCAGTGTATTATTGCTTTTAGCCTTGGCTGCTGAATCCGTTGTTAAGCCGCACCCGTCGGTGTATCGCCAACGCAATTATTACGGCATTTACGATATTTTTGATAATTCCCGAGAAAAGGTAAGGACCATGGTGCATGGGACAACGCTACATGGCCTGGAATTCATTGATCCAAAGCAACGTTGGATTCCGTTAGGCTATTACAGCCCACGCACACCAATGGGAGAAATTCTAAGCCAGAATTATTTCGAAGCAGACCGTATTGCAGCCATCGGGTTAGGAGCAGGCACGATCGCAGTGTATGCCAAGCCTACCATGCCGATGGATTTCTATGAATTAGACCCGGATGTGGTGGATATTGCCAAGAAATATTTCTGGTACCTGTCGTTTTCATCCTTGTGGGTTGATGTTATTGTTGGTGATGCTCGCTTGCAATTGCAGCAGCATAACGACCGTCGCTATGGCACCATGGTGATTGATGCCTTTGGGGGAGATTCAGTTCCTGTGCATTTAATCAATGCTGATGTCTTGGCCAAATACCGTTCCATGCTGACAGAACGAGGAGGAATTTTATTCCATATTCCTAACCGGTATTTCGATTTAGAGCCTGTGATTGCCCATATTGCTGCAGCGACGGGAGCGATGGCTGCAGTTAAGAATTCCAGTTTAGATGGCATTACCATGCGCACGGTATGGGCGGTTGTGACATGGGACAGGGAACGGTATATGCATTTAATCACCGACCAGGGGTGGCGGCCGCTGTTGCCAGAGATGTATAAGCCCATGCGCGTTTGGACAGATGATTACTCGTCGGTATTACCAATTGTAAAATGGAATTCCATTTTTGATGAATTTAAACACTTTAGACTTTGGGCGGCCCGCTAATGAAAATTTCCTTCTTAAATAAGTTTGCCATGCGAAAACAACTTTTGGATTTCTTGTCTGAGATGGACAAGAACTTGGAATTATTTTATGTCATGGACCAACGTCAGTTTATCACCGAGAAATTTTTATTAAAGGCATGGGAGCCGGTTAAGGAAATGGATGTTATAAAAAAGCATGAATCTATTAAGGCCTATGCGCTGACCCTGGCCCAATTCAATGGTAGTTTCAATGCCTACAAGGAATTTGAAAAGTGGTACACCGAGGATATTACTCGAAAGAATATCGAGAATGCCAAAAAGCTTCATGGTTTAAAGAATGATTTGGACAACCGACTTAAAGGTTTGGATGCAGTGATTATTCCTGCAGGCCAGGCTTTAGAACGTGAGCTTTTAGCGCTGAATATTATTAAAGAATAATGGACAATACCCTATCTGTTAGCCAATTAAATGTATTTATCCGCGATGTTTTAAACAGTGGTTTTCCACAACCCGTTTGGGTGTGTGGGGAAATCCAGGGGTATGACCGCGGCAAAGATAAAAAGCATGTTTTTTTCGAGCTGTGTGAAAAAGATCCTGTTACCCACGAAATCAAGGCCCGCATTGGCCTGGTGATTTTTGCCAATACCCGCCCGTCGATTGAAGCAACTTTAGCGAAAGCTGAAAATGCCTTCCGACTTAAAGATGATATTGAAGTGAAGTTTTTATGCAGTGTGGATTTTTATCCTGGCCACGGCCAGGTGCGTCTCATTGTTGCAGCCATTGATCCGATTTATACCTTAGGCAAGATCGCCCAAGATCGTCAACGCCTGATTGCGCAACTAAAGCAACAAGGCCTTTTGGATAAAAATAAACAAACATCCATGCCGCGGGTGCCTTTAAATATTGGTTTGATCACCTCCTACGATTCCGCTGCCTATCACGATTTTATCGACGAGATTAAACGTAGCGGGTTTGGGTTTTCTGTCCATGTCATTAATACCCTTATGCAAGGGAAGAATGCGGAAGCGTCTGTTAAAAATGCGCTTGAGCGTTTGCAGGGAAATCAAGAGTTGGATGTGATTGTTATTACCCGTGGGGGAGGCTCAATTGCAGAATTAAGTTGCTTTGATAGTGCGCTTATTGCGCAAACAATTGCTCTTTGTCCGTTGCCGGTTATTAGTGGTATTGGCCACGAGATCAATACTACGGTTACAGATTTGGCAGCCCACACCTTTGCTAAAACGCCGACGGCAGTGGCGCAGTTTCTAATTGGACGCGTGCAGGAATTTCTAGACCATCTTCAAGAAAAAGAGAAAACATTAATTGGCCTGGCAGAAGATGTGATTGCCAAACAAAAAGAGCATCTTAAGGGCTGTGCCGTTATCTTGCAAACAGGGACGGTGGATCTGTTTAAACAACAGCACCAGCGGCTGTCGCAAATTGGCCAAATCCTCAGGCAAATGCCTGTTAATGCTTTGAAAATATCCCGACAGCGTTTAGATCAAACGCAGCTCGATTTAAACAAAACAATTCATTTGCGCCTGACGAATTCCCGCACTAAAATACAGGCATACCAGAAGCTTATCGAAATGGCAGATCCGCATAACATTCTCAAGCGGGGTTTTAGCATTACTCGACGGGCAGATGGGAAAATTATCCGTACTAAGAAAGATGCCAAATCAGGGGATGTTTTAAATACCCAGGTTTCTGACGGAATTATCAAGAGTAAGGTTTAATGCCAGATATCAAATACACAAAAGCAATTGAACGTTTAGATACCATCATCGGTCAAATCGAAAATGACGATATTGATGTGGATGAATTGTCCGCCAAGGTCAAAGAAGCCATTGATTTAATTAAGGTGTGCAAGGCTAAAATCGATAAAGCTGAACTGGAAGTCAAACAGGTGGTGGAGAAGCTTTTATGACGGTCCTTTATGGCACATTGGTGGTTTTAGTTTGCATCTTGATCATCATAAATATTTATCATTCTTGGTCTGTTAATGAAGCTCGTCGTCGTGGTAAATTACCCGTCAAGGGTAAGGGAACCATGTTTGATGTGCGACATTTATTGATGGAAGGTGAAAAAGATTTAGCCATACAGCTGTATGGGGAAATTTTTAATGTCTCACCGATGAAAGCAAAAAAAGACGTCGAACAGCTGCAGCGTAGTTTAAAAGTTTGATGCCCTGCACGATCCGTCGTTATAATCCAAATCGAAAATTGAAAGTACCAGCGGCTATGTCAGATTGCATCTTCTGTAAAAATCTACCCAAGGTCTTGGAGAATAATTTGGCGTATGCCGTTTATGATATCAAGCCCCACAGTAAAGGGCATATGTTGTTTATTCCCAAACGTCATCACCTAACGATTTTTGATTCCACCATCGAGGAACGTAAGGCCATTTTTGATTTGATTTCTCAAGCCAAAGAATTATTAGACAAAGAACATAAACCAGATGCGTTTAATATTGTGGCCAATTGTGGCGAAGCTGCTGGCCAAATCGTCATGCACGCCCATGTGCATTTAATCCCGAGGTATAAGTAAAATGTCGACGATCAAATGGAAATCTGTTGGGTCCTACGAAGAGATTAAATATCAGAAAATGGATGGGATTGCTAAAATTACCATTAATCGGCCGCACCGCCGCAATGCCTTCACCCCTGTGACTGTCAAAGAGATGATGCATGCCTTGGATAATGCCCGCGACGATGAAAAGATCGGTGTCATTATTCTGACAGGCGAAGGCAAGGATGCCTTTTGTTCTGGAGGTGATCAAAAAATCAGGGGGGATGCTGGTTATAAAGACAATCAAAGCGGTCATCATCGATTGAATGTTTTGGATTTTCAACGTCAGATCCGCTCTTGCCCTAAACCTGTGATCGCCATGGTGGCAGGATATGCCGTCGGTGGTGGACAGATCTTGCAGATGTTATGTGATTTAACTGTGGCGGCTGACAATGCGATTTTCGGTCAGACCGGGCCAAAGGTAGGTTCTTTCGATGGTGGGTATGGTTCCAGTTATATGGCGCGCATTGTTGGTCAAAAGAAAGCGCGGGAAATCTGGTTTTTGTGCCGTCAGTATAATGCCAAGCAAGCCTTAGACATGGGTTTAGTGAATACGGTTGTCCCATATAAAAAATTAGAACAGGAAACTATTCAGTGGTGCCGTGAAATCCTTCAACATTCTCCGATCGCCATTCGCTGTTTAAAGGCGGCGTTAAATGCCGATTGCGACGGTCAAGCTGGTTTACAAGAGCTGGCGGGCAATGCCACCATGCTTTTTTATATGACTGAAGAAGGTCAGGAAGGTCGCAATGCTTTCCAACAAAAACGTAAACCCAACTTTTCTAAATTTCCCAAACGTCCTTAAATGAGTTTATCTGCCTGGATCCTTGCCGCACGCCCCAAGACTTTGCCAGCCGCGATCAGTCCGGTGGTGATCGGGACAGCTATGGCATTTGGGGATGGCATTGGCTATCTTCCGTCGGCAGTTGCTGCCTTGCTTGCGGCCTTATTGATCCAAATCGGCACAAATTTTGTTAATGACTATTGTGATTTTAAAAAGGGTGCGGATGTTAATCGCGTCGGGCCAGTGCGTGTCACCCAGGCAGGATTATTATCGCCGCAGCAGGTGTGTTCCGCAGCGATTCTCATGTTTATTTTAGCGGCTGGCATCAGTGTGTATTTGTATTTCCGGGCAGGTTTGCCTATTTTAATCATTGGTATTACCTCGATCCTTTCAGGAATTTTTTATACCGCGGGTAGAAAATCATTAGGGTATTTAGGGCTGGGCGATATTTTTGTTTTTATATTCTTTGGCCCTGTGGCTGTTGGGGGTACTTATTATGTTCAAAGCTTGGAAATGAATTCAGCTGTGATTGTTGCAGGTTTGGCTCCGGGGTTTTTATCCATGGCTATTTTGGCTGTTAATAATTTAAGGGATGCAGATACGGATCGCACCGTCGGTAAAAAGACATTGGCTGTACGTTTTGGCAAGGATTTTGCCCGCAGTGAATATGTGGCATGTATTTTAGGAGCAGTATTAACGCCGTGCGTGGTGTATTTAATTACCGACGATCATGCGGGAGTGTTTATTGCCTGCTTCATTGGATTTTTATCCATTGCCAGTATTCGTCAGGTGATGACCAAAGAAGGTGCAATCTTAAATAATGTCTTGGCGAATACCGGACAGATCCTCGTTGTTTATAGCATATTATTTAGCGCAGGATGGTTATGGGCCAGCCATTAACAATACAAGCCATTGACATTAACCCCTATGAAATAGGATTCATCCGTCCTTATAGCTTTGCCTCAACAACAGTTTCCCTCCGCACAGGTTTTTATATTTCGATGACGACGAGTGAAGGTTTAAAAGCAGTGGGAGAAGCAGCTCCCTTGCCGGGTATTAGTTTAGAAACCATTCAAAAAACAAAGCATGATCTGACAGTTGCCCAAACTGCCTTGATTGGCCAATCTGCACCGGAAGATGTGTTGGGATTATTGCACTGGTTTAATCATCATTCTGTTATTTCAAGCCTGTGTCCGTCGGCACGGTTTGCCATAGAATCAGCGTTCATGTTACTTGCTGCCTATGCCTGTAAATGTTCATTGGCAGAATTATTAGGGGAACAAACCCGAACGGTAGCTAGTGCTGTATTATTACAAGGCACTCCAGCACAGATTATCGACGAAGCAAGGCAGGGTTACCAGCAAGGCAACCGTACTTTTAAATTAAAAGTTGGTGATCGAAATATTCCTTTGGATGTCAAAAAGGTCCAGGATTTAAAAACTATCATAGGCAAAGATGCCATGATTCGTTTAGATGCGAATCGCGTTTGGAGCTTTGAAGAAGCAGTGTTATTTGGTAAATTAGTGGGGCATGAGCAGATTGAATTTATTGAAGAGCCATTAAGCGATCCAGCGCGTTTAAGTGAATTTTATCAGCAAACGCATATCCCCATTGCCTTAGATGAAACGCTCGTTGTCTCAAGGCCAGCCGTGACCACCCCAGGACGATGCACCCCTGCTTTGAGTCAACGCGAAGGAGTAGCTGCGTATATCATTAAGCCCACGGTATTAGGTTCAATGTCTTTGTGCTTAGATTGGATTGATGAAGCTCGTCGCTGTGGCAAGAAGGCCATTATTAGTTCGAGCTTTGAGTCACCTGTTGGCTTACAGATTTTAAATGAATTGGCATGTTTGTCTGGTGAAACAGCAGGGCTAGGAACAG
>CAZHGK010000004.1:37531-49649 GCA_964532095.1 uncultured Planctomycetales bacterium | reverse complement strand
TGGATTATGTTTTAGGCGATGTGCGTGATTTGACCCGATTATCCCGTGTTTTAAAAGGAGTAGATTATGTGATTCATGCCGCAGCGCTTAAGCAAGTTCCTGCAGCGGAGAAAAATCCCGATGAATATATCAAGACCAATGTGAATGGGGCCATGAATGTTATTCAGGCCTGTATTGATAATGGGGTTAAGAAGGTGGTGGCTTTGTCGACGGATAAAGCGTGTAATCCTATTAATCTGTATGGGGCAACCAAATTATGCGCGGACAAGTTATTTACCGCAACCGGGGGGGCAGAATTTGAAAATAAAACGATTTTCAGTGTGGTGCGTTATGGAAACGTTTTAGGTAGCCGTGGTTCCGTAGTACCGTTTTTTAAAGAGCGTCTTAAAACTGGGGTATTGCCCATTACGGATATGCGCATGACACGTTTTTGGATCACGTTAGATCAAGCTGTGTATTTTGTATTGGAATCATTAAACCGCATGAAGGGTGGAGAAATCTTTGTTCCTCATATTCCATCCATGAAGATTACGGATTTAGCAGCGGCCATTGGCCCTGATTGTAAGCATCAAGAGGTAGGGATTCGTCCAGGTGAGAAAATCCATGAAATGTTGATCAGTGAAGATGAGGCACGTCATGCGGTGCGTTTTACAGATTGCTTTGTGGTTCAATCTGATGATAAGAAACAGGCCGCTTTGCTTAAAGGTTCAGGTAAATTATGTCCTGAAGGATATAGTTATGATTCTGGTAATAATGACCAATGGTTGACAGTGCCAGAGTTACGCAAACTTGTTGATCAAATTGCTGATGATTATACCATTGAGCAATCAAGATGGTCGATGAAGGATATTCCTGCGTAATGTTAAAAAGACCTCGTGTGCTTATTACAGGAATCAGTGGCCTTTTGGGCAGCAATCTGGCTTTGTGTTGGCGCTCGTCTATGGATATTAGTGGTATATATAAGTCGATACCTATTCATATTCAAGGAGTAGACGTGTATCAAGCAGATCTTACGGATTATAAAACTGCCTGTGCTGTTATTAAACAGCTGAAACCAGATATCATCGTTCATACAGCGGCGTTGGCTAATATTGACCCTTGCGAAAAGAACGAAGATTTAGCTTATCAGATGAATGTGGAAATGGCCATATATGTGATGAAGGCAGCACAAAGCATCCGTGCCAAAATGGTTTTTATTTCAACTGATGCGGTCTATCCAGGGACCAAAGGTTTTTATAGTGAGGACCAAGTGGGTGAGCCCATCAATATTTATGCAGCCACCAAGATAGCAGCGGAACAAGAGTTGAGCCGTCTGGGAGAATTATTCATTGTTCGGACCAGTTTTTATGGTTTTAACAGCCAAGCGAAGCAATCGTTAGGGGAATGGGTTGCAGTTAACGTGATGGCAGGTAAACCAATTAATGGATTTACAGACGTGATTTCATCCAATATTTTCACATATGATTTGGCAATACTATTAAAAGCATCCATTGATAAAAACTTATCTGGTATTTTTAATGTAGCTTGTCAAGATGCGCTTAGTAAGTACGATTTTGCCTGTATGATTGCTAAGAATTTGGGGGTCAATAATCTATCATTGATTAAACCTGTCAGTATTGATGAAGGAAAGTTAATTGCCGTTCGTAGTAAGAATTTAAGCCTAAATACGACGAAATTAAGCACGCATTTAGATCAACCGTTACCCAAATCCTTGGCAAGTATTAAGCATTTCACGGATTGCTGTGATAATCATCCGTTTAAAGGGAAAACATGGCTGAGTTAATTAAAACCATTTCTAAATCCTGGTTTGCATTGGCCCTGGTGATGACATGCAGTATTGTCGTCGCTATCTTAGAAATGATTACATTAACTGCCATTGCGCCTCTTTTATCTAATCAAAATTATGCTTTAACAGATCGTCTGCCATCTGCCTTGGCTCATTTGTTTCAATTCATTAATAGCATGAATTGGTCACAGAAATTATCGTGGATTGCTTTCGTTTTAGTTGTAGCTACCATCGTTAAGAATTTTGTAGTTTGGTTGAATATTATTATTGCCTCTAAATTGCGTGAAGTAGTTGTCAAAGTCTATCGGATGCGCTGCATCGATCAGTTAATGCGGGTGGGGATTAGTTATATCAATCGCCAACGGTTAAGCGATTTGCAGCAAATGGTAGAAATTCATATTGATAATTCCGTCGGTGTCATTATCGATGCTTTTGTCATGGTTATGCCTCAAGTAGTGACATTGCTTTTGTTGGTGCTTTTCTTATTTAAAATGTCCATAGCTTTAACGATTAGCGCGGTCATCTTGGTTGGTTTTTCATCCATTTGGCTTGGGTTTTTATCACGTCGCATCAGGCAACAAGGAACAGGGCATGTGAAAGAACGCAATGTATTTAGCCATATCGTTTCTGATATTTTATATGGAATGAAAATCATTCGTCTTTTTGGTCGGGAACGTTTTTTGACTAAGAAATTTGAAGATCAATGCAATGTTTATCATCGATCGTTTGCCCGCATGATGCGTTCAACAGCCATGGTGGCGCCTATTTTTGAAACATGTGGGATTATCATCATCGCCGTCTTATTGATTATTTCTGCCAATATATGGGGCAATAATAGTGAGTTTAAAGATATCTTATTGGTCTTTTTCTTAATATGGATACGTATTATTCCACCAGTCAAAGCCATTAATCAAACACGGGCCATGATCATCGCTCGTATCCCGGCATTAAAAGAAGTAGAGCATTTCTTTAAAGAAAGCTCTTCTCAATATTTGCCTTCAGGAACATCGAAGTTTACGCAATTAAAGAACAACATTGTTTTTGATCATGTGGGCTTTCGTTATCAGTCACACTTGCCCGTGGTCATTTGTGATTTGAGTTTTGAATTAAAGAGGGGCCAGCGTTTAGGGATTGTGGGGGCTTCAGGTTCAGGCAAATCTACGGTGAGTGAATTATTGCTGCGTTTTTATGATCCTCAACAAGGTCAAATACGTGTGGATGGCCAGGACCTTAAAGAAATCGATATTAATTCATGGCGTCGGGCGATTGGGGTTGTGACCCAAGATGTATTTTTATTCCATGATTCCATCCGTAATAATATTGCCTTTGGCAACCTTGATGCATCTGAAGATGATATTATTCGTGCTGCCAAATGCGCGCATGCTCACGACTTTATCATGGCCATGCCTGGTGGCTATGATACACGTGTGGGTGACCGTGGTGTTTTATTATCCGGCGGGCAGCGCCAGCGCATTGCCATTGCCCGGGCTATTTTAAATGAACCGCAGATTTTGATTTTTGATGAAGCCACATCCGCCTTAGATAGCGAATCAGAAAAAATTATCCAGCATGCCATTGAAGAAATTTCTCAAGAACGCACAGTTATTCTTATTGCCCATCGTTTGTCTACCATTGAAAAATGCGACTATATTATTGTTTTAAAAGATGGATCTATCCAGGAGCAGGGCATCCCGCAGCAATTATGGGATAGCGATGGATATTTCAAACGCCTCATTACATTGCAAGGGGCGACGAGTTTTAACACCACTAAAGGATCGTAAGAAAGAGAGCGTTGGATGAAAAAGATTTTAATTACAGGGGCGGGTGGTTTTATAGGTTCTCATTTAACAGAGCATTGTGTTAAAGAGGGATATAAAGTCAGGGCACTTGTTCATTATAATTCCAATAATCATTGGGGGTGGCTGGAACATTCGTCATGCAAAAATAAAATTGAGGTCGTCTGCGGTGATATCCGTGACTACGATTTTGTTTCTAAATCTGTGCAAGGTTGCGAAACGGTGTTTCATTTAGCGGCATTGATTGGTATTCCGTATTCCTACCGTTCTCCTTTGGCATATATCAAAACCAATGTGGAAGGAACATATAATGTGGTTGAATCTGCCAAGGAAGCAGGGGTCAAGAATGTCATTGTCACATCCACCAGTGAAACATATGGCACGGCCCAATATGTACCTATTGATGAACAGCATCCTGCCGTAGGGCAGTCCCCATATGCGGCAACCAAGATTGCTGCTGATCAAATTGCTTTAAGTTATTACCGGGCTTTTGGTTTACCTGTGAAAGTCGTGCGGCCATTTAATACATATGGCCCACGTCAATCAGCCAGGGCAATTATCCCTACAATCGCCACCCAAATTCTTAGTGGTCAGAAAACAGTGAAACTGGGAAATCTGTTACCCACACGCGATTTAACATTTGTTAAAGATACGGTCGAAGGTTTCTTTGCCATTTCCAAATGCCATCAGTTAAATGGAGAGGTAACCAATATTGGTATGAATCAGGAAATATCTGTGGGAGATTTAGCAGATAAGATTGCATCTATTCTTAGAAAGAAAATTCATATTACCGAGGATGATCAACGCATTCGCACCAAAAAAAGCGAAGTGGAACGTTTATGCTGTGATAATGCCAAGCTTACAAAGGCTACGGGTTGGAGACCTCAGTATGATTTGGATCGAGGCCTTTCTAAAACCATTGAATGGTTGCGTGGTAATTTGAGTTTATATAAATCGGAAATCTATAATATCTAAGGTGGCGAGGTTAGATTATGACGACAAATTTCTATCAGCGTTATTTAAAAGAGATGGCAGATAAAATTCAAAATGCCGATGTTACGCTTTTGCAGCAAGTGTCCGATTTAATCAGGCACACCCGCGATCATAAAGGAAAGGTCATTGTGGTGGGCAATGGAGGCAGTGCAGCCATGGCTTCCCATGTCAGTGGTGATTTAACAAAAGCCATTGGCATCAGGGCCATTAATTTTAATGAAGCAGATTTAATCACATGTCTGGCCAATGATTTTGGGTATGAACACTGGGTGGCTCGTGCGTTGGAATATTATGCGGATTCTCACGATTTGGTTATTTTAATTAGCAGCAGTGGTCGGTCTTTAAATATGGTCAATGGGGCTCAAAAAGCCAGGGCCATGGGCTTAAAGCTGGTCACTCTTTCAGGTTTTGCTCAAGATAATCCATTGCGCCAATTGGGGTCAGTGAATCTATGGTTAGACAGTAAGGATTATAACGTGGTGGAAATGACCCATCACGTCTGGTTACTCGCTATTATCGATGCCTTGGTCAAATAAATATGCTTAAGAAATTATTAATCGTGGGTTGTGGAGAATTAGGGTCCCGGCATCTGCAGGCCGCTGCATCGCTTAAGGGTATTGGTGAAATCCATATCATTGATTCGAATGAGCAAGCGCTCGCAATTGGGAAATCAAGGATTACAGAAATCTCTGATCTTAATCGTGATATTAAATTCTTTTGGTGGAATTCATTTAAGAAGGAAGCATCTAATGGGGATTGCTGTGTGGTAGCGACATTATCCAAAGGCCGTGGGGCTTTGGTTAAGAAAATTGTTAATGAACTGAATTATCGTACTTTCTTAATTGAGAAGGTTGTTGAGCAATCCTTAACCGAATATCAGTCTTTAATGGATTTTTGTCATCAACATAAGGTGAATGTGTGGGTGAATTGTAAAACACGTGCCTATGCCATTCATGAGTATGTTAAATCTAAGTTAGATCCAAATATACCGGTGATCTTTACCCGTATCGATGGGAATGAAGGTTTAGGGACCAATGGTATTCATGCCGCAGATTTATTTTGTTTTTATACAGGAGCCAAAGAAATTATTCCAACGGGCCAAAGAATTGATGCCGTGCTTCATCCGTCCAAAAGAGGTAAGGATATTTACGATTTAAGCGGCAGCCTTTGTGCGACAACAGCACGGGGAGATGATTTTTTCTTAAGCCATGCCAAGGATTATAACAGTGCCGATTCTATTTCGATTATGAGCAGCCAGGGAAGATTTTTGGTTGATCATGTGAAGGATTTTGCGTTAGAAAGCTATCCTCAGGACGGATGGCAGTGGCATGCACTAGAAAATAAAGAGAATCGCAAGGTGAGTCATATGAGCAAGGTTTTTATAGATGATATCTTAAGAAAATCACAATGCGCCTTACCGACATTAGAACAATGTTTTGTGGCGCATCAGTATATTTGTTTGCAATTGCAGCCACATTTTAATTCTTTATTAAAACAAAATTTGGATTATTGCCCAATCACATAATATGAAACGATTAGCCATTATAGGAGCTGGTGACATTGTCCCAGAGCATTTAAAAGTGATTGCGGCTTGCCCGGGATTAAAAGTCGAAGGCATTATGTCTCGCAAGTTAAGCAAAGCCCAGGCCATGGCCCAGCGTTTTGATATTGCGTATGCCACCGATGATATTGATCAATTAGTCAGCAAGATTCGTCCGGATGCTTTGATGGTATTAGTTTCTGCAGATCAAACATATGGGGTTATAAGAAAAGTTTTATCGTTTGGTTTGCCTTTATTTGTGGAAAAGCCCTGTGGCATATCCGTCGAGGAAAGTAAGGATTTGGCTGAAATGGCAAAACGGGCCAATGTGCGCGTCATGGTTGGTTTAAACCGCCGTTATTTTTCGATTTTTCATAAGGGCCTTGAAATCATTCGTCAGCATGGTCCTTTAATGGGAGTGTCTGTTGAAGGTCATGAACGTATCTGGCGCCAGGAAGGTAAGGATGAGCGTTTTGAAAAAAATATTTTGGCCAACTGGATCTTTGTTAACAGCATCCATACCATTGATCTTTTGCGTTTTTTTGGAGGAGAGATTTCCAATTTATCTGTGATTAATCATCGTTACCGCCAACCTAAAGGTGACCAAATTGTGGCTATTATGGAACTTGGATGCGGGGCCATTGGCCAATATAACGCGCATTGGTATTCTCCAGGTGGATGGTCGGTGACATTGTATGGCAAAGGAGTGACGGTAGAATTTAAACCCTTAGAACAAGGGCGATGGACTAATCAGAAATTTGAAGTGCATGATATTAAACCTGATGAGGTCGATACATTGTATAAACCAGGTTTTTATTCACAGATCAATGCGTTTCGCGAGTTTTTAGAAACAGGCAAAATGCCCTGGCCCATGCAAGATCTTGACGGTGCTTATCAGACCATGCACTTAGCAGGGCAAATGACAAGCCATGTGGTGGACCGTTCTTTGGTATCGTGATTATGTCGCATAAAGTTTTAACAACGAATGATCGAGGGGAATGGCAAAAAGCTTTAGAGTCTATGCCGAGCGAGGCGCAGGATTTTTATTTCCTGCCTCAATACTATGCCTTATATGAGAAAGAGGGTGTAGCTGCACAATGTTTTGTATTCACCAACAATCAACGGATGGTGATGTATCCGTATTTAAAAACATCTTTGGAATATTTGTCCTGGGCTCAATTAACGCAGAGGTATTACGATATTGAAGGGGCCTATGGATATAACGGCATTCTGACTAATTCATCGGATGCTTTGTTTCTAAAAGAATTTTATGTGGCGTTTGAAAACTTCTGTCGTCAGGAACACATTATTGCGGAATTTTTAAGGATCAATCCGTTGTTAAGAAATTATATGGCGATTGAACATTTGCAATTAAAGCATGTGAATAACAATATTGCATTGGATCTGTCTGTATCTATGGAGGATATTTGGCTGAAATCATATGCGCATTGTGTGCGTAAGAATGTGCATAAGGCCCAGGAGAGCGGGGTTACCATTGAAATCATCTTGGGGCAAGATATGGGCTTCCAGCGGATGGATGAATTTATTGATATTTATTATCATACGATGGACCGTCGTCAAACATCGAAATCCTATTATTTTACTAAAGAATATTTTTTAAAGATTGCGCGTGATTTAGGACAAAACAGCTTGTTTGTGTTTGCATTAAGCGAAGGGAAAGCTATTTCATGTGAGTTAATTGTTATAGGCAAAGGCATAGGATATTCTTTTTTAGGAGGAACGCTTGAGGAATGCCAACAACAGCGTCCTAATAATTTACTGAAGCATGCAGCAATTGAGGCGTTAAAGAATAAGGGATTGCATTACTATTTTCTGGGTGGTGGACGACAACCGGGAGATGGGATCTTTCGTTATAAACAGACATTTGCCAAAGATGGGGAAGTCAATTTTCACATTGGACAAAAAGTGCATGATCAAAAAGTCTATGATTATCTGTGTAGTCGCTGGGAAAAAGAATTTCCCCAGAAGAAAGATGATCATGCTGGATTCTTCTTAAAGTACAAATGTTAACGATCCCGGAGGGAATGTATGAGTTGGGACCAGGTGTGGGAAAAAGTCTTTCAGGAAAATGAATGGGGAAAATACCCGGATGAAAGTTTTATCCGTTTTGTGGCCCGTAATTTCTATAAAAAAGAACGCGCCCAGGTAAAGATTTTAGAGGTGGGTTGTGGGCCAGGAGCCAATATTTGGTACATGGCCCGCGAAGGATTTATTCCCTATGGGATTGATGGCTCGCCCACAGCCATTGACAAAGGTAGGAAACGTTTACAGGCAGAAGGTTTAAAAGCGCACATGGATGTTGGAGATATTGTGTCCTTGCCTTATGAAAATGATTTCTTTGATGGCATTGGAGATAATGAATGCCTAGCGCATAATTCCCGCGCTCAAATGGATAAGATTTTTAAAGAAATTAAGCGTGTTTTAAAACCTGGTGGCCTATTCTATAGCCGGACATTTACAGATAAGGTGTATGTGGGGCGTACCCGTAAGGAAGTAGGCAAGCTTGAATATAAAGATGTCTCCGATGGTCCTTTTGGCGGACGCGGTTTTATCCGGTTGGTGTCTGAGGAAGATATAAAGAATATGTACGGCAGGTTTTTTGATATTTTATCCGTAGATCGTCGGGATTATACGGACAGTAATCAAACAGTAACCATTAGCGAATGGGTGATTGTGTGTCGAAAATAAAAAATTCCAATAAAGTATTCATTATTGCCGAAGCAGGTGTTAACCATAATGGCTGTTTAGACTTGGCTTTTAAATTAATCGATGTCGCGGTTAAAGCCAAGGCGGATGCAGTCAAATTCCAAACATTTAAAGCCAGTAATGTGATTAGCCTTTTTGCCCCTAAAGCAGAATATCAAAAGCAAACCACGGGTAAAAAAGAAACACAGCTTGAAATGGCACAAAAGTTAGAATTTCCACCAGAATATTTCCATCAATTAGCTGATTATTGCCGTCACAAGAACATTTTGTTTTTATCAACGCCATTCGATTTAGACAGCATTGATGTTTTAAAGAGCATGGGTTTAAAAACATTTAAAATTCCATCAGGTGAAATTACCAATTTGCCCTATTTGCGTAAAATTGGGGCCCTGCGCCGTAAAGTCATTTTATCGACGGGTATGAGTACATTGCCTGAAATTGGCCGTGCCTTAGAAATTTTAGTAAAAGCAGGGACTAAAAAGAAGGATATTACACTTTTGCACTGTACGACGGAATATCCAACACCCTATAGCGATGTGAATTTAAGGGCCATGGCAACGCTTAAAGAAAAGTTTCAAGTCGCGGTTGGTTATTCAGATCACAGCTGTGGGATTGAAGTGCCTGTGGCGGCTGTTGCCTTAGGAGCTCAGGTGATTGAAAAGCATTTTACATTAGATAAGAATTTGCCAGGGCCGGATCATAAAGCATCCTTATCCCCGCAGGAATTAACAGATATGGTTATCTCCATCCGTCATATTGAAGAGGCCATGGGCAGTGCAGTTAAAAAGCCTGCAGCATCGGAAGTAAAAAATATTATGATTGCTCGTAAAAGCATCATCGCGGCCACGGCAATTAACAAAGGGGATGTTTTAACAGCCTCAAATTTGACAGTGAAACGACCCGGGAATGGGGTTAGTCCCATGTTATGGGACAAGGTTATTGGAACTAAGGCAGTTCGTAATTTTCAGACTGATGAATTGATTGTGATTAAATAATATGCCTAGAAAAATTTGTGTGATTACAGGTTCGCGTGCTGAATATGGTTTAATGAAACCATTAATCCAGGCACTGCATAATCACCGTCATGTGCATTTACAAATAGTTGTGACAGGCGCACATTTGTCTCGCGACTTCGGATTAACGTATCGAGAAATTATCAAGGATGGTTTTACGATTGATGCCAAGGTACCATCGTTGGTAATAGAGGGTGGTGATATTGCAGTATCTGCATCCATGGGGCAAGGAATGACTGGGATGGCCAAAGCGTACTCACGTCTTAAACCTGATTTGATTATTGGCATGGGAGATCGTTACGAAATGTTTGCGGCTTTTGCCGCAGCTATGGTTGCCGGTATTCCCATTGCTCATTTTAGCGGGGGAGAATTAACCGAAGGTGCTTATGATGATGCCATTCGCCATGCCATGACTAAGATGAGCCATTTGCATTTCACATCCACCGAAGAATATCGTAAGCGTGTTATTCAATTGGGAGAACAGCCCAAACGTGTATTTAATGTGGGCGAGATAGGTCTATGTGATGTTAAATCTATGACTTTATTATCAGATCAACAATTAGAGCAGCAATTAGGTTTTCGTTTTGCAGATCATAATTATTTGATTACCTTTCATCCGGAAACATTGTCAGCAAAGAAAACAGAGCAGAATTTAAAAGAGCTATTGAAGGCTTTAGATGCGGTTAAAAATTCTTTGTTTATTTTTACGAAATCCAATGCTGATACGGGCGGTGTTAATTTTAATAAGATTATAGCCAAATTTGTTAAACAGCGTCCAGGCTTGGCCGTATTTTTTGATTCATTAGGACGATTACGGTATTTATCGATGTTCAAATATATCGATGCTGTGGTAGGAAACTCATCCAGTGGTCTAGTTGAAGCGCCAAGCTTTGCCGTTCCTACTATTAATATTGGTTCGCGCCAAGAAGGTCGGGCTAAAGCAGACAGTGTGATTGATTGTTTGCCGACTAAAGATGAAATTTTCAAAGCCATTAAGTATGCGGCGGGCAAAAGCTTTCAAATGAAGCTTCGCTCAGTCCGTAATCCATATGGCGATGGTAAAAGTATTGGTAAGGTTATGGATGTGCTTGTGCATGTTTCTTTAGAAGGACTGACATATAAGAAATTTCATGATGTGAGGGTGTAATGAAATTAATGGGCGGAGAAGTTGAATATAATGATAATGGTATTTTTAAAGCAGTCACAGACTGTGGCCGCTCGTCATTGCGTTTGATTCTTGAGAATGGATTTCGCTCAAAGAAAATCTTATTACCCGATTATTTATGCGGCATTATTATCGACACATTAAAGGCATATAAAACTCCGTATGCGTTTTACCGTGTTAAAGAGGATTTAACCATCGACTGGGCCAGTGTGAAGCGTCAGAACTTTGATGTTTTGTATGTGATTGATTATTTTGGACAACGGCAAGTGCTCAATAATGCGGTGATTGGCAAGCGATGGGTGATTATTGATCAGGTTTTTGATCCTTTGCTTACACCACCCAGCCGTATCAATAATTGGATGGTGTTTAATAGTTTACGTAAGGTCACGGTATTGTCAGATGGGAGTTTATTGGCAGCATCGAAATTATTAGATCAGTTTAAATTGTCACATTCGGGTGAATTTGCTTCTTTAAAGTATAAAGCCAAGCAATTAAAGTATCATTTCTTGCACCATAAGCAAGGGTCAGAACAAGTCTACTTAGATGTTTTTAAGAAAGCAGAGCAAGCTTTGGATCGTCAGAAATTTATTGGTGCAGTATCCCAGCAAAGCTTGCAGATATGGCCATCTGTATTTGCGCATTTACCTGAAGAGCAGCTTATCCGCCGTCGAAATTTTAAGATTTTAAGCAAGCATCTGAAATTGTGGCAACTGTCCTTAAAACCATCATTCGTGTCATTCTTTGTTTTGTCTGTGGATGATCGCGATGGATTACGGGAATATTTGCGTGGCCACCGTTGCTATTTACCAGTGCATTGGCCGCCGATTAAAGAATGTTCCAATGCTTTATATGACAGGGTGATCTCTATACCTGTGGACTCACGTTATGCTCCCAAGGATATTGAGCATGTGGCAATGTTGATTAAAAGATTCATGACCAAAAGAGGAAAACATGTCTAATAACTACCAATCCTTTCTTATTAAAGAAGATGTGACCGTTAAGCAGGCCATGAAATTAATCAGCAATACCGGCCAAAAAGAATTATTTGTGGTTAATCGTGATCAGCAACTCTTAGGGGCATTAAGCGACGGAGATATT
>CAZHGK010000004.1:37235-37521 GCA_964532095.1 uncultured Planctomycetales bacterium | reverse complement strand
GGAAGGTTCATTGAATGTGTCGGTGAAGGCCATTTATAACAAGAAGCCAAAATTTGTTCGTGAGGACTTTGATATTGAAGATGTGCGGGAATTAATGCTCGATTTGAAAATTGAATCTGTGCCTGTGGTTGATGCCCGGCGAAAGGTTAAAGATATATTAGTGTGGGAAGCTGTCTTCGATGGAAAGATTACCAAATATCACGAGAAGATTAAAATCCCTGTTGTGATTATGGCAGGGGGCAAGGGTACTCGCCTTGATCCGTTCACACGTGTTTTGCCTAAACCA
>CAZHGK010000004.1:30086-37225 GCA_964532095.1 uncultured Planctomycetales bacterium | reverse complement strand
ACACATTCTTCTCTTTTTTTTGAATATTTTAATTTTAAATTATTTTTTTCTAATAAATTAATAAGTTCTTGATATTTCATATTATTCCTAAATAAAATTTTCAATAATTTCTAGTGTTTCTTTGATTTCTTTATTAGTGATAAAACAATTATTGAATTGATCATGAATAGATTTATCGAGCAGGGTATGGATAGTTTCTATTTAGTATTAAATTATAAATCTTCCATGATTAAATCATATTTTGAAGAAGTAAAATCCAAAAATAAACTTAAATATATTCAAGAAGAAGAATCTTTGGGTACGGCAGGTGGTTTGAAATTATTGCCTGCCCGTATGGCGGGCACATTCTTAGTCACCAATTGTGATGTGATAATAGATACCAATTACAGTGAGATTCTTCGTTTTCATGAGGAGAACAAATACGATATGACCATGGTCGTCTCATGCCGTCATTTTGTTATTCCTTATGGGGTGTGTGAGATTGTTAATAAGGGAACATTAAAATCAATCAAAGAGAAACCCGAATATGATTTGCTAGTAAATACAGGGATGTATTTACTTAATAAGAAGATTTTGGGCCTTATCCCCAAGAATAAATTTCTTAATATGACAGATGTGATTAGTAAGGCAAAGGCCAAAGGATATAAAATCGGGGCATTTCCAGTCAATGAGAAATCATGGATTGATATTGGTCAATGGGAAGAATATCAAAAAGCCATTAAGGTCTTAGGAGGATAGCTTGAGGATTCTTTTTGTTGGATTAGGTTCTATAGGCTACCGGCAAGCACAGTTATTGTTAACGCGGCCAGGTCACGAACTTTTTGCCCTACGTTCTAATCTGAGCGACTATCCAGGTGAAGCCTTGCCTATTAAAAATGTGTTCTCATGGCAGGAAGTGGATGCAATTAAGCCAGATATTGCTTTTATTACCAATCCTACGGCCTTGCATACGCAAACAGCAATGGAATGTGCTAGACGGGGAATGAAATTATTTATTGAAAAGCCATTGGCTGGTTCGTGGGAAGGATTGGACGAGTTTTTAGATATTGTTGTTAAAAGGAATCTTGTGACATACGTAGCCTATGTGCTGCGTTTTCATCCTGTGATTGAAAAGCTTAAAACAATGGCTCAACAACAACCATGGTCCTATATGCATGTAGAGGCTGCCTCATTCTTACCGACATGGCGGCCAGGTCGCAATCATTTAAAATCATACTCAGCTCAGCACAAACTAGGAGGGGGTGTTTTATTTGATCTCTCTCATGAATTTGATTATGTGGATTATTTAATGGGTCCTATCACGCAGATGCAAGGCAAAGTTGTACGTTTAGGACATGTGACGGTGGATGCAGATGACTGTGTGGATATTATCGCAGATACTAAACAAGGGTATGCTAGTATTCATCTAAGCTTTCTAAGTCACAAGCATTCACGGACGATTAAGGTTTATCGAGCTAATCAGACCATTGAGGCTGATTTAATTCGTAATACTATTACTATTTATCATCATAATAATGTCGAACAGGTGTTAAATCTTTCTATTGAACGAGAAGCGTTGTTTGAAAAACAAATAGATTTCTTCTTTAAGAATTTGAATAACCCGCGGATGATGAATAATGCGCCTGATGCCGCACGTTTGTTTAAAATGATTAATGATTTAAGACTAGGGATGACTCATTATGGCTAGATCTGATTTAAATATCCTTGTGACCATTGCAGCTCGAGGTGGTTCTAAGGGGGTTAAAAATAAGAATATTAATAAATTAATGGGGCGTCCATTAATTGCACACACCATTAAGCAAGCATTGGCATGGTCAAGGCCTAAGCATGTGGTAGTATCTACAGATTCTATAGCCATCGCTGAGGTTGCTTGTAGATATGGAGCTAAAATCCCATTTATGCGACCAGCACCTTTAGCCACCGATCATGCGGGCAAGGTGCCTGTTATTGTGCATGCGCTTAAAATGTGCGAGTCCATTTATAAAATACGTTTTGATGTGGTGGTGGATTTGGATGTGACATCACCAATTAGAACAGTTAAAGATTTGGAATCCTGCTATCAGATGTTTGTTAAAAATCGTCCCAAGACGATTTTTAGTGTGGTGCCTTCGCATAAGAATCCTTATTTTAATATGGTCGAGCAAACAGCATCTGGCAAAATTGTTTTGTGTAAGAAATTTAAAAAGAATATTGTTCGTCGCCAGGATGCGCCTAAGGTTTATGATGCCAATGCGTCTATTTATTTTTACGACCGTAATTATTTGATGAATACAGAACAGCCAAAGGTTATTAATGATCGCTGCATGATTTATGTGATGCCAGAAGTGTCAGGGTTTGACATTGATAGGGAAATTGATTATAAATTCTTGGAATTCTTAGTCAAAGCAAAAAAGGTTCAACTATGAAATCTTACGACCATTTATTTAATTTAAATAACAAAAAAGTATATGTCGTCGGTGGTGCTGGATTGTTAGGTTCTGAAACATGCAAGGTTCTAGCAAGCCGAGGCGCTACCGTTATTGCCTTGGATGTTAATGATCGTCGTGGCAAGGTGTTGGAAAAATGGGCTACTAGTAATAAGGTCAAGATATCGTATGTGTATTTTGATGTGACAGATTTAGAGCGCACATCAGAACTTATTGGCCAATTATTTAAGAAATACGGGCTTGCGGATGTGTGGATTAATGCCAGTTATCCCCGGAGTCGCGATTGGGCTAAGCCGGTAGAAGATATGACATTGTCGTACTTACGTGAAAATGTAGAAAAGCATTTAAATACATATTTATGGACGAGCCGTGAAGTGGCCTTGCGCATGAAGGCAGCCCGTAAGCGTGGGAGTATTATTCATTTTGGTTCGATCTATGGGGTTGTGGCGAATGATTTATCTGTGTATGAAGGGACTGCCATGACAGGAGAGTTAACGTATTGCGCAATTAAAGGGGGCATTGCCAACATGACGCGTTATATGGCCTCTCATTTTGGAGGCGATGGCATTCGCGTCAATTGTGTTTGCCCTGGTGGTATTTTTGATCATCAAAATCCTAAATTTGTAAAAAATTATGAGCGTAAAACACCATTAAAACGCATGGGCACCGCGGTCGATATTGCCGGAGCTGTGGTATTTTTAGCCAGTGATGCTGCCCAATATGTGACGGGTTCTGTATTAATGGTCGACGGGGGATGGACGGCTGTATGAACGACAATATTGAAGTAGTGCGTCAGGTGCATTTGGCTGAGAAAATTGTCATGGTGGATGGCCAGGCAGGATGTGGGAAAACATTATTTTCACCCATTATTGCGGCCTTTGATCGTGTGGAATTATTAACATATGCCTATCCTGTGGAATATCATTGCTGGCTTTATCATTTAAATAAAACCACATTGGATGCGTCCAGCGCCATGGTGGGCATGTTGACTGATTTGCAGTTGTATAACACCATGATGTCGCGCGAAACGAATTTTCGTTTTAAAGATCTTTCCAGCGTTTTTTATGATGCGCATCCGTTAAGGTATTTTAAACGCTTATTCTCGACTGGAGATGCGGCTGTCAAAGAGGTAGTTAATCGCGAGCGGCCTATTTTAAATTTAACAACACATAATATTTTGGGGATTAGTGAACCGATATTTAAGGCATTAGGCGATCGTGTGGTAATTCTAGAAATTGTGCGCCATCCGTTATATATGATCAAGCAAAGTGTCTTGAATATGCAACGTTTGATTGAAGATCCTCGACATTTTACAATTTATTACCGTCAAGGACAGAAACAGGCTCTGCCCGTGTGGTGTTATGGATGGGAAGATGTTTTCTTAAAATCTAATCCTACAGAACGGGCAATTTATTGCATGCAGCATTTATCTCAGCTAACAGAAATGAAGAAGGTCATGCTTCGCGAGAAATACAAGGCGTGCATCATTACCATTCCATTTGAATGCTTTGTTTTAAATCCATGGCCCTATTTAAAAGAAATAGAAAAGTCATTAGGTAGCCAAATGACAGGCACAACGCATAAGGTGCTACGTAAACAAAAAGTGCCTCGCAAGATGATTGCGGATGGAATTAATCTTAATGTGTATAAACGCTATGGCTGGCAACCCGCCCAACTGGAAACCGAACAGCAGGAATTGGCATTGCGACGCCAATGGGCACAAGGCCAGGCAGGTCCACAAGCCCTGGCTGTTTTAGATCAGCTAAGTAAAATCTATGAGCAAGATTATATGGGAGATATTTTAAAACCATGATCCCTTTGAGTACTCCTCATATCACCGGTAATGAATGGAAATATGTCAAAGATTGCCTGGACACGGGTTGGGTTTCCTCCGTCGGTAAATATGTGCAATTTTTTGAAGAAAAGCTAGCGAGTGTGATAGGTAAATCACATGCGACCGCCTGTATCAATGGTACGGCTGCCTTGCATATTGCGCTGATGGTGGCGGGTGTCAAAGCAGGTGATGAAGTTATTGTTCCTGCCTTAACATTTGTGGCGCCTGCCAATGCGGTGCGTTATTTGGGAGCATATCCTGTTTTTATAGACGTTGATCCAGAATTTTGGCAATTAGACCCCCAGAAATTAGAAGATTTTTTAGTAAAAGAATGTGAATTAAAGGGCAAAGATCTGGTTAATAAGAATACTGGAAGAATTGTCAAAGCCATCATTCCTGTGGATTTATTAGGGCATCCTGTGGATATGGACGCTATTTTAAAGGTGGCCCATCGATTTAATCTGATGGTCATTGAAGATAATGCTGAAAGTCTGGGAGCTGGTTATAAGAACCAACCAGTTGGGCTCAAAGCAGACTTGGTGTGTTTAAGTTTTAATGGCAATAAGGTGGTTACCTCTGGGGGCGGGGGGATGATTTTAACGGATAATGCCAGTTGGGCTAAACGGGCCCGGTATTTGACCACCCAGGCCAAGGTCAATGAAGTCGATTATATTCACGAGGATATTGGTTTTAATTATCGATTATCTAATGTTCAGGCAGCTATTGGTTTGGCACAAATTGAACAATTGGATGTATTTATTGCACAAAAAAGGGTTATGGCCCAGCGTTACAATGAAGGATTAAGAAATATTAAGGGAATCAGGTTGCCAAAGGAAGCTTCCTGGGCAAAAAGCAGTTATTGGTTATACACCATCTTAATTGATAACGCAGTCTATAAAGAGAGTAACCGCATGGTTTTACAGCGTTTGCATGGATTAGGGATACAATCCAGGCCTTTATGGCATCCGTTACATCGTTTGTTGCCTTTTGCAGAATGTTATGCGTATCAGATTAAGGAAGCGGACCGTTTATTTGATTGTGCTTTAAGCCTCCCCTCGTCGGTGCATTTGACTGAAGAAGATCAAGCAAGGGTGATTGATGTGCTGGCCAAAAGAGAATGATATATAGACTATAATATACAGCTATGGTATATTATTTTTTTCAAAAATAGAAAGAGCAAGTGATGACAACAACAGTGATTACAGGAGGAGCAGGGTTTATCGGCAGTCATTTGGCTGAAACACTGTTAAATCAAGGCTGGCAGGTGACTGTTATTGATAATTGTTCGACTGGCCGTCGTGAAAACCTCGCTTCTTTTATCAATCATCCCAATTTCAAATTTGTCGAAGGAGATATTAACGACACAATTAAGATGTCGGGTTTCTTTAAAAATGTCGATTATGTCTTTCATTTAGCAGCTTTAGCAGATATTGTTCCTTCGATTCAAAACCCAACGACCTATCATTATGCGAATGTGGATGGAACAATGCATGTGCTGGAAATGGTACGTGCCCAAGCGCCACATTTAAAGAAATTTGTATATACCGCTTCTTCATCCTGTTATGGGATTCCAGATGTTTCCCCAACACCTGAAACTGCTGATATTCGCCCGGAATATCCGTATGCCTTAACAAAGAATTTAGGCGAGCAAATCGCCATGCACTGGCGTAAGCTTTATAAACTCCCGGTGATTTCTTTAAGGTTATTTAATGTCTATGGTCCGCGTTCTCGTACATCTGGAACATATGGCGCTGTATTTGGGGTTTTTCTGGCTCAGAAATTGGCAGGCAAACCTTTCACAGTTGTCGGAGATGGCACCCAAACTCGTGATTTTACTTTTGTCACGGACGTGGTTAATGCGTTTGTTACTGCTGCAAAATCGGATTGTGTTGGTGAAATTTTTAATATTGGCAGTGGGCACACTTATAGTGTTAACAGCTTAGTGGACATATTAGGCGGAGATGTTATTTATATTCCAAAAAGACCTGGTGAGCCTGATTGCACATTTGCCGATATTCGAAAAATACAAAAACGTTTAGGGTGGCAACCTCGTGTGAGTTTAGAGCAAGGGGTGAAGATTTTATTGGAAAATATTGAGTACTGGCGTCAAGCGCCGGTGTGGACCCCGGACACCATTAAAGACGCCACCAAGGATTGGTTTAAATATTTACAGCCAAAATAATTATGATTGAAATTATTACTGCCAAAATTAAGCCTGTTGAAGAATTACAAGAAGTTATTGCCAGGCTTAAGAAAAAGAATAAGAAAATTGTCCATTGCCATGGGGTTTTTGACCTTTTGCATCCTGGGCATTTACGGCATTTGGTAGGGGCCAAGGCCCATGGGGATATTTTGTTGGTCTCCATCACCGCTGATAAATATGTGCGACGTGGGCCAGGCCGCCCTATTTTTAATGAAGAATTGCGTGCCGAATCGTTAGCGTCATTAGCTTGTGTGGATTTTGTCTGTGTGGACCATCATTTTACCTCAGTTGAAATCATCAAACGGGTGAAGCCAGATATCTATGTGAAGGGCAAGGAATACGCCAAGAAAGAAAATGATGTCACTGGTAAAATTACTGATGAAGAAGAAGCAGTCAAATCCGTTGGCGGAGTAATTAGTTTTACCGATGATATTACATTTAGTTCAACGAAATTAATTAATGAACATTTAGATATTTTGCCAGAAACGACCAAAAATTATTTAAAGAATCTTTCCCAGAAATATCCTCCTGAGTATTTGAGCCAGCAATTTGACCAGATGAAGAAGTTAAAAGTTTTGGTGATTGGCGATGCTATTGTGGACCAATATCATTATTGCGAATCCATGGGTAAATCACGTAAAGAGCATTTGGTGGTTAGCAAATTTGTCTCTGAACA
>CAZHGK010000004.1:22518-30076 GCA_964532095.1 uncultured Planctomycetales bacterium | reverse complement strand
AGAGCCCATCATGGTCCATCAGTATGTGCACGAAGAATCATTTGCCGGTGGGGTTTTTGCCACAGCGAATAATACTGCCCAGGTTTGCGGGGAAGTTGAGCTTATTACCATGCTTGGCCAGAAAGATACCCAGGAAGATTTTATCCAGCCGCATATGATGCCTAATATCAAATGTAAATTCTTTTATCGTCAGGACGCGCCAACGACGATCAAGCGCCGCTATATTAATTCCATTTTAAACCAGAAGCTTTTTGAAATCTGTTTTATGGATGACCGTCCTATCGATGTTAAGCTGGAAGAATCGATCTTAAAATATTTAAAATCAAAGATCAGTCAATACGATATGGTTATTGTTTCTGATTTTGGACATGGGTTATTAACAAAGAATTTGGTCGATTTTATTTGTACAAATGCCAAGTCATTAGCATTAAATGTGCAGACGAACAGTGCCAACACGGGATTTAATTTAGTCATCAAATACCCGAGAGCTGATTATGTAACTGTGGATGAGCCGGAGATGCGGTTAGCGGCTCACGATAAACATGGCGATTTAAAGAGATTAATGGAAAGTATCGTCGTTCAACTGCAGTGCAAACATTTGATGGTCACCCGGGGTCACCAGGGTTCTCTTTTATATAATACCCAGGCTGGTTTTCATGAAACTCCCAGCTTGTCTTCAAAGGTTATTGACCGTATTGGGGCAGGAGATGCTTTCTTTGCATACACAGCACCATGTTTCTTTATTGGCATGCCTGATGATTTGCTTTCGTGCGTCGGGAATGCGGTCGGTGCTTTAAAAGTGCAAATTGTGTGTAATCGGACACCGGTGGATAAGCTCGATTTAATGAAATTTTTAGTTCGTTTATTAAAATAAAGGAAATCTTATGTCCAAACATGTGCTAGTCACCGGCGGGGCCGGGTATGTAGGTGCCGTTCTAATTCCTAAATTATTAAAAGCAGGCCATCACGTAACTGTCTTGGATTTATATATTTACGGTGATGATGTTTTATCTTCTTCCAAAAATAATCCCAATTTGAAAGAAATTAAAGGGGATATGCGCGATAAGCAATTATTGCAAAAAGCCTTGGAGGGTGTTGATACGGTGATTCATTTAGCATGTATCTCCAATGATCCAAGCTATGAGTTAAATCCTGAATTAGGAAAATCCATTAATTACGATGCTTTGGTGCAGTTGGTGGATATGTCCAAGGCCAGTGGGGTTAAGCGCTTTATTTATGCATCCAGTTCCAGCGTGTATGGTGTCAAAGAAGAAGAAAATGTGACGGAAGATTTGCCACTGGAGCCGTTAACAGATTATTCCAAATACAAGGCATTGGGCGAAGAATATCTGCTCAAGAAACGCGGTAATGGATTTGTGGTATTGATTTTGCGCCCGGCAACCGTCTGCGGTTATTCGCCACGTTTACGTCTGGACTTATCGGTCAATATTTTAACCAATCATGCAGTGAACAAAAAGCGCATTACGGTGTTTGGTGGCCAACAGCGTCGTCCCAATATTCATATTGAAGATATGACAGATTTGTATGTGAAGTGCTTGGAATATCCGGATGCTAAAATCGATGGAAAAATTTTTAATGCCGGTTATCAGAATTTAAAAATGCAGGAAATTGCCAACATTGTCAAGGATGTAGTCAGCAAGCAATTAAATCTTAGTGATATCGATATTGTGACTTCCCCCACGGATGATAACCGTTCGTATCATATTTCTTCAGCTAAAATCAAGAAGGAATTAGGCTTTGAGGTGCAACATACCATTGAAGATGCGGTGCGCGATTTGTGCGTTGCCTTTAAAGCGGGAAAGATTCAGGATTCGTTAAATAACCGCGCCTATTTTAACATTAAAACCATGCAAGCTATTGAATTGAAATAACGGTATGAGCGAATCATTAAAAGCCACACGTTTGAGAATGCTTAAATGCGCCATCGAAATACGAATGGTAGAGCAATACATTGGCGAACGTTATCCAGAACAGAAAATGCGTTGCCCGACGCATTTATGCATTGGCCAGGAAGCTGTGCCTGCGGTGTTTGGCACATTGGCCCAAAAAGAAGATGCCTTTGTAGGAACATACCGCTCACATGGCCATTATTTAGCCAAGGGTGGAAATTTAACAGCCATGTTTGCAGAATTATTAGGGAGTGAACATGGATGTTCGGGTGGTTTAGGTGGGTCTATGCATTTAATTGATGGGCCAAATCATTTCATGGGTTCATCGGCAATTGTAGCTGGTGGGGTACCTATTGCTGCGGGCGCTGCCTTATCATTTAAACATCAAAAGCAAAGCCAGGTAGCTGTGGCATTCACCGGAGATGCGGCCTTAGAAGAAGGCGTTTATTATGAAACAGTAAATTTTGCCTGCTTGCACCATTTACCGATGATATTTGTCTGTGAAAATAATGGATTGGCAATTGCTACACCAATAGAGGTGCGTCAATCCTCGTCGGAATTGCATAAGCGTTTTGAATCACTAGGCATTAAAAGTTTTCTTGTGAAAGAAAATGATATTGAGGGCTTAATTAAAACCGCTCAGGCAGCATATGAATATGCGCGAAGTGGCCAAGGCCCTGTATTTATTGAATACAAGGTGGTGCGTTGGTCAGGGCATGTGGGCCATGATGTGCAAGGGTCGCTCGAAGGTTGGTGGAAAGACCCGTTGCATGGCGAACAGGATTTTTGTTCCTTAAGTAAATTCGCGAGGCCATTGTTAGAAGATAAATCATTAAGTCTTGCTCAACTTCAAGAATTGCATCAGCAAACACGTCAGCGCATTGAATTGGCATATAAAGCTGCAGAGGCAGCATATACCGTCTCTGACCGGCCCTTGGAAGATTACGTTTTTGCTTCTGGTGTAACATCTGTTTTACCCAAAGGTAATTTGGCAAAAGTACAGTTAAGCGCTGTCGAGCCATCTAAACTCATTAATCCTTTTTAAGGTTTCTATGGAAGAACATTTACGTACATACGCACAAGCATTAGCGGAAGCTACCAATCAGGCCATGGAACTTGATCCCAATGTGATTATTATTGGTCAAGGCATTATGGACAAAGGGCAGATTTTTGGAAGCACCGAAGGCTTGTTGCAGAAATTTGGGCGTGAACGTGTGATTGAAATGCCAATTGCTGAAAGTGCAGTTGCTGGCCTTTGCGTCGGGGCGGCACTTAAAGGGTTAAGGCCGATCCTGGTTTTGCAGCGTGCGGATTTTGGTTTTCTAATCATGGACCAAATCATTAACCATGCCTCCAAATACCACTATATGTTTTCTGCAAAGACGCCAGTGCCTGTAACCGTGCGCCTGATTATCGGTAAGGGTTGGGGCCAAGGGCCGCAGCATTCCCAAAGTTTGCATAGCACATTTGCCCATTTTCCTGGATTGCGAGTGACTGCTCCGACAGATGCGTATACGGCGAAGGGGATACTTTTAAATAGTATTTTTAGCAATGATCCATCTGTTATTTTTGAAGGCCGGCCATTGTACTCTGGTTCGATGATGGTCCCCAAAGATCCATATCTGTGTTCCTTTGGTAAATCCATTGTGGTCAATGAAGGGCAAGATGTGACTGTTGTTGCTGTTTCGTATTTGGTCCCTGAAGCGAAGCAAGCATGCCAGGCGCTATCGAATTCTGGAATATCTGCCGAATTAATTGATCTGGTATCCATTAACCCGTTGGATATCGATACTATTTTGACATCTGTGCGTAAAACAAAACGATTGCTGATTGTGGATACATCGTGGTCTTTTTGCGGAATCAGCGCCGAGATCAGTGCCCAGGTGTATGATCAATTAAGCGGGATTCTTCAGGCTCCTATCAAACGATTCACTTCACCATTCTGTCCAGCACCGACTTCTGCAGAATTGGAAAAACGTTTTTATCCCAATGCTGTGACCATTGCCCAGCAAGTTCAGCAATTATTAAAATTATCCCATACAGCCAAGGTATAAAATGACATACGCCGTTATTGCGAGCAATTCTTTTTCTGGCAGTTGGATGGTAGATACATTATTAAAAAGTTCTCCTGATGCCAAGGTAATTGGCATTAGCCGTTTAAAGGAGCATGACCCCTTATTTTTACCTTATCGTCAGTGGAAGCATGATCGTTTTCAATTTTTTCCTTTAGATGTTAATCGAGATATGGCAGCCATTTTAGATGTTCTTGATCAATATCAACCTGCCTATATCATTAATCTGGCTGCCCAGGGTGAGGTGGGAACGAGTTGGAAATACCCCGCCCAATGGTATCAAACCAATGCAATGGCTGTGGTGCAGTTGACTAATGCGCTTAAAGATCGTGCGTACATAAAATCGTATGTGCACATTTCAACTCCTGAGGTATATGGGGCATGTCAAAATGTGAAAGAGGATTGCCCGATTAATCCCACATCCCCGTATGCGGCTTCCAAAGCTTCAGGGGATTTATTTGTTCAAACATTAGCCAGGCAGTACAATTTTCCGGCTATGTTTATTCGTTCGACAAATGTGTATGGGCCGCATCAACAGCTGTATCGCATTATCCCACGCACTGTCTTGTATCTTAAGATGGGAAAAAAGATTCAGCTGCAAGGTGGAGGTAAGGCTGTTAAATCCTATATTCATATCCAGGATGTGTGTGAAGGTGTTTGGGCAGCCATGCATGCGCATCGCCCGGGTGAAGTTTTTCATTTCTCACCGGATGAAAGTATTTCTATTCGTGATTTAGTTGAACGCCTGTGCCGTATGTCAGGCTATGATTTTAATACATGTGTGGATGTGGTAGAAGACAGGCCTGGCCAGGATGCCATGTATGTGATTGATTCAACAAAGGCACGTCAAAACCTCAAATGGAAACCAAAGATCACCATCGATTGCGGTTTAAAGCAAACCATGGATTGGGCCTTAAAGAATTATGATCAATTAATCAAAACCCCTTTGGAATATAAATACGTCCCATAATGAAATTACAGTCATCAGGTAAAATTATATTAATTGGGCATACAGGTTTTGTAGGCTCTGTTTGCTACCAATTCCTTAAAGCCAAACTTGGAAGTCGTGTCATGGGTGTTTCGTCAGCCCAGGCGGACTTAACAAAACCATCGTCGGTAAAGAAGTTAACCAGGCTTTTTGATAAGAATGCCACGGTTGTTTTTATTGCGGCCATTACCCGGGAAGAGCGGGATGATTTTTCTGCCTTTAAGGATAATATGGCCATGATTACCCATGTGGCCCAGGCCTTGGATGAAAAGAATGTGAAGCAATTTGTGTATTTAAGTACGGTTTCTGTTTTTGGACCTATGCTTAAAAAGGGAGTGGTCACTGAAAACACCCCCCCAGTGCCTGATAGTTTTTATACATTGGCTAAATTTAATGGTGAAGTTGTGTTTAGCCAGCTGTGTAAACTTCGTGGAATTCCAGCACTGATTCTGCGTATGCCAAGGGTTTATGGGGCATATGATTTAAAAGCTAAATATGGGCCTTCGTATTTTGTACGAAGTGCTGTTAAGCATAAGAAAGTCGCTATATTCGGTGATGGATGTGAAAAACGCGCTTTTGTTTTTGTTGAGGATGTGGTAAGGTTTTTGTTAATAATTTTCAAAAAAACCCGAACAGGAACGTTTAATTTTGTAGCGGATCAAAGTAGAAGCTATCAGGCAGCAGTAGACAGTATTATCAAAGCCAGCAAGTCTTCTGTGCAGTTGGAGAATTTGACCCGTGTTGCTCCAGCTCATGATGAGAATTTTGACAATCAGTTGTTAAAGAAGAATTTTAAGCAGTTTTCGTTTACTTCATTAGAAAAAGGCGTTACTCGCGCCTACCATCAATTATTGGAGGATTATGGCCGAAGTTAATTTATTAGACATTTATCCACGTGCGAAACGCAATTTGGAACACCGTGCTCAGGTTAGCGACGAGAATCGTAAGATTGCCAAACAATTTGGCAAAGAGTTTTTTGATGGCCATCGCGATCAAGGTTACGGCGGTTATAAATACGATGGTCGATGGGTCGCCATTGTCAAAAGATTCCAGGAACACTATCATTTAAAAGACAATGCCTCTATTTTGGATGTGGGTTGCGGCAAAGGTTTTATGCTGCACGACTTTAAATTGGTCATGCCCCAATGCCAAGTCGCAGGTTTAGACATTTCCTCTTATGCGATTGAGAATTCCATGCCAGATGTAAAGCCCATGCTTACCGTGGGTAATTGCAAAAAACTACCATATGCAGATAAGTCCTTTGATTTGGTCATCGCAATTAATACCGTACACAATTTAGTGCGCAATGAATGTATTCAAGCATTATCAGAAATTCAACGTGTTTCTCGAGGAAATTCTTTTGTTGTCGTTGATGCCTATAAAGATGAGGATGAACGTAAACGCATGTATCAATGGAATTTGACTGCTGAAACTATTTTGCATGCTGATGATTGGCAAAAGCTTTTTGCCGAAGCGGGTTATACAGGCGATTATTTCTGGTTTACTCCATAAGGGTTAATGTGATGAAGGTAGAATTTTCTTATTTGTCTCGTCAATTCCATGTGCCTGGCGACCAGGAGGATCCTAATATTTCCTATACAATGGGAATTTTAGAGGATGTGAAGGAATTTATTCGTACGGGAGATTTTACCCTAGGGAAGAAACTTGAAGAGTTTGAAGAGAAATTCGCCAAACTCATCGGTGTTAAGTATGCCATTGGTGTCAATTCCGGGACAGACGCTCTAACGCTGTCCTTAAAAGCTGCAGGAATTGGGGCAGGCGATGAAGTGATTACATGTGCTGAAACATTTATTGCCACGGCAGGTGCCATTGTGGCAGCGGGTGCGACACCGATATTTGTGGATGTGAATGATGAATTTACCATTGATGTGAATCTCATTGAGAAGGCCATTACTAAAAAGACCAAAGCTATTATTCCTGTCTGGTTTACCGGCAATGCCCCAGATATGGCAACGGTGAATGCCATTGCCAAGAAGCATCGCCTGCTGGTGATAGAAGATTCCTGCTGTGCCATTGATGCAGCCATTAAAGGCCAAAAGGCGGGTTCTTTTGGGTTAACCGGCACATTCAGCTTTCATCCATTAAAGAATTTAAATGTATGGTCCGATGGAGGGATGATTACAACTAATTCTTCTGAAGTGAATCGTACACTTCGATTATTACGCAATCATGGATTGCGCAATCGCGATGAAATAGAGATTTTTGGATACAACAGCCGCTTAGATACATTACAAGCTGTGATTGCCTTAAGGATGTTAGGGGATGTGACACAAGTGACAGATAAGCGTATTGCCAATGCGCATCGTTTTGATCAAGCTTTTAGTAAGATTTCCGGCATTAATATTCCTCGTCGTTCCAAAGACATCCGCCATGTCTTTCATCTGTATATGGTGCGTGCTGATAAAAGAGATGAGTTAAATAAGTTTTGTCAAAGCCAGGGCATTGAAACCAAGGTGCATTATCCCATTCCATTGCCATATCAGGATTGTTGCAAACATTTAGGGTGCCGTCCCGGTGATTTTCCTAAAACAGAACGGGATTGCGCCAGTGTGATTACATTTCCGTCC
>CAZHGK010000004.1:6117-22501 GCA_964532095.1 uncultured Planctomycetales bacterium | reverse complement strand
ATTACGTGATTGAGACTGTAAAGAAATTCTATGAAAACCGCTAAAACTATACGCCCAATTTCCGTTATTAGTGTTAAAGAACACCATGTGCCTTTAAAAGCAGAATTACTTGAGGCAATTAGCCGTGTGATTGATCATGGGGAATTTATTCTCGGAAAAGAGGTAGGGAAGTTTGAACAAGCGATTAGTCAATACGCGGGAACTAAATATGCCGTTGGTGTAAATTCAGGGACAGATGCATTATTCTTGAGTATGAAGGCGTATGGGATTGGCCCAGGGGGTGAGGTTATTACTGCTCGTAATTCATTCTTAGCTTCAGCGACAACGATTGTGGCTTTAGGAGCTAAACCTGTATTTGTGGATGTAGGGCCAGATATGAATATTAATCCTGGTCTTATTGAATCCAGGATTACCAAACGCACCAAAGCCATTATTTCCGTGCATTTAACAGGTAAGCCAGCAGCCATGGGCCCGATTATGCAACTGGCCAAACGTCATAATTTCCGTGTGATTGAAGATGCTGCCCAGGCGATTGGGGCTGAATATGAGGGAAAGAAAGTTGGTAGTATTGGTGACGCGGGATGTTTCAGTTTACATCCATTAAAAACATTGAGTGCCTGTGGCGACGGAGGAGTTGTCGTTACTAATGATAAATATTTATATGAACAATTATGTCAGTTAAGAAATATTGGCCAGAGAGAACGTGGTGTTGCGCCTATTTTTGGATATAACAGCCGTTTGGATGCCATGCAGGCAGCAATTTTAAATGTGAAAATGAAATATTTAGATAGCTGGAATGAACAGCGTCGTGCGAATGCCGCTATTTATGCCCAAGAACTCAAAGGCTTAATCACGCTGCCTGTAGAAAATCCTTCAGAAAAGAGTGTGTACCACACATTTATTATTCGTACACCTCATCGGGATGCATTAAAGGATTACTTACAAAAAGAAGGAGTGACAACGGCCATTCATTATCTTATTCCTATCCATTTACAAGAATGTTTTGCCAGTTATGGTTTTAAACCTGGGGATTTTCCAGAATGTGAGCGTCAGTCACAGATGATTTTGAGTTTACCTATTCATCATGGTTTAAACAGTGATGATATTAAGCATGTCAGCCAATTAATCAAGAAATTCTTATCCTCGAAATAATGACCTATGGAACAAACGCTGCTTGATCTAACTTTTTTTGTACCTTGTTATAATGAAGAGCGTAATATTGAAGCCACTGTCAATACGATTGTGGCAGCGGCCCAAGCGACGACGCTAACTTATGAAATTCTTATCTGTGACGATGCTTCATCCGACGATACAAAAGGAGTTGTTGAGCGTTTGATAAAGGAGAATTCAAAGGTATCTATCAGGTTTGTCCGTAATGCCCAAAACCGGGGGCTTGGGTTTAATTATTTTCGTGGCAGTTTCTTGGCCCGAGGCAAATATTATATGCTTATCAATGGGGACAATGTAGAACCTCAAGAAGCAATTAAGGCCATCATTAATCATCATGGCCAATATGACATGGTGATCCCTTATTTTGGCAGTAATGACAAGCGCACGGCGTCACGTTGTCGCATTTCTCGCGTGTTTACGTTTTTAGTCAATATATTAAGTGGTCATAAAATTAATTATTATAATGGTCCGGTTATGCATTTAACGGATAATGTGCGCTTTTGGCGGGCAGAAACCATGGGTTATGGGTATCAGGCAGAATTAGTCTGCCGTCTTTTGCATGAAGGGGCAACGTATACGCAAGTAGAAGTCTCTAATACCGATCGCCAATGGGGGTTTTCAAAAGCATTTGCTTTAAGTAATATTTTTTCAGTATCGAACAGTCTTTTTCATATTTTCTGGCGGCGCTTGGAATACAAAGTTTTTCAATTATTAAAACCTGGGGTTACCCGCATTGATTGAGACAAGTGTAAATCAATCTCCCTTGTTAAAATGGGAAAAGGTAAGCGCCTATGCCTTGACCCGTAGCACCCGTTCGCTCGTTGCCAATCCTCGCAACACTCAAGAATGCCTTGACGTAATGATCCACGCAAAAAATCATGGTCTTACTATTTGTCCTCGGGGACAGGGTTATTCTTATGGGGATATGATCCTCAATGACCAACAAATTATTGTAAATACATCCCGTATGGATTCTATTATCCATTGGGATCCTCAAACAGGTATTCTTATTGCCCAGGCAGGTGTTCGCTTGGCAGAAATCTTTAAACTAACCTTACCTACGTCCTGGTATTTACCTTCTTGTCCAGGAGGCATGAATGTGACTGTGGCAGGGGCAATTGCCAATAATATTCATGGCAAGGATTCCTGGAAGAATGGGAATTTTGGTTCATGCGTCCTGGAAATAAAATTCTTGACCAGTGCGGGAGATTTGTTAACAGTTTCATCTGCGGTTCATGGGGATATATTCAAGGCCACTATAGGTGGAATGGGATTATTGGGAATTATTCAAGAGGTTAAACTGCAGCTATTGCGTATACCTTCTGCCTATGTGGATGAAGAAGTCATTCCGACAGAAAATATTGCGGAATCTATGCGCATTATGGAAGAAAGCCAGGATAAGTATGATTTTATCATTGCCTGGGTAGATGCTTTTGCAAAAGGCCAAGCCATAGGACGGGGATATGTGGTCAGGGCGCGTTGGGCTAATGATTCAACGCTTGTAGATCCCCAGCGGCTGAAGAAATCATTAACTTTGTCGACGAAGGTATTTGGTATTTTTCCATCGAAATTAACGTGGACAATTTTACGGCCTTTATTTATGCCTTGGGGTATTTGTTGGCTTAATCGGGTGATGTATTTTAAAGCGAAAATTTCCGGTCGCACAATGGCCCGCAAGTTATTTACGGAATTTAATTTTATGCATAATCAAATTCCTGATCTTAATTATGTATATCACCCCCAGGGATTTTTAGAATTTCAGCCTGTCATTCCAGATTCCCCAGAGTGTGATGCGGCCTGGCTGGAAGATATTTTAAGATTATGCCAACGTCATAAAGCCCAATCACTGTTGTGCGCCATCAAGCCCCATGCCCAGGATGATTTTATGCTTTCGTATCAGGGCAATGGTTATACGATAGGGATTGACATTCAATTACGAGGCCGGCGGCGTGAGGATGTGCAGTTATTTGCGGATGAATTATTTGCCAAGGTTGCTCAATATGAGGGGAAGATATATTTAGCCAAGGATGAAATGTTAACACGCAATTATTTTCGCCAGATGTACCCGCAGTGGCGAACTTTTGAACAAATCAAACAGCGTTTAGATCCACAAACCCTTTTTTCATCTGAATTATACCGTCGTCTATTTAGTGCCTCTGGTTAAGATCATGGACCTTTTTAGCGAACATATTCTCTTGGCGTTTATTTTAAGCTCTGTGCTTTCTGTGCTTTTGCCTGTCATGCATATTATCTTGTTGCGTCTACAATCCAATGTGAAATCACCGATATTATTAACAGAAACATTTTGTTGTTATGTGGCCATGTGCTGGTTGTGTTTTGGTTGGCTTGCTGGATGGACGAGTATTACCGTTTTTGTAGTGATCACCTCTTGTGCGATGCAGGTGTTCTTTCTTTTAGGATATATGGAACTTTTCTCCATGGTGTGCCGCGGTTTTTCATTACGAATCATGGTGGATATTGATCGCCATGGCCGCATGACATTGCAGCAAATTAAAGATGGGTATGGCGGACGGGGAGTGCAGTGGATGTTTGCCAAACGCCTTGAAACATTGACCAGCCTTGGCCTTATTAATGCCGACGACACCAAGATTACTTTAAAAACACCGCTGGCAAAAACATTAGGGCATATTGGCAATGGGTTTAAAGGATTTCTAAAGATGGGCAAGGGTGGTTAATATGGACGTGGCCTTATTATTAACAATGGTACTGGTGGTTTTTATTGTGCTCCATGTCTGTGTTTGGCATTTTGAACTTTCCAAGAATCGTGGAGTAGGAAAAATAATCACATTGTCCGTCGTAGCTTTTGTGATTGGGGGATTGATTCATTCCTTTTTAAATGGTATTCCATCCATTGGTACTCTGATTACTGTTCTTTCTGTATATCTTATGCTCATTATGTTGTACCTGCATTGGTATGTGGGGATTGATCGTTCTGTGTCTGTGCGTGTGCTGGGAGAATTAGCAAATACAGCCAGTGGCCAGATGACATTTAAAGAATTAGAGGTGATTTATCCCCAGGAGCATATGTTTAAACACCGTTTGGATTTAATGGTCACCAATGGATGGTTGATTGAAGACAAAGGCCAATATCAATGTGCCCCCAAGAGCCAGAAATTGGCACAGGGAGCACTATTTCTTAAGAACTTATACAATTTATCGCAGACAGGATAAACGTGAATTATTTTGATTGTACAAATAAGTTAGTGATTGTGACCGGAGCTTCATCAGGAATAGGTGCCAGTGTGGCTAAGGCTTTTGCCCGTCGTGGTGCGCATGTGGCCTTGATTGGCCGTCATGAATCACGTTTAAAAGAAGTTGTAGGCGATATTCAAAAACAAAATGGCCAGGCTAAAGATTTTATATTTGATCTAACACATACGGAACAAATCCCCGCACTTCTAAATGAAATCCAAGCGTATTTTAAACAGCCCATTGATATTTTGGTTAATAGTGCAGGATTAGGTGTTTTAGGCTTTATTGAACATGTTCCGCTTAAAGCGTATGAGGAAGGGCTTAAGGTTAATTTTGCTGTTCCATTGGTTTTGATTCAAACGGTATTGCCTCAGATGAAAAATACCGGTGGGCAAATCATCAATATTACATCAGGTGTAGGCAGCCAGGGTTTGCCTGGGGTGTCGCCGTATTGTGTGAGTAAGTTTGCTTTAAATGCCTTAACAGAAAGCTTAAGACTTGAAACGGCAGGACAGGGCATTGATGTGATTTCTTTTTCACCAGGCCTGGTAAAATCCAATTTTGCGTCATCCTTAAAAATTTATGGCCCTATTAAAGAAACATTTACCAAAGGGGCAAGTTTGGATGCAAATGTTGTTGCCCAGCATATTGTCATGGCTTCGTATCATCGACGTAGTGAGGTTATTTTAAGTTGGCGTGCACGTGCCACACGTCATTTAAAATACTGGTTTCCAGGGATTTTAAATAGAATGCTTATTAAATTATCAAAGGGATCTTCATGATTATTGATGCGCATGCCCATTTTGAACCTGCGTTATTAACTGCTCCACAATTAATTGAACGCATGAATGCCAACGGCATTAACAAAACCGTGTTAATTGCACCGGTCACCATTCCGGCGATGTATAAGAAATCCGATTTTGCTATGGGTATTCAACGCAAGTTGATGCGTTATTCCATATTTCATCCATTGTTGCGGATGATGGATAATGGTTTTCACACCGTACCCGGGCAATGGAATCCATGGTTTCGTTCGGTATTAGGTAAACCATCTTTATTTAGAATATGCACAGAACCAGATAATGAAGCTGTTGCCAATATTGTGACGGCACATCCGGACCGTTTGATGGGGTGGGTATGGATTAATCCCAAGAAGGCAAATTGGAGCCAAGATTTAACGCGCTGGATTGCCAAACCCGGGATGATAGGAGTTAAGGTTCATCCGTTTTGGCATCGATATGGTATTAAACAGCTTTATCCTGTGGCAAAGATTATGATGGAGCAAAACAAGCCCCTATTAGTTCATCTGGGCTTTGATCGTCTGGCAGATGTGCGTCAATTTTGTTTAGATTTTCCAAAATTAAAATTAGTCATCGCGCATGCGGCAAAGCCATTTTATCAGGATGTATGGCCAGCTATAAAACAGTCTGCTGTGCATTATGTGGATTTTGCCGGCCATCATGTGGATCAAAGCATTGTTACCGATGCGATTAACTTTCTAGGTGCTAAGCATTGCATATTTGGCACTGACGATCCATATGGGGAGGCTAGTTTTTCTCTGCAATTAAAACAATGGATTGATGAGTCTGGATTAAGTGCTGCGGATAAAGAATTGATTTTGTATCACAATTTTACCAATCTCATTAATTCAAATAGCTAATTTGTAGTGAGGTATTCCTTCATCGAGATTTATTCAGTAATTTTTAATATTCTGTTATTATAAAAATCTACTTGATAATGAAATCAAGCTCAAACACAGGAGGATGTATGAATACAAATCCTACGCTTGGTGGAGGCGACAGTATTGTTAAAGGATGGATTAATTTTAATGGGACCGGAACCCCAGCGATAAATAACAGTTATAATGTTAGTAGTATTACTGATTTGGGGACAGGAAAATGGCAAATTGATTGGCAGAATGCTTTCACAGATGCCAACTATGCTGCTGTTGCGTCTTCAAATGCTATAAGTAGCAGTGGCTCTGATACAGCCATTGTGAATAAAGCCGCTGGCAGTTTGGAAGTTTGGATTGTATCTTCTGGTGCTCTTGCCGATGTCGCTGATATCAGTGTTATTGCCATAGGGACTTTGGCCTAGATTATTTTAAGAGTATAAGTAAAGGGAGGTAGGGAAGAAATTATTCCCTACCTCAGAAATTCTTACCATTAATAAAGAATTGGCCACCTTAATGGCCGAAGATTATCTATGTTAAGCAGGATGTGGAAACAAGAGGATCAGGAGATATTTGCCCGTATTTCTGGGGATTTTAATCCTATGCATATGGATGCTGTGGAATCCAGAAAATTTGTTTTCGGTAAATCCGTTGTTCATGGGATCCATTTAGTTCTTTGGGCATTAGAAGAATATTTTCTAAACAAAGCTAATCCAGTTTCTTTGAAATCTTTACATGTGGTTTTCCAAAAGCCCGTTGGGATTGAAGAATTTTGTGAACTTGCTTTTCTCACTGAAACAGACAATTCTATAAAGATGAGAATCACTTCCCAGGGAAGTGTATGTGCTGATATTTCTCTAGAATTTCTTCCTTCCATGCAGGGAATTTCCCACTCTTTAAGAATTCAGACTACCTTCAACAAAAAAGAACCAAATGTAATAGACAGTAAGAATGTGCTGGGACTTTCTGGGCGTATGGAGATAGCGGGAGATTTTAATATCCTTGAAAGACGGTTTCCTTCTGTATGCAAAGTATTGCCTGCACAGCAATTATTTTTTATACTTACCACAACAAGATTGGTAGGGATGCAGTGTCCAGGGCTGTACTCGATCTATAGTGAATTGAAATGTCAGTTTGAACAAACAGTGTCGGATGTCGATTCCTTAGAATATACGGTCCTAGATCATAATAGTATGTTCAATCTTTTACGCATTAATCTAAAATCTTCCATTGCGCATGGGGAGATTAAATCTTTTATCCGGCCGAGTTTGCCTCAGAGGGATTTGATTGCTGAAATACGCGCCAAGGTTAATGTGGAAGAATTCAAAGGACAGAAAGCTTTGATTATTGGAGGTTCACGAGGATTGGGCGCAATTGCAACTAAAGCTTTGGCCTTAGGCGGGGCAGAAGTAGTTGTAACGTATCTCCATGGTAAAAAAGAGGCAGAAGATATTCAACAGGCATTAACCCCATTTCAATTGTCTTTTCGTACCTGTCATTTTGATGCGAGTGCAGACCAAGATATTCTTGAGGTTTTACCTGCGCAATGGAATCCCACACATCTGTATTATTTTGCTACCCCTTTTATATTTGATGGCGTAAAGAAAAAGTTCTCAACCAAACTCTACTCGCGCTTCACGTACGTTTATGTCTATGGCTTTTGGCGTATTTTTGAACGCCTTGTTTCGCGGAATACTCTTAAATTTGTATTGTACCCGTCATCTTCTGCTTTAAATGAGATGCCTGGCAATATGTTCGAATATACCGCTGCGAAAGCCGCAGGTGAAAGTATTTGTGCATACATAAATAAATATTTTCCTGGTATTACGGTATCCTACCCTCGCCTGGAGAGATTGGCAACAGAGCAGACATTAAGTCTCGTACCTGTGAAGAATAGAGATCCTTTGGATGTTGTGATGGGGATTCTTAAGCGTACGGCAATGGAAAGCAAGGAAGATGTCTCATCCAAGATTAACTGATCTAAAATATAGTGAGATTTTAGAAGGTAACCTTCGGTTGTCTAAAGACATGGAAGGTTCTGTCTATAATATCCGGATTTTATCTAACATCACTGTGTCTCAGCTCAATGAAATATTAGAATACGCATTAAGGGTACAGAATATACGGGCTGTTGTTTCTTTGGGAGATTACGATAACATCGTACAAGATAGTCTCAAATACAAGGATTCCGATTGCCTGGTCATTTTTATGGAACTGTGCAATATTATCAATGGCCTCCAGTATGAAATCGGACTGCTTAATCAAGATTCTATTGAGGCTGTTTTTAATAAAGTCACGTCTGAAATAGATTTAATTTTCGATAATACCAAAGAGACCTCTATTGTTTTTTTCAATCGCTTTTCATCCGTTGTTTTTTCTGGCAGGCAAGGATCGGGAAATCCGCTGGAATGTTTGGCTGCCCGGTTAAATAAGTATTTGGAAGATAAAAAACCGCGGAATGTTCAACTGATCAATGTTGAGAAAGTTATTACACGGGTCGGTATAAAACCGTCTGTTGATATGAGGTATTTTTATTCCTCACGGCTGCTATATACCGTTACTTTTTTAAAAGAGTACGTGCAATATGTTGCTCCTTATATTTATGCTCTCAATGGTAAATCCAGAAAAGCCATCATTTTTGATTGTGATGGCACCTTATGGAAAGGTATTCTGGGAGAGGATGAAAAAGACGGCATTGATATGGCCGTGGATTCTAAAACAGGTGCCATTTTTGCAGAAGTTCAGAGTATTGCCTTATCTTGGAATAAGCAGGGGGTATTGCTCGGCTTATGTAGTAAAAATAATGCAGATGAGGTTGATGATATCATTAAGTCTCACCCAGATATGAGGATTAAAGAAGAACATATTGTGATCAAACGGGTTAATTGGCAGGATAAGGTGACCAATTTAAAAGAAATTGCCGAGGAACTTAACATTGGACTCGATAGCTTAGTATTTGTCGAAGATTCACCTTTTGAAGCGGAATTGGTAAGGCAACAATTGCCCCAGGTCGAGGTATTGCAGGTCCCCAAAGATTTATGGGAATATCCGGCCTTGCTGCGTGATTCTGCAGGATTGTTTTATGGCGTCTTTGGTACAAAGGAAGACCAATTGAAAACCAAAATGTACAAGGACCAGCAGCAACGAGAGGGCGAGCAGAAAAATTTTGCCAGTATGGAGGAATACTTAGCTTCTTTGGAACTGAAAATTGGGATCAAGGTGGATGACGCCACTAATATTACGCGGCTTGCACAACTTACCCAGAAAACGAATCAATTTAATTTAACTACCCATAGATACACAGAGACAGAGATTAAGGGTTTCATCGAAAGAGAAGATGCCGCAGTTATTTCTTTTGCTGTCAGTGATAAATTTGGGGATAGCGGGTTGGTGGGTTTGTGCATTGTTTTTATATCACAGGATAGTAAGGCAGAGATTGATACATTTTTGATGAGTTGCCGTGTGATCGGAAGGAATATTGAATTTTCAGTTATGGATTATGTGTTGGATTATTTGAAAATACACAAAGTCAAGCAGGTTAAGGCTAAATACGCGAAGACGGCAAAAAATGCCCAGGTCATGGATTTTTATGAGCGATGTTCATTTGTATTGGACAAGGCAGAAGAGAAAGAAAGATTTTATTCTTTAAAGGTGGATGAATATCTACCCAAAAAATCAGACTATTTGGAGATTATTAATGGAAGATAGGATAAAAAAGGTGATGGCGGCGGTGTTTGCTGTGCCTGTGGCAGAAATTTCAGACAACGCCTCCCTTCATGAAATTGAAGCGTGGGATTCCTTAAGGCATATTAATCTGATCTTGGCCTTAGAAGAAGAATTTGGTATTCATTTTGAAGAAGAAGAAATAGCAACCCTGGTTAATTTTAAGATGATTGTTGCAGCTGTCATGGTGCATGTCGATGAATAAACCTCTTAAAATTGTGATCGTAACCGATTCTGCAGGAAACCCACGCAGTTTTCCAGCCTCAGAAATTGTGGAATTAGAGCAAACATATCCTTATTTGCTAAGGAAATATTTTCCAAACGCCGTTGTTTGGCAATTGTCTTACGGCGGTACGCAAATTGTGAAGCTTTTAAACCAACCTATGGGGTACCTGACTCATTGGGAGCCGGATATTATTATTGTGCAGGCAGGGCTGAATGATTGTCAACCTATTGTGTTTACAGATTTTCAACAGGAGATATTTAAGCGTTTAACAGGACCTTTTTATAAATGGATTAGAAAGTATATCCATGACCCGCGCTTAATTAAATTCCGGCAAGGTTACCGGGTTTCTAAAAGCAGTTTTCGCAAAACACTTCGCCAGTTCAAAATGGTTTTTCCTAAGTCAAAGATTTATTGGATGGAAATTTGCGCAGGAGAAGCTACTGAAAAAAGCTGTCCGGGATGGGAACAGCGAATGGGCGAATACAATCATATTCTAGAAGAGATTTTTAAAAAGGATTTAATTCGGATTAAAACAGCCTTACAAGAGGTTTCGGGTTTTAACTCCCAGGACCATATGCATTTGAATAAAAGAGGGCATGATGTTATGGCAAGCATACTTATAAAGACCATCGAATCCTCAAAATAGTTAGGGTCAAGGAAAAAGACGAATGCCCAGAAAATATTTTGTGATATCCATCATCATCGGTATTTTGTGCTGGCTGAATTTTTATTTATTAACAGCCTCTACAGATTTTACTACCAGCCATGCAGCCAACGCCCCCGTAAAGTGGGAATTGAAGGCCTTTGATGTGAATGACTGGTATAAGGAAGTTGCCTATGCGCAACTACTTAAAGATGCATTAAAGCAGGGTGAAATTCCTTTTTTTGTTCCCCGTTTGGGTGAGATTTTTTTAGTAAAAGAAAACTTTCTAGGTGCTCCGATATGGCCGATGTCTCCTCAGATTTTAGCCTTGTGGGTGATGGACCCTATGGTTTTTTGTATTTTTAATCATCTTTTATTGTTTGTGATTGGTTCATGGGGATTGTGGCTTATTGCGCGTCGCTATAATTTAGGTGTAGGGGCGTGGTGGTTATTATTTATTATTTTTCATTTTAATGGGTATTTTGTCGGCAAGGTTACGGCTTACGGACCCGGCCAATTAGGATATTATTTATTGCCGTTCTTTTTTTACATGCTTTTTAAAAATGCGGAATCTGTTCTTAATAATCATAAAGAGCAAATCAGACAGGGGTTAATATTAGGTTTTATTTTAGCAGCGATACTATTTCAAGGATCGCTGCATTTCTTTGTGCAAGCAGTAACCTTTTTGTTATTCTTCGGATTATTCAATTGGCATCGGTGGACGTTTATGGCAACGGCATTAATCAGTGCATGCCTGTTATCCGCGGTGCGGTTATTGCCTACCGCCATGACGATAGGCCCAGCAGCTAATCTTCATAATAGTTGGGGATATGCGAATCCTATAAAATTTGTGAAGGCGTTTACAGTGGTTTATACTTCCTATACAGCGTCTAGTCCAGCGAGCTGGTGGGAGTGGAGTATTTATATCAGTGTGGTAGGAATGGTTTTATTAGGATTTTTTGGACTGATGTCGTTGTGGCGAATCAAACCGTGGATGAAATTTACACACTGGCAGGCGTTTTATATTCCTTTTTATGTATTTATCATCATTTCTTTTTGGAAATTCCGTAAAATCATTATTCCTGATTTTATTCCCATGTTAAACGCCGAGGGGCTTCCAGCCAGATATATCATTTTCCCACTGTTATTAATTACAATTATTGCCGCTATTAATTTGGATGGTTTTTGGCGTAGCCTGAATTCTTTGTGGCATAAGAGAATTCTTACAGGCCTGTTAATTCTATTGTCATTGTTTTTAGCAAGGCATTTATGGTTTTGGCGGATGCATTACGCACAAAATGAATTTGATTGGGTGGCAAGCCGCGGCATGTTTAATGAATATAAGCCTGCCATTGTAAATCTGGCGATTGCTCATCATCAGCCTGCTTCCTTATATGTTTATAGTTTTTGGATAGGTTTAGGATTAAGTCTGATTGTTTTTTTGGGGTGTTGGTATTGGTTGATACGCAATAAAACGGCATAGAGGCAATTTAGACTTGTATCTTGTGTTTTAGATATGAATAAATATAATAAGCATGCTTGAATTAATTTCTTTAAAGCAATTTTATGTCTGATAAAAACACATTAACAACGCTTCTGGATTTGATGCTCAAAATCCGCATGGCCTCTGAAACCATTGTTGAAGTTTATGACCGGGATAAGGCGATGCGCACACCGACCCATTTGTCCATTGGTCAGGAAGCCATCGCTGCTGCCTTGGCCATGCATTTAAATCGTAATGATCAAATCTTTACAGGGCATCGATGCCATGCCTTGTATTTTGCCAAATGTGGAGATTTGGAAGGTTTTTTTGCGGAATTGTGTGGAAAATCCACGGGGGTATGTGGAGGCAGGGCAGGCTCTGCGCATTTAACAGAAGCAAATATTGGTGTTTTTGCCTCCCCGATTTTAGCGGCCATGATGCCAGTTGCCGTCGGTGCAGCCTTGTCATTTAAAATGGACCAATCTTCTCAAATCGCCGTGGCTGTTTTTGGTGATGCCGCCATCGAAGAAGGGGTTTTTGCTGAAAGTGTCAATTTCGCTGTTACTAAAAAACTTCCTGTTTTATTTGTCTGCGAAAATAATTTATATTCCACCCATTCGCCGTTAGGGGTGCGTCAACCACCTTCGGCCATTGCCGAACGTGTTGCTTTTAAAGAATTTCCTTCTTATCAGATTGATGGCAATGATGCGCCTTTATTGCATAAAACATTTGGAAAATTAATTGCTGATATTCGAGCTACAGGACAGCCACAATTTGTGGAATGTTTAACATACCGTATTCGTGAGCATGTGGGGCCACTCACAGATTATCATTATGGTTACCGTTCATTGGCAGAGGTAGAAGCCTGGATGAGCAAATGTCCGATCGCCCGTTTAAGCCAGCAGATGATCAAGGAACAAATGCTGTCACAGAAAGATATTGAAGATATGTCATCAGTGTGGAAAAAGACCGCCCTGGCAGCATATCAAAAAGCTTTAAACGACCCCTGGCCACTTGCCAGCGAATTAACAACACACGTGTATTAATGTCAAACCGTATACTTACATATGCTCAAGCTATTGCCGAGGCATTAGTCCTCGGGTTAAAACGCGACCCCAAAGCTTTTATTTTTGGTTTGGGTGTCGATGATTATAAAGGTATTTTTGGTACTACTCAGGAAGCTGCCAAGGTATTTGGCAGCAGCCGTGTGTTTGATGTCCCCGCCGCTGAAGGGGCCTTAACAGGGATTGCCATTGGCACAGCTCTGAATGGTTATCATCCTGTATTGGTGCACGCCCGCAATGATTTTATGTTTTTAGCGTTGGATCAAATGTTAAACAATGCTGCTAAATGGGCATATACATACAATGGCCAGACACGGTTGCCTTTGATTATCCGTGGCATTGTTGGACAAGGCTGGGGCCAAGGTCCCACACATTCTCAGAATTTACAATCCATCTTAGCTCATTTTCCTGGCCTGATTGTGGCAAGTCCTTCGGATGCGGTACAGGTGAAAGGTGTTTTGCTGAAAGCATTTGAAACACAATCTCCCGTCGTGATGATTGAGCATCGGGCCTTGTACGAAGAAAAGAAAATTGTACCAGAAGGTTGGTATACAGTTGATTTTGGAAAGGCAGTCTGCGTGCGTGAAGGCAAGGATGTGACCATTGTTGCCACATCTGTGATGGCGCATATGGCTTCTTTAGCCGCAGATGTGCTCGCCCAAGAAGGGATATCTGTTGAAGTTATTGATCCCGTCACTGTGCAACCGTTAGATGAGCAAGGTATTTTAGCATCAGTGGCTAAAACGGGCCGATTGATTTGTTGTGAGCCAGGCTGGCTTAATTGTTCGGTGTCGTCGGAAGTCGCTGCCATGGTGGCACAAAAAGGATTTTATGATTTAAAAGCACCTATCCAGAGGATCGGCTGGCCGTTTTGTCCGTTGCCGGTATCTAAAGAACTTGAACAGGCATTTTATCCGAATCAGAAAACGATTATGCAGGCCGTGTATCAAATTTTAGGCATTCAAAAAGAGCTTAAGGAATACACGGTTGCTGCCAAAGAAAGTTTTAAAGGACCTTATTAATGAAGACGCGCGCTGCCATTCTGTGGGAATCCAATAAACCGCTGGAAATTGAAGATATTGAAATCCCTTCTTTAAAAAATGGCCAGGTTTTAGTTAAGATTTTTTTTAGTGGGGTATGCCGGGCCCAATACAATGAAATGATTGCTTTAAAAGGGCCGGATAAATTCTTGCCCCATTTATTAGGGCATGAGGCGAGTGCCCAAGTTATTGATGTGGCCCGCGATGTCCGTAAGGTCAAAGCAGGGGATTATGTGTGTTTATCGTGGATCAAAGGCCGTGGTGCTGACGGGATAAATAGCCAGTATAAATTGGGTAAGCATAAAATCAATGCTGGTGCTGTAACGACATTTAGCGATTATGCCGTTGTGTCTGAAAATCGTGTGAATAAAATTTCACGCACTGTTCCTCGAGAAATTGCTGCTGTGTTAGGGTGTGCCGTGGCAACCGGATGCGGTATTGTGCGTAACCGTTTGCATGCGCATCAAGGCCATTCCATTGCGGTATTTGGGACGGGTGGGATTGGCTTGTGTGTGGTGATGGGAGCTAAGGTACAGGGCTGCTCTTCGATTGTGGCTGTGGATGTCAGTGATGAGAAATTAGCAATGGCAAAACAGATGGGAGCTACACATACATTACGGGCCGATAGTCCGAATCTTGTGGAACGTCTGACAAAATTAATGAATGGTGGTTGTGATTTTTCCGTCGATGCCTCTGGTGCCCAGCAGGCTATGGAAAATGCTTTTGGTGTTATTAAGAATTCAGGGACATGCGTTATTGCCGGAAATTTATCACATAATCAGAAAATTTCCATCCATCCATTTGATTTGATCAAAGGAAAACAAATTGTCGGGACATGGGGTGGTGAAACAAATCCTGATAAGGATATTCCACACTATGGCCGTTTATTTCTTAAAGGAAAATTACCTGTAGATCGTTTAATCACGCATCGATTCCCGTTAGAACAAGTGAATGATGTTTTTGATTTATTAGGCCAAGGTCAAACGGGCCGGATTATTCTGGAAATGAATAATTCTAATGATTAAGAAATTATTTACAATTCTCCAATCCAATTGTTCAAAGAAATCCAAGTTTGCGTATTTTTATGATCGTCGGGATTATTTAAAAAATTGGTTGGCTTTATATTGTATTTATTCAAGTTTAACGCTAGATATTCTTGAAATCTTAATTCGTAAGTTTAAAGTCAATCATTTATTTAAACGCTGGCAATACAAAGCGGTGTTTGCTGATGGGGTTGTCATTTATCATCCTGTGACAACGCGATTTTTGGGTATTGCGGCACGGCTAGATAGAAATTATTTTGATGATTACCAGAAGCTTTTTAATGATTCCGTCAAACTGGAGAAGGATGATGTGGTTATTGATATTGGAGCGCATGTCGGCTCTTTTGCTATTCCAGTGGCTAAGAAATTTGGAACTCGCGTTTTGATTTACGAGCCTGACCAAGGGAATGTTGCGTGTATTGTTAATAATATCCGTGCGAATGGTCTGTCTAAAGAGCATGTGAAGGTATATCCAAAAGCAGTGTCGTCAGAAAATGGAGAGGCAGAATTTCTTATCGGAGATTCACCGACGACAGGATCCTTAATGTCTGCCAATTTCTTTTTGCGTAATAAAAAAAATAAGAAGCATATGGTTAAGACAGTGACGCTGGATTCTATCTTTAGCGAGCATGATATTAAACGTTGTAAATTATTAAAGATGGATTGCGAAGGCAGTGAGCATTTGATTTTTCAACATATGAACCGTACGCTCTTGGCGAAGATTGATTATTTATTCATGGAGGTTCATCCATTAGCCAATGCTTCGTCTCAGGATTTGATTGAAGGTTTGCGGCAAGATTTTGATGTCCGTGTACAAACCACGGGGACACAAAAAAAGCAAGATACCATGTATGAAGTTTTTGCCAGGAAACGTTAATTATTTAAAGAAATAATGGAATGACTCATATTTTTCCGACAGCAACGCAGGCGATTGGCGAAGCAGCATTGCTATGGCAGAAAATAATAAGGGCTGCAATTAGTGAGCGGGGCATTTGTCATATTGCCCTTTCCGGAGGGACAACACCACAAGGCCTCTACCGGCATGTGGCACAGGCACTGGATGGCGACATATGGTCGCATGTGCGCCTTTATACTGTGGATGAACGT
>CAZHGK010000004.1:0-6107 GCA_964532095.1 uncultured Planctomycetales bacterium | reverse complement strand
AGATTCGGCAAGCAATTATAAGTTGATTAAAGAAAGCCTGTTAGATTGTGCCCCTGGAATTAAAGATTGTTTAGCTCGTTATGATAGCGATGAAGTTAAGATGGCCAGTCAGTACGAGGATGTTTTACGATCAAATATTCTAGTTACACAGAATGGCTATCCTGTATTTGATTTAATACTCCTGGGAATAGGCGAGGATGGTCATACCGCTTCCTTATTTCCTGGGGATGCTGCGTTAGATGTAAACGGGCGATGGGTTGTGCCCGTTATCCGTCCTGATTATCGTCGGATCAGCATGACATTGCCTGTGATTAATGCCGCTCGCCATGTAATGTTTTTTGTGATGGGTAGTCATAAAGCCAGTATAATACATCAGATTAAAGCAGGTGAAGGCAAATATCCTGCGGGCCGGGTTAAACCCGCCGGAGAATTGATCTATATTCTCGATAGCCAGGCAGGGTCTTTATAAGGCCTGCCGCTCTCTGCGGCATGCACGGTATCGTATATGTAATAGAATAACCAGTGAGGGTGCATGAAAATTATTATCTTTGGTGGTTCAGGATTTCTAGGTAGTCATGTGGCAGATGTCTTAGCCTCCCGTGGCGCACAGGTGACAATTTTTGATCGAGTCAAATCCCCTTATTTGACATCCAATCAACGTATGGTGATTGGCGATATATTAAATGCTGAAGATGTGTCAAAGGCCATTGCCGGTAACGATTATGTTTATAATTTTGCCGGGGTGGCTGATATTCAGGAAGCCATGGATGATCCGACTAAGACAGTAGCAGTTAATATCTTAGGTAATACGCATATTGCCCAAGCCTGTGTGAACCACCGTGTGAAGCGTTTTATTTTTGCTAGCACCATGTATGTGTATAGTGATTTAGCTTCATTTTATCGCAGCAGTAAACAAGCCTGTGAATCCATTATCGAAGAATATCAGCGTATCTACAAGTTGCCATTTACCATTTTACGTTTTGGTTCTTTGTATGGTTTGCGCGCGGGTGATGGGAATTTCTTTTATAAGATTATCCGGCAATCGACGATAAACGTATTGTTCGTAAAGGAGATGGGGAAGAAGTGCGGGATTATATCAATGTCCTCGATGCAGCCCGCTGCTCGGCGGATATTTTAACCGACGAATTTGTTAACCAGCATGTGATTATTGCAGGGACACAGTCGATCCGAGTACGTGAATTATTGGACATGATTAAAGAAATTTTTAAGAACGAAATTAAAATTGAATATGTGCCGGATGATACGACTCATCACTATACTGTAACTCCGTATTCATTTAAGCCAAAGGTAGCCAAGAAGCTGGTATCCAATTATTACCACGATCTGGGCCAAGGTATATTGGAAATGGTTTATGATATTTATGAACGCCATCCATCTAACAAGCATGAGTTAGCGAATTTAAAAAAGATGATTGAAGGGTAGTTGATTGATGAAAAAGATTGTGGTGTATATTCCGGCCCGTATGGGTAGCCAGCGTGTGCCTAAGAAAAATCTTCGTCTCATTAATGGTAAGCCTCTCATTGCTTGGCCGATTATTGCTGCCAAGCAGGCAGACATATTTGATGAGATACATTTAAATACCGATGGAGACATCTTGCGGCCATTGGCAGAGGAGTACGGTGTTCAGTTTTATAAACGTAATGATTATTTAGCATCCGCTGCTGCCATTAATGACGAATGGACATTGGATTTTATTCAAAATGTGAAAGCAGATATTGTGGTGCAACTCTTGGCCACATCCCCGCTTATTACTCCTGATGAAATTAAAGACTTTGTTCGCACCATGGTCGAAGGCCAATATGATACATTGGTCTCTGTGATCAATCATCAAATTGCCTGCGTGTATCAGGGCAAGGGGGTTAATTTTACTCCCATGGAAAAACATAAATCATCCCAGAATATGGTGCCTGTGCAATCCTATGCCTCTGTGTTAATGGCCTGGGATACAAAAAAATATTTGGCTAATCATGCCAAGTATGGTTTTGCCTATCATGGAGCAGACGGTAAAACAGGGTATTATGTGATTAAAGGGTTAAGTACCATTGATATTGATCACGAAGAGGATTTTAATATGGCAGAAGTTGCCATGGCTTTTCGTCAACAACAAAATATCAAACAAGCGCAATACTATGAGCCAAAAGTTAAGAAATAATCCTGTTAAGACCAAATTAAAAAAAGGCCAGTTGACCATTGGTTCATGGGTCACCATGGCACATCCATTAATTCCAGAATTGATGGCTCCAGCGGGTTTTGATTGGCTGTGTGTGGATATGGAGCATTCATCCATTGATTTGGCACAACTATTGCCTATGGTTATTTCCATTGAAGCTAATGGTATGGTGCCTTTAGTACGCGTGGGTGAGCTTAATGCTAATTTGATAAAACGGGTGATGGATGCCGGAGCTTACGGAGTGATTGTTGCAAACATTTCCACTGCCTTACAGGCTCAACAGGCTGTAGATGCGGTTAAGTATCCACCGACGGGAAAAAGAGGTGTGGGTTTATATCGAGCCCAAGGTTATGGCCGTCAATTTGAAGATTACAAGAAATGGCTGGCTGCACAAAGCATGGTGATTGTTCAAATTGAACATATTGATGCAGTTAATAATATCGATGCTATCCTTTCTGTTAAAGGGATAGATGCTTTAATGATAGGTCCTTATGACTTATCCGGTTCCATGGGCAAACCTGGAAAGTTTGATGATGTAAAAGTCAAAGCAGCGATCGATACTGTTTTAAAAGCAGCCAAGCGTCATGCCATTCCTGCAGGTTTTCATAGCGTGCCTTCGAATCCTCAATTGGCTAAACAATATATCAAAAAAGGATTTAAATTCTTGGCGTTTAGTCTGGATGGCTTATTTTTATCTGATGCAGCTGTTGCTGCCATGCACATATTACGAAGGGGCTAACCGTGGTCTGTATTACGGTTGAACGTTTAAGTTTTTCAGCATTGTTATTTTATCTTACCCCGTATTTTATTGCCCAAAGAAGATCCCAGCCTCAAAGTCAATTTCAAGTCTGGATTATTAATGCGCATCCTGTTGTACTTGCCGTGGCACCGTTTATTTTCAATATTTTTCATGTGGATTGGAAGATATTAAAATTCCGTCTGAGGGATGTTTATGATCAGCGAGGGAATTTTGCCCGGTTGACGATCCGCTATAATGATTTATTTAATATACAAAAAGAAATTATTAACAGTTCATTCTTTAAAGATGCGTGCGACTCAGCCAATCCCGAGGAAGGATTAAAAGATTTCTTTAAGAAATCTGTTGTCTCTTTCAATGACAATAGCCGCTTGATGCTCTGGCAAATTTTATTAGTGGTGGAATTGTCCAGACAGCAGGCAGCGGTTTTAAAATTATCAAATATCAAAAATGTTTTATTTATACACCGTACTTTTGGATCATCCGTGATCAAGCTTTTCTTTAAAAAGCAGGGCATTGATCTGCGAGATATGAATCATATTCATTTGGATCCCAAGCAATGGCTGAAAGATAAGATTAATCCATTTTGGGTCCGGTATATCAAATCTTTAATGCAGCAGGCCAAAATTATTAAAGACCTGCCGTCGGATAAACCCATATCTAATCCACGATTAGCGATGGAATATTATGGTTTATTAAATTTGGAAGATAAGTGTTTGTATTCGAATTTTATGTTTTGGCAAGAATCTTCTTTTAAAGGCTCAGATATTCTCATTACGACCAGCCTAACAGCAGCGCCATTGACGATCAGTGAAGCAGAACAGTTAAGAAAATATGAAATCACGCCAATTGCTCTTCATCCTGAGGCTATTCTAGATAGAAATATTCCTGTGTTTTGTCCACCGCTTAAGCCATCACCAAGCATGGTTAAAAAATTGCCAACAGAATATGCATTTGAATACCACTGGTTTAAGAAATTAGCAGGAATTTTTTCTCAATACCGTGAATATTATACGCAATTATTTAAAACGTTTAATGTTCAAATTTATTTAACATGGTTTAAGTACGATGCCTCGCACATTATTATTGCAGATGCTATCCGTCGAAATGGAGGAATCATCGCTCTTTATCAAAGAGCCATGGAACCAGAAGGTGGTCCGGAAACTGCAACATTTTGTGATGTGTATTTCGGATTTAGCCAACACATGGCTCGCACGGAAGAAAAATCCGGTTCACGAATTGGATATTATGTGATCACCGGATATATCGGAGATCATCGTTTTGAATTATTAAAAGTGCCGGCGGCTCAATTACGTCAGCAATTAATGACCAAAGGAGCAAAGCGCATTATTGCTTTTTTTGATGAGAACTCTGGATCCGATGCCCGCTGGAATATTGGGCATGCCTTTATGCGGGAAAATTATCAATTTATTTTAGAAAGAGTTTTAGAGGATTCTCAATTGGGGCTTGTTTTAAAGCCCAAAACACCTAAAACATTACGTCAACGATTAGGACCGGTCGCTGTTTTATTAGAGCAGGCGATGGCTACAGGACGATGCCATTTGTATGAAGATCAGGGTTTGCAAAGTTCCTTCCCACCAGCGATTGCAGCATTATCGAGTGATCTCACCATCCATGCTCACATGTGTTCGGCAACTGCTGGTTTAGAGGCTGCATTGGCAAATGTTCCGACGGTATTATTGGATCGTGAAGGTTGGCCAGATTGTTCAATGTACCGTTTGGGAGAAGGGAAGGTTATATTTCGATCATGGGAAGAATTTTGGAGGGCATGGGAGGGGCATAAGCGTATTGCTAATTCTCAGCTGGGCAACTGGTCTTCACATATCCATGAATTTGATCCTTTTCGTGACGGGAAAGCTGCACATCGAATGGGAGAATATTTAGGATGGTTGATGGAAGGATTTAAGCAAGGCTTACCCCGTGAACAGATATTAAAGAATGCAGCACAGCGGTATATGGATCAATGGGGTAAAGATAAAGTGATTACGATTGGTCGACACTAACATGGGACTAAGAATCATTGCATTTGAACAGTTTAGGGATTTTAAGATATGGAGCCAAAAGCATCCAATTCACACGTATCGGTGTGTAGACCTGGATCATCCGTTGTTTTTGTATTCTGATGCTGAACGTAAGCAGTTTCTTCAAAGTTACGTCGATGCCATTGGTCAGTTAAGTCAGGCCAATCATAGCCGTCTGTGGTGGGCCACGGATATTTCTTCAAAGAATAGATTTTTCAGTCCCCTCGCTGCTTTATTGCAAAAATACGTCGACATTTTATCTGCCATTCAAACGTATAAGGATCAAACATTGGTTTTTGTAGGCGTGCCGTGGGCTGTACATCAGCAATTGATACATGATAGCCGTTTAAATCATAGGGCATACGAGTGGCATGGGCAGAACACACGCGCATATATGAAGGGTTGTTTGGAATATATCCAGCGCTTAGGTCGTATTGCTAAGCATGCTATTCGTGCGGTGGGTCGAATGCAAACAGTCCGTCGTGTATATGGAAATGAGATTTCTAAATCATCAACCCCCTGTTATCTTATTAAAACATTTATTTCCTTTAAAAGCTTTGATAGACAAGGAAAATATACAGACACGTTTTTTGGCCAATTGCCCGAATATATTGCCAAACAGCAAAAGCTGGTCATATTAGCAGATGTTTTAGATAATTTAGAACCCACCGTTAAGTTAATGGCCCAGCATGGCAGGGGATGGATTTATCCTATTGAGTATTTCTTATCGGTGAAGGATGTGCTTCGATCGTCGGTAGATTTATTGACATATGTCATTGATGTGCCAGCAAATATTTCTTGGGAAAAACATAATATTGCGCCATTACTAAAAGCTGCATGTTGGCAACAGGGCAGTAAGATTCAACCTTTTCAATACTATCATTATTTTTTAATGCGGAGATTTCTTAAAGATCACGCTTTAACAGGCTATACCTACACATGTGAATTTAATCCGTGGGAGAAAATGTGTTTAATAGCTTTAAAAGAAGTGGCGGCAAATATTCCTACATATGGCTATCAACATACGGTTGTTCCCCAAGCTTCAGCAAATATGTTCACCAGCCGTTATGAAGAGCGTAGTATTCCTAGGCCAGACGTGGTTTTGACCGTCGGGCAA
>CAZHGK010000003.1:53379-53622 GCA_964532095.1 uncultured Planctomycetales bacterium | reverse complement strand
CGATGACACCAGCATGCCAAGATTTTTTGCTTATTTAAGTTTGTTTGCCTTCTCTATGATAGGCATTGTCCTGGCCAATAATTTTATTCAATTGTTTATGTTTTGGGAATTAGTTGGCTTAAGCTCTTATTTGCTCATTGGCTTCTGGTATGAAAAACCTTCCGCTGCCGATGCCGGGGTTAAAGCCTTCATGGTTAACCGTTTGGCTGATTTCGGATTTCTATGCGGCATTATTTTCTTGTG
>CAZHGK010000003.1:52591-53369 GCA_964532095.1 uncultured Planctomycetales bacterium | reverse complement strand
GGCAGTTTTAATTTTACCGATTTAGCCGGTGCTGTAGGCCACATTAATCCCCATGCCTTGACCATTGCTGCCTTGCTTTTATTCTGCGGTGTCGTCGGGAAATCAGCCCAAGTGCCTTTACACGTATGGTTGGCTGATGCCATGGAAGGCCCAACACCTGTAAGCGCTTTAATCCACGCAGCAACCATGGTGGCGGCAGGTATTTATTTGCTCGCACGGACATTTTTTATCTTTGAACCTTTGACCGCAGCTTTAACAGTCATTGCCTATGTTGGTGGGATTACCGCTCTTATGGCAGCGACCTTGGCCATTGTCGAAAATGATATTAAAAGAATTCTTGCCTACTCTACCTTAAGCCAATTAGGTTTGATGGTCATGGCGCTTGGTTTAGCTGGCCCCATGCAAGGCATGTACCACTTAACCACCCATGCTTTTTTCAAAGCGCTGTTGTTCTTGGGCGCAGGTAGCGTAATCTATGGGCTACATCATGAACAAAATATTTGGAACATGCGCGGGCTTCTTAAACAAATGCCCGTGACTGGGATAACCTTTTTAATTGGGACCTTGGCCTTGTGTGGTATTTTCCCATTAAGCGGGTTTTGGAGTAAGGATGAAATTTTGGCCTTGGCGTTTGAACACAATGGCCTGCTATATGTCATGGCGTCGATCACCTCAACTCTAACTGCTTTTTACATGGGCCGTTTATTCTTTGTGGCTTTTTGGGGTGATGCGGCCACATCTAAAGGAAATGGCAACAATCGTCATGCGGCGCATGAAT
>CAZHGK010000003.1:39886-52581 GCA_964532095.1 uncultured Planctomycetales bacterium | reverse complement strand
CGCTATTATGACCTTGCCCCTAGTATTCTTAGCTATTCTTTCTGTCGTCGGTGGTTTTATTGGCATTCCCCATTTCTTATATCCTCAGGAAGAGCATCCGCAATTAAATATGCGCGTTGCCTTGGTTTCAACAGCCGTCGCCTTATTAGGCTTGGCTGTTTCTTATGTGCTTTATGGCACACGCCCAGCCACTGATCCTTTAGTAACAAAATTGGGGCCCATCTATCCTGTACTTAAGAATAAATATTATTTCGACGCCGTATATGGCTGGTATGTCGACTACGTGCAGCAAGGATTTGCCCGGTTATTATCCTGGTTTGAACAAACAATTATCGTACGCTGCGGCGTGCATGGGGCAACCAGTACCGCCAAATCTACCGGCAATGTCCTAAGATATTTGCAAAATGGTTTAGTGCAATTTTATGCCCTGGTTTTCATTTTAGGTGCTATTTATCTTTTCTATATAATGGTCATTAAACTATGATAATTTCTCCTCTTACCTGGATCTTGGCCCTGCCCACGATTGGCTTGGCATTATTATTTTTTGTCCCGGCACAAAACACGGTATTAATCCGTCGGATTTCCAATATTGCCCTGCTTTTACCCTTTCTTTTATCGTTATGGGTGGTTGCAGCCTATAACCACAGCTTGGGTGGTTATCAATTCGTGCAAAAACTTCCCTGGGTACCTGCCTTGGGAATTTCTTTTCATTTGGGCGTCGATGGCATTAATTCTTTAATGGTCCTTTTAGTGGGCGCTGGTTCTTTTGCTGGGTCATTGTGTTCTTCGTCCATAAAAGAACGGGTCAAAGAATATTACATCCTGCTTTTACTCATGGTCATTGGGACCTACGGCGCCTTTCTTTCTTTAGATATTTTCTTTTTCTACTTCCTGCATGAAATTGCCGCCATCCCCACATTTTTAATGATTGCCATTTGGGGCTCTGACCGTCGAGAATATGCCGCCATGAAATTGACCTTGTATTTAACGGCAGGTGCGTCCATCGCCTTAATCGGGTTAATCGGACTTTATTTAGCCACAGGTCTTGGCACCTTTGATTTGGTACAGATCCAAAACCATTTAATTAATCACCCCATCCCCTTAAACGTTCAATACTGGATCTTCCCATTGATCGTCGTCGGGTTTGGTATTACGCTGACCATGTGGCCTTTTCACACCTGGGCGCCAGTGGGTTATTCTGCGGCTCCAACAGCCGTCAGCATGATGCATGCGGGTGTATTAAAGAAATTAGGCGCGTATGCCATCATCCGTTTTGCCATCCAATTAATGCCCGAAGCTGCCCACATCTGGATGCCCATCGTCGCTGGCTTAGCTGTGGTCAATATTATTTTCTGCGGGCTGGTTGCCTTGACCCAGCGCGATTTAAAATATGTCTTGGCCTATTCCAGCTGCAGCCACATGGGCTACATTTTATTAGGTTTAGCCTGCATGAATATTATTGGTTTAAATGGCGTGGTGTTTTTAATGTTTGCCCACGGCATCATGGCTACACTCGCCTTTGCCTTAACAGGATTCATTGCCGACCAAACCAAGACACGCAATTTAGATGAATTAGGCGGCTTAGTCAAAAAGATGCCGTTTATCGGCACCTGTTTTATCATGGTGGCCTTAGCTTCTGCCGGTGTTCCAGGATTCGCTAACTTCGTCGCAGAAATGCTGGTTTTGCTAGGAAGCTGGGATTTATACCGCTGGCACACTGTCTTGGCTGTTTTAGGCATTGTCATCACTGCCATCTATATGCTTAAAGCGATTCGTTTAGGATTTCAAGGGCCATTAAATTCCAGATTGCCCCAATTAACAGATGCCCAAACACCTTTAGCAAAATTACCTTTTGTTTTATTAATGGCCATCTTGATGGTGGTGGGTTGTTTTCCTTCATTGATTATGAAGAATATTGATTCAGGAACTAAATCAGTGGTTGCTAGTATCTCAACTAAAGACCGCTCGTAAGGTAAGAAGAAAGATTGCTATGTTTCCGATTATTCATTGGGATTTAATTTTGTTGGAAGTACTCATCACCACTACCCTCGTTGGTTTAGTGCTGGTGGATATGTTTTTAGCCAAGGATGTCCGACGGGATTGGGTTGGGATCTTAAGCTTCGTTGCCCTGTTTGGTTTAATTATCTTTTGGTTTAGCCAACGCAATTTGACAGGCGCCACCTTCGGCGGCATGTTCATTGTTGATTCCCTAGCCTGGTTTTTTAAAGGGTTCTTCCTCATTGCCATGGTTTTTGTCTTCGCCATGACCCAGCAATTCTTTGATGGGCTAGAAAGAACTTCCCCGCCCATCATCCCGAGTAAAGCGAGGGATCTCCTTAAAGATCCTTCGGCTTTACAGCCTCAGGATGATTCCTCAGCTACCTCAAACATCTCTGTGAAGAATCAATTCTATCTTCTCTTGTGGTTGGCCTTACTAGGGATGTGCCTGGTTGCTTCTTCTGCAGATTTCTTATTAATGTTCATTTCCATCGAAATCCTGACCATTTCCCTGTATGTCATGACCGCCTATCTTAAAACAGATAAGCTTTCCATCGAAGCTGGGATGAAATATTTGATTTTAGGAGCTTTATCGTCGGGGTTCTTGCTTTACGGGATCAGCTTGATGTATGGGGTAACCCATTCCACCCGCTTTGAGGCCATCCAATCCTTCGTTGGCGTTCACCCGATGAGCCCCATGAGCTTATTGGCATTAATCCTCATTTTCGCCGGTGTTGGATTTAAAATTGCTGCGGTGCCTTTTCATATGTGGGTTCCTGATGTTTATCAAGGTGCCCCTACACCGGTCACAGCTTTATTATCCGTCGGGTCTAAAGCTGCTGGTTTTGTTTTCCTGATGCGCTTATTCTTTGGCGTATTTACTCCCTGGCACTTGGAATGGAACCTGCTGTTAGCCATCCTTTCAGCAGCGACGATGTGCTATGGTAATTTGGTTGCCATGTTCCAGACGAATATCAAACGTTTATTAGGGTATTCAAGCATCGGGCATGCCGGGTATCTCTTAATGGGTGCAGTTGCCGGTTCTGTTTTAGGCGCCTCCGCCATCAATTTTTATTTGGTGGGATATTTATTTACGAATTTAGCTGCCTTTCTGGTGATTGTGCTATTTTTCATTGCCACCAAAAGCGATTCTTTAGACGATTACAACGGGCTTTCGAAACGTTCTGGAATTTTAGCAGCAGCCTTGTTACTTGCCTTGGTTTCTTTGGCTGGTATTCCGCCGATGGTTGGGTTCTTTGGTAAGTTCACCTTACTGATGGCAACTGTGAAAAGTGGTTTTGTGTGGCTAGCTTTAATTGCGGTTGTCAATATTGTGATTTCAACCTATTACTATTTGATGGTTGTTAAACGCCTTTATGTTGATTCTCCCCGTAATCCTTCATTAATTGCCGTCTCCTTGCCAATGCGATTCTTACTTGGTGTGGCTATGCTGGGCATCGTCGGTATTGGCTTAATCCAAGGCCCTTTCCTTGATGCAGCAATGACTGCAGTTAAAGGGATGTTTTTTGCGAGTACTCTGCCGTAGTTAAACAGACTTCAAATAATCTTTAGCGCTTTTGGTAGTTGTGAACGTCTTGCCTTTTTTCGAAGCCAACTTTTCAATCTTTGTCCATTCTTTAGCCGTATACGACGACTTCATTGTTTCATGGGTTTTATAAGTACGTACCCGCTTAGTCGCTGCTGCAGTAATTTCTGCCAACATTCCTTCTTCTTTAAGAAAATTATCAAAGTGTGTGCCAATGTGCTTCTTTTTCATAGAATCTCCTCCAGTAACCTTCCGATCTGTTCTGGCGCTGGCAGTTGGTTCTTTAAATCTTTAGGTAATTTGTTGATCATTTTATAAGTTGCCACCCCAATAGGTTTTTTAGCATCTGCAAGCGCATATTCAACAACCGTTTTATTTTTAGTTTTGCAAACAATAATGCCTATCGGAGAATTTTCGCCCGGAGCCCTGGTGTGTCGATCTAATGTAGTTAAATAAAACTGCATCTTACCCATGTATTCCGGTATAAAGGCACTAGTTTTCAATTCTAAAGCAATCAAAGAACGTAAATGACGATGATAAAGTAATATATCCACAAAATATTCTTGCCCACCCACTTCAAGGCGATATTGACTACCGACAAAGGTTATGGCACCACCCATTTCACGTAAAAAGCGATCCATTTTAAGCATAATGGCGGATTCCAACTCACGCTCATTATGCTCTTCTCCCAACTCCAAGAAATCAAACGTGTATTCGTCTTTTACCGCTAACTTTGCTTGATTACGAATGTTGTCGGGTACAGCTTTATTAAAATTGGTTTGATTGATCATAGTTTTTTCATATGCCCTTGCTTCAATTTGATGAATAAGAACATCCTTTGTCCATCTAAATTTGCGGGTCATGCGGATATAAAATTCACGTTCTAAATCATCCTTACACTGCGACATGATAATCAAATGTTTTGTCCAACTAATTTCTGCAACCAATGGTTGCAGTTTTGTATTGCCATCATAAAGAAGAAATAAATCCCGCATATACCAGATATTACGACTAGAAAAACCCTGTATTCCTGGAAACTCCTTTTGTAAATCTTTCGCTAAAGTTTCAACAATAGCCTTTCCCCAACCATACTTCTTTTGCCGTTCGACAATCATTTGACCAATATCCCAATAAAGCATGAGTAACTCTTTATTGACTGCCTTAAAGGCATCATATTGAGATCTGCGAATTCTTTCCTTGATGGAAGTAAAGAACTGACCATAAAAAGGGCTTAATTTTAGCTTCGTCATATAAAACTCCTGTGAAAATGGGGAATTATTAATCAGAAGCGGCGGGGATGAGACGATAGGATGCTTCTGTAACTAATTCTGCATACTTATTTTATAAAGTCAATAGGGCGCTGTCCCTAATCCTTCATCAAACGTTCTTTGTCGTAAATCATGCTTTCGCGGGAATATTCGGCAGTGTCGACAATGCCGGTATCCATGCGGATGGCATCCTCCGGACACACCTCCACACAAAAACCACAATACACGCACTTGCCTAAATCGAGGACGAATTTGACAGGATACTTCTCAACATTGGGATCTGGATGCTCGCCTGCTGTGATTTCAATGCAACGGGCTGGGCACACGGTTTCACACATCATACACGCCACACAACGCGGGGAACCATCTTCACGCTTCATTAAACGATGACGGGTCCTTAAACGCTTAGCCAACGGCCGTGGCTTTTCCGGGTACTGGTAGGTCACCGCAGCGCTTTTATCCTTGCACAAACCAAACACGTGCAAAATATGCAGGGTCAAATTACGAAAGAAATGGATAGAAGTTAAATAAATACCGCTAACCACCGTCGGGATATAGGTGCTTTCCCACCAGGTTAATTCCCGGCGGTTTTTCTGCTTCCAGGCACGCTTCATCTGGGCTACCCGTAAAGCAGCAAATGGTCCTTGCGCGTCAAAATACTTTTCTAATTCTGGACGCCGTTTTTCACTTGTGTTTTCCATGAACCCCTTACCTTAAAATAATTAAAACAATGGCAGTGACAATGATATTGACAATGGATGCCGGTAGTAAAATCTGCCAACCCAGGCGCATCAATTGGTCATACCTAAACCGTGGCAATGTCCAGCGCACGGCCATCAGTAACCAGATAAAGAAACTTAATTTGATAAAAAAGGCACAAACCCCTAATAAGGCCACAGGCAAATTCGAAAGCGCGATATGCCCACCCCACGGAAAGTGAAAACCATCCGGGAATAAATACGGAATTTGCCAGCCTCCGAAAAACAAGGTGGTCATCAAGGCTGCAACTAAAACTGTTTCCACCAAATCTGCTAAAAAGAACATCCCAAACTTCATCCCACTATACTCAACGAAATAACCGATGATTTCCGATTCACCTTCCGGAAGATCGAATGGCGTACGCTTGGTTTCTGCCGTCGCTGCAGTTAAAAATAAAATGAACGCCAATGGCTGAACAAATACTCCCCATTTAGGAAGCCAGCCAAACATATATTCGCCTTGCCCGCGCACCAGCATTTGCAAATCAAGGGTATTAAAAACCATGATCACGCCCATGATCGCCGCACCCATGGTGATTTCATAGGCAATCATCTGGGCAGCCCCGCGCATCCCACCTAAAAAGGCATAATTATTATTCGAAGAAAAACCGGCTAACACCACCCCATAAATTCCCATGGACATCATGGCAAAAATAAAAATAAGGGCGACATTGATATTTGCAGCTTGCAGTTCAATCACCCGGTCGCCGACAATCAGTTGATTACCAATTGGAATCGCCACAAAACCAACCAAGGCAAAAACAACAGATAGATACGGAGCTAAATTAAAAAGGAATTTATTCGCTCCATTGGGGATAAATTCTTCCTTGCTCAGCATTTTAAGCACGTCGGCAATGGCATGGAAAAGACCTAAGGCCTTCATACCAAAAATAGAAGCACGATTTGCCCCAATACGGTCTTGCATCACCGCAGATTGCTTGCGCTCAACCCAGGTCAATAACCCGGCGATATTAAACATGATAAATATCGTGCCTGAAGCTAATAAAAATTTAATTAGGATATCACTCATATTATTTTTTTAAAATCATGCCGCCATCACCGATTTTGGCATAGGACATTTCTGCAAACCCGCCAATACTGGTAGCGATGTCTTTAAAAACTTCTTCGGATTTTTTATAAGAAATTTTATTGCCTAATTGTTCACTTAATAACGAAAGTATTTCCCAATCCCCTTTTGCATCTGCCAGCGGGCTAAATGCGGCATGGATGCGTTGCACCCTGCCTTGGCAATTGGTAAATGTTCCTTCTTTTTCTGCGTACACGGCACTGGGCAAAATTAAATGGGCATAGCCACAGGTGTCATTAATATTGCTGCCCTGATAGACAAACAGCTTAACATTTTTTGCAATCTGGCTGAGGGTGTCCTTGCCAAATAAGCTAATCAGATCGTGGCCAAACACATATAAAATTTCAATCTCTCCCCGCTTGGCCTGCTCAATAATGTCTTGCGTGTTCGCCTGTGGCTCGACAATGCTTGCTGCTCCGGCGGTGTTTGGATTTTTGTCTGCCTTAATTAAAAAGTCGTCGCTATCCCCGTCTTTTTGAGGCACCCTAAAATCTACCTGCACACCTTTTAAGGTATCCTTAAATAATTTACGGACCACAAACAAATCTTCATTGGTCAATTGTGCTGAAGCTAAAACCGCAACCTTGTTTAACCGGTTGGTATCACGCAACGGCTTAATTGCCCGCGCGACAACATCTACTGCTTGCGCCCAATCAATAAGCTTATTTTGATATTGCGGGTGATGAATCCTGTTCTCGTCGATAAATTTATAATTGTACCGGCCAGCATCACAGATCCAGTAATTATTCACATCTGGATTTAACCGTGGCTTTAAACGCATGGCCCGATCTTTCTTTTGGTGATGGGGGCGGGATTTATCCCATTCCACCATGATATTGCATCCCATGCTACATCCCGGGCAAACGGAATTGGTCTTATCCAAATACCATACCCGGCACTTAAAACGAAAATCTTTGTCTGTCAACGCCCCGACCGGACAAATATCGACGACGTTTCCAGAATATTTATTGGCCAATTCCTTGCCTGGGTACACATCCAATTGGGAATGGTCCCCACGGTCAAACACCCCTAATTCGTGGGTCTTAGTGACCGTGCTGGTAAAACGCACGCAGCGGGTACATAAAATGCAGCGTTCCTGGTCGAGCATGACGGTCGGCCCGATGGAAAAAGCTTTCTTTGTCTTTTTAACCTTCACCACATCGAGGCGGCTGTCGTACTTACCGTGCTCCATGTAATAATCTTGCAGTTTGCACTCGCCTGCCTGATCACACACCGGGCAATCCACCGGATGGTTGACGAGTAAGAATTCCAAAACTGTTTTACGCACTTCTAAAACCTTAGGCGAGGTGGTCTTCACAACCATGCCATCAGCGACGGGCGTATAACAGGCAATTTGCAACTTGGGGGCCTTTTCAACTTCCACCATGCAAATACGGCAATTTCCTGAAACAGGTAGCGCCGGATGATAACAGTAACGGGGAATATTAATTCCCAATTGTTCTGCTGCCTGGATAATCGTTGTCCCGGCCGGGACTTCTATTTCTTTTCCATCAATCGTTAATTTTGGCATATCGGTTCTTTAACCTTAATCTTAGCTTCAAATTCATGACGAAACCTGGATACATAGCTGCCGATCGACATGGACACCGCATCCCCAAAAGCACAAATGGTGTTCCCGCCGATATTATTGACAATTCCAGGAAGGTTCATCAAATCCGCCTGATTGCCTTCTCCGTTATAAATCCTTTTCACGTTACGGTACACCCATCCGCTACCTTCACGGCACGGCGAGCATTGGCCGCAAGATTCATGGGCAAAAAAGCGGGCCGCCACCATCGCTGCCCACACCATATCTGTGGTATCGTCCATGACAATAATACCGCCGGAACCAGCCATGGTCCCTGCAGCTTTTAAAGAATCAAAATCCATTTTTACATCCAGCTGGTCTGGTAATAACAATGGCGCAGAAATACCGCCAGGGATCACTGCTTTTAATTTGCGGCCATCACTGATACCGCCGGCATGATCATAAATAATTTCACGCAAGGTCGTTCCATTTGGCAATTCATAAATGCCCGGCTTATTCACATGGCCACTGACACAAAACAACCGGTTGCCGCCATTTTTCTCACAGCCTAATTTGGCATACCAATCAGCCCCATTAAGAATGATTGGAGGAACACAGGTCACTGTTTCCACATTATTGATAACCGTGGGGCAGCCGAACAACCCAATCACCGCCGGGAATGGTGGTTTTAAGCGCGGGAAACCTTTTTTGCCTTCCAGGGATTCTAACAAGGCGGTTTCTTCCCCACAAATATATGCCCCTGCCCCCTGGTGAACAACCACATCCAAATTAAAGGATGTGCCCATAATATTTTTTCCTAAATATCCTTTTTGATAGGCCTCATCAATCGCCCCTTGCAGGATTTCAATCTGCTTGATGTATTCCCCACGGATATACACATACGCTTTTTGGCTGCCAATGGCAAAACAGGTAATCATCACCCCTTCAATAAAGGCATGCGGGTCTTTTTCTAAAATATACTTGTCCTTAAAAGTACCGGGCTCGCCTTCATCCCCGTTGATGACTAAATATTTTGGTTTAGGGTTTGCCGCCGGGATAAAACTCCACTTCATCCCCGTCGGGAAACCTGCCCCGCCTAGCCCGCGCAAATTGGACTTTTTAACCTCTTCAATAACTGCCGCAGGTGCCATTTGGGTAATTGCCTTGCGCGCGGCTTCATACCCTTTGTTGGCCACATAGGTGTCCAAACGATGCGAATGAGGCGTATTAAAATTTCTGGTGACAATTTTTTCCATGATTATTTATTCTTTTCGATTAATTCATCGATTTTCTTTTTATTTAAATTGCCTATGTAATCTTTATTGCATTGCATGATGGGTGCAATCTCACAGGCCCCCAAACATTCCACCACGCTTAAACTAAACTTCCCGTCTGGAGTTGTCTCGCCCGGCTTAAGGTCCAAACGTTTCTTAATATGTTCGATAATATCTTCCGCCCCGAGTAACGCGCAAGCTGTAGTTTGGCAAACGGAGAAATGGCATTTGCCTTTCTTTTTTTGGTGAAACAAATGATAAAACGAAACCACTTCATGCACAGCAACGACGGGAACACCCAAATAATCCGCAACAGCCTGTTCTGACTGAGGAGAAATCAAACCCTCTTTTTCCTGAACAGCATGCAGCACAGGTAACAGCGCCGCACGTTTTTGTTCATACTGAGCGGTAATCTTATCTAATTTTTGTAATAAATCTGCGGTAAAAATAACAGCCTCCGGCTTTGTGTCATTCCCGAATGTTTCTATCGGGAATCTAAAATTTTTACTACGGCACTGGACCCCCGACAAAAACTTTCGGGGTGACAATCAACGATCTAACTCTCCTGCAATCATGTTCACAGACCCAAAGGTCGGCACTAAATCAGCCATCATATCGCCTACTAAAAGTTTTGGTAATGCGGCCATGATGGGAAAACATGGCGGATGCACGCGCACACGCCACGGATGGTCACGGCCATCGCTGACGATGTAAAACCCTAATTCGCCGTTGGCCCCCTCGACGGGAAAATAAGCTTCCCCAACCGGAGGATGAATACCGTGCCCGTACATGACCAATTTAAAATGGTTCATCAAACCTTCAATATTGCCGTATGTTCTTTCTTTGGACGGCAAAACCACATCTTTTCTGTCTGAATTAATGCCTTGAGCAAACTTCTTAGTGCTTCCTTGCAGCGTCGGGTCTAAAGAAACTTGCTCTTCCATCAGCCCTGCGGTTTTTCCCATCTTGGCGCGGTCCACCATCTCGGCCGCTGGAATAATATCCCCGCTTAATTCCCCAACGATCGGGCCATCCGGGATTTGCTGGAAACATTGTTCAATCATCCGTAACGATTGTTCCATCTCTGCCATGCGTACAAAATAACGGTCTAAATTATCCCCGGTCGTACCAACGGGAACTTCAAAATCCAAACGGTCATAAATTAAATACGGGGATGCTTTGCGCACATCATAGGCCACACCCGTTGACCTTAAAAATGGGCCGGTAATCCCATAGGCCATGGCGTCTTCCTTGGATATAACGCCAATGCCCTTCATGCGGTCAAAGAAAATACGGTTGCGGGTCAATAATTCATCCGCTTCGATTAAAACCTTGCGCACGTCAGCAATTTTCTGAAAAGCACGGTCAGCAAAACCTGGTGTCAAATCTGCCTTGACCCCGCCGACACGCACATAGGAAATCGTCAAACGCGCCCCGGTGATTTCTTCCACCAGTTCATATAAATATTCGCGGGCCTTGATCATGTATAAAAATACCGACATCGCCCCTAATTCCATAGCTGATGCCCCAATACAGGTCAAGTGATCGGTGACACGGGAGATTTCGCTCATGATCACACGGATATATTTGGAACGTTCCGGGATGTCGATGCCTAATAATTTCTCGACGGTCATGGCAAAGCCGACATTATTAATTAACGGAGAAACATAATTCAGGCGATCTGTATACGGGAAACACTGGGCGTACATCACCGTTTCGCACATTTTCTCAAACGCCCGGTGCAAATAGCCGATTTCAACTTCGACACCTTTAATTTTCTCGCCTTCCAATTCCATGATCAGACGGATAACCCCGTGCATCGCCGGATGCGAAGGCCCTACGTTAAGCAACATGGAACGGGTTTGTGACATTAATTCTGTGGTCCGATTAAAGGTTGACGTTTATTAAACTGGTAATCCTTGCGTAAAGGATGACCTTTAAATTCTTCATACATCAAAATACGTTTCAAATTCGGATGGCCTTTAAATTTGATGCCGAACATATCCCACACTTCCCGCTCATACCAATTCGCTGATGGCCAAAGCAGGCTTAAGGTATCTACCTCAGGATTTTCTTCACCGACGGGAACCTTGATACGGATCCGGGTATTGTTCTTAAGAGAAAAGAAATGGTACACAACTTCAAAACGAAATTCTTTTTGGATACGCCCGCCAGCGAAAAATAAATAATCCACCGCTGTGGCATCCATCAAGAAATTAAAATCCAATGTCTCTTTTAAAAACCTGGCCACAGCGACTAAGGCCTGTGGACGGATAATAGCTGTCTCATCGCCTCTGAAGGCATGGGTTTCTATAATATCTTGGGCAAACTTCTCTTGGACTTTTTCTAACGGTGTCATGATGAAGATTCTATCGTCTTAATATGCTGATCAATGGAATACCCTTGGGTCAATTCGGCAGGCCGACCAATCTTGGTGCGCGGATCATACAACGATCGTGATTGTTCCCCTTTTTGAATTTTTTCCTGAAGTTTGATTAAACCATCAATAACATTTTCAGGACGAGGAGGACAACCAGGGATATAAATGTCCACAGGGATAATCGTATCAATGCCCATGACGGTCGCATAATTATCATAAAATCCGCCCGTGCATGTGCACACCCCAAAAGCCACCACCCATTTCGGTTCACACATTTGGTCATGTACTTTTTTTAAAACCGGGGCCATCTTGTGGCTGATTGTTCCGACGACAAAAAGCACATCGGACTGTCTGGGTGAGAATCTTGGGAAACCCGCACCAAAACGGTCAATATCATAGTGGCCTGCAGCTGTTGACATGTATTCCATGCCGCAGCACGCTGTAACAAATGGGTATTGGAAAATGGAGTATTTACGTGCCCAGCCTAAAGCATCATTGAGCTTGGCTGTAAAAAAACCTGTTGGGGAACTCATAAAAGACGCCATGTGTTTACTCCCACTCTAATGCTTTCTTTTTAATAACATAGAAGAAACCTAATAACACAAAACCTAAAAATACCGCCATTTCAATCACCCCAAACATCCCCATTTCCCTAAACTTGACAGCCCAAGGAAACAAAAACACCAGCTCGACGTCAAAAACAATATACAGCATCGCCACAATATAAAAATGGATGGACATTTGTCCTGCCGGCAAAGAAAAAGGTTCTTTACCGCATTCAAAGGGTTCTGATTTGGCATGACTGGGAACTTTTGGGCTAAGAATGCGTGGGATAGCCAATAAAAGCGCCGCTACT
>CAZHGK010000003.1:38616-39863 GCA_964532095.1 uncultured Planctomycetales bacterium | reverse complement strand
ATAGTGCCAGCCATCTCTGATTCAAATATTTTTATAATAGGCGCATGAGATTTTGCTGCAAACTGCGGTAATCATCGACATCATTCATATTGTACTGGCCGCGGATAATCCCGTTCTGGTCAACCAAGAGGACATTGTTTTCATCCATGTTTTTGGAAAATGAAAAAATGGTGGCCATCTCTTGCGGGCTACCGACGACAATATAATGGGAAGGAAGCAAGGATTTTAATAGGACGGCGTTTTCCCCGGAAAATGTCAAAATGGATGCATGTCTCTTGCCTGAAGCGGTTGATTGCTCTATTTCACTTAAGCGTTTGGCAATGGCCATAGCTTGGGCAGCGCTAGGCGCTGTATGAATGAGCCACACCTGGCTTTTCATGCGATGGTCATCAAAAAATGAGCCTTGGGTGGATTTTAAACTAAACTGCGGGAAAGCTCCGTAAGACACGGCGCCAAAATGCCTGTTTTTATCCCGTTGCAACAAGGCAAAGGCCGTCGTTGAGGTGATGATTAAAAAAATAACCCAAATAGCCGCATCAAAGCTAAGCGATTTCTGTTTTGTCATTTTTTCCAATCTTGACGATAAAATACCAAACCGCAGCGGCTACCACAAATGGCAAAAAACCCATTACAGATAAAATCCAGAATGTCTGCCAGGAATCTTTTTGCGCGCTGGTGACAGCGCACGCCGGGCAAGCCATGGCCTTCATTTCTAAAACCAGCAAAGCACTCAAAATACTTGCCCAGAGTCTCATGTTAAGATTTCCAAAGGTACGCTGCATCATAAAGCATAAATAACAGAAAATAAATAGCGACGGGAATCGGAGCAAAGAACGCCAGGCGTAATGCCCATCCTTCTTGACGCAAATTCATATACACCAAGGCCACCATCAAAGCCTTGGCACCCATTAGGGTCAATAAGCCCCATACGCGCCAATCGCCCAAGCCTAATTGGGGATACAAAAAAAGCTCAATAATGGTAAAGACAAATAACCAAATGGCGATATATACATAATTGACTTTTGTATTCATAAAAAGTTCTCTCCTTTAAAGTAGATAGACAACGGTAAATACCAGCATCCACATCAAATCCACGAAATGCCAAAATAAGGTTAATGTTTCAACTCTTAAGTGGTTCGTTGCGGTAAACCCACCTCTTAATCCTTTAATTAAGACATACAAAATAAAAATAACGCCTGTTAAAACATGTAGCCCATGAAAACCTGTAGCCCCAAAAAAACATCCGG
>CAZHGK010000003.1:33033-38606 GCA_964532095.1 uncultured Planctomycetales bacterium | reverse complement strand
TGGCTAAACCTGCTGCTGCCAATTTACTTTTAACCTCTTCGGTGCCAGCAATAAAATTGTAATATTCAAAAGCCTGGATGCTTAAAAACAGCAGCCCTAGAAATAAAGTCCACAATAAGCAGGTGATAAATTTCTTTTGTTCGCCTGCCTTAATGGCCTCTAGGGCATTCATCATGGTGTAACTACTTAACAATAAGGCAAAGGTGTTAAATGCCGTCAACGGCACATTGAGCACCTGACCCGGATGAGGCCAAGGAGCGCCATTGGTACGCAAATAAGAAGCGGCAATTAAAATGGCGACGAAGCTTAACCCGTCGATAATTAAAAATACCCAAATCCCTAATTTCCCGAAAGAAATATCTTTAAAGGCCCTTTCACCTAATGTTGAAACTTGACTCATGGCAGCTCCTGTTTAGGATTATTGAATAATAAAAATCAAAGCAAATAAAACCATCCACACATAAAACAAAAAATCCCAAAAATATTTAATCCCCATCGAAATGGTCGAACCACGCCAAGCTTCCAATCGTACACACAACACCAAGACAGCAATCAAGGCGCCGACGATATGTAAAAAATGAAAGCCTGTTAATAAAAAGAAAAAGCTTCCTGCCATACTGCTGTGCCAATGCAAGCCTTGGGCTAAAATCATTTGCCACAAACACAATTGGCCAATTAAAAAAACAATCCCTAAAGCAAAGGCCAGCCATGCCCATATTTCTGTATCACGGCCTTTGACGGCCCAATTTAAATAGAGTGAGCTTAATCCCATGACAATGGTGTTTAAAATGGCCAAGGCTTCTTCCTGGGGAGTCAAATATCCTTGCAACCACGACGTGGAACGCAGGCGAAACACCACATATCCCCACGCCATGGTAAAAAAGATCAGCGCCCAGGAACTTAAGGCAATCATCAGCCCAATGGAGAAAGTGTTGCGCTGACGCGTAGTACCGATATTAGAAATAACTGCAGGCATTAGGCAATCTCCTCAGTCTGAGAAACCCAATCCTTCCCTTGAATTTTAGGATTGCTGTATTCATGGGGACCACATTTGACAATGGGTTCTTTTTCAAAATTCCCATGAGGAATAGGATAATCCACCGTCCATTCCAAGGTGGCAGATTCCCATGGGTTGCGTGAGGCTTTGGGCCCTCTAAAAATTCCATAAATAAAATTCAACAAGAACAAACCTTGCGCAGCCCCAAGGATAAATGCTGCTGTGCTGATATTGCGGTTCATCGGCATCAAGGGTTTAATAAAATCATAGGCACTTGGGTCAAACAATCGACGGTGTTGGCCTGCATACCCGACCCCAAGCATGTTAAAGAACACATAATTAAGCGCTAAGAAGGTAATCCAAAAATGCACCTTGCCCCAAAACGGGTTCATTTGTCGGCCGAACATTTTGGGGAACCAGTAATAGGTTGCCGCATAAGAGCCCATTAAGACGCTCGCAGCCAAGGTGTAATGAAAGTGGCCCACTAAAAACATGGAATCATGCAAATACATATCTGAGGTAATAACCCCCATATACAAACCTGTCAAACCACCTAACCCAAACACAAAGACAACGGACATGGTAAATAGCATCGGCACATCAAAACGCAAAGACCCCTTCCACATCGTCCCCAGCCAATTTAAAAAGAAAATGGACGTCGGTAAGCTAATGAGCAAGGTCAAAAACATAAACGACTTGCCTAATAATGGGCTCATCCCGGCGACATACATATGATGCCCCCACACCAAGGCGCTGAGCACGGTAACCACACTCATGCAGGTCACCGTCACCTTGTAACCAAATGCAGGCTTTCTTGAAAACGTCGACAATAAATCAGACACAATCCCCCACACCGGCAAGATCAAAATATAAACTTCCGGATGGCCAAACAGCCAAAACACATGCTGGTACAATAACGGGTCTCCCCCTTTAACAGTTGCATGGCCGCCTGCCACAAAAAATTGCGTCCCTAACACATTGTCTAATAAAAGAAAAATCAAACCAGCGGCAATGATCGGAACAAAGATGGCATTTAAAATTGCTGATAACCACAATCCCCACACTGTTAATGGCATGCGCATATAGGTCATTCCTGGGGCACGCAAACGGATTACCGTCGTTATATAATTAATTGCCCCCATAATGACCGCTGTCCCCATAAGGACCAGGGAAAGGCACCATAGTGCCTGCCCCCAACCCGAGATCCCACCGACGGGTGTACTCAGCGGAGGATAGGCTGTCCAACCTGCAGCTGCGGACCCTCCTGGACCATAATGAGAAAGAAGCAAAACAACACCTGAAAGCAAGAAAATCCAAAACGACAACATGTTCACAACAGGAAAAGCCATATCCCGGGCGCCAATTTGTAACGGAATAATAAAATTAGCAAAAGCACCGGACAATAATGGCGTCACTGCCCAGAACAGCATGACCGTGCCATGCATGGTCAATACCTGGTTATAGGTGTCGGGCGTTAAAATACCGCTATTTTCCGGAAATAATAATTTTCCAAAGATTGGGATTTCTGTTTCAGGATAGGCAATTTGCCAACGGATCAACATGGCTTGCAACCCACCCCAAATTAAGAAAAACAACCCCATCAACAAATATTGCTTAGCAATGGTCTTGTGATCTGTTGAAAATATATATTTGGTTATAAATGATTGACGGTGTTCTGACATTTTTTAATCTCCCTATTTATTTAGCTTGCCACTTCCATCCCCAATCTTTAGGGACCCCATTGGTTGCGCTGCTTGTCTCTGCCCATGGATCGTCGGCTGCAGGCGTTTGTGCGGCCTGATCACCTAACCATTTTTGAAAATCTTCGGCAGATTCGACGGTCAAGTTCCCTCTCATCTTATAATGCCCATTCCCGCAAAGCGCTGAACAGGCGATTTCAAATTTGCCCGTCTTAACAGCCTGGAACCAAAACGTCGTCACTGTGCCAGGAACGGCGTCTTGTTTAATACGTAATTGGGGAATGTAAAAAGAGTGGACCACATCAAAAGCAGACAACTGGATCACAACCGGGGTATTAACCGGCACATGCAACTGGCTTAAAGGAGCGACGATATCATCTGCCGTGGCAAACACCTCGTCGGGTCCGGCATAACGCACGTTCCAGGCAAATTGCTGGGGCATGATTTCAACTTTTAAAACATCTTTCCCTGTTGGGAAATTCCAAAACACTTGCTGCAAATCACGAAACGACATGTGTTCAATCACCGCATCAATAGAGAAAAACACCAAACACCCCATCAGGATGGTGGCAATCAAATAAACCTTTTTATTGCCTGTTTCATAAACAGCTTTATGCCCAGGACGACTACGGTAACGGATGATAAAGAAAACGATGGCTGCAACGACAATGCTAAAGAAAATAGCGAGTACTGTATCAATATAACGAATCACATTGTCAATCAAATGCCCGTTAAGGGAAATATCCTCCGGAAACGGCATACCCCAGATTCCATACACCATAAACATCCTTTCTGTGATGATTTGATATAAATAAAGCACGCCTGCTAATTGTGCATAATTTTATCGATCGTCGGTATTAACCGGTCATACAGCTCACTCTTGCCCACATAGGCCTTGATAATCCTGCTTTGGTCCACATGCGTAACCTCTTTAGGATCAAACATGGTCAGCATGATGATATTGCAAGCGGGATCATTATCTTTGATCTGTCGTGCAGCCTCGATGCCATTGATGCCCTTTAAGTAATAATCCATAATAACCACCCTGGGCTTGGATTTTCTGGCAATCAAAACTCCTTCTTCTCCCGAGGAAGCCTCTAGCATCTGTGCTCCAATTTTATTTAATTCCAAAAAACGGCGCACGGCTTGACGAAAATCTCGATGATCTTCAATGATTAAAATACGCGGCATCATTGCAATATTATGGAAGAAAAATGAGGACAAGAAAATCAGGCAAACTACTTAAAAGAATACGTAGAAATACGTAAGTTCTAAATCAGCCCTTTGGATATGGCGTATTTGACAAGCCCGGCGGTGGTCTTAATGCCCAGCTTATGGATAAAACGGCTGCGGTGGGTCTCGACGGTGCGGATACTGATTTTTAACTTTGAAGCGATATTTTTATTGGCCTGGCCCTGGGCAATTAAGCGAAGTATTTCTGTTTCACGTTTTGTTAAAATCTCCAGGGAAGGCTCGTCTGTCTGGTCGATGGCACGCACATATTGCTCGGTAATCATGTTGGAGATCGCCGGAGACACATAATTCTTGCCCTTCATGATCATTTTAATCGCCATAACTAAATGGTCAAAAGCGCTGTCTTTAAGGATATACCCGCAGGCACCTGCAGCCATAGCATGCTTAAAATGTTCAACGTCTTTTTGCATGGTCAAGACCAAGGACTTGATTTTAGGGAATTTCTTGCGGATTTCCTTAAGTGTCGCCAGCCCGTCCATGTTAGGCATGGATAGGTCAATGACCACACAATCTGTCCGGATCGATGATAATTTCTCTAATAAATCTTCCCCATCTTGAGCCTGGCCAACAATCTTAAAAACTTTTTCCTTTTCTAAAAGCCCTTTAAGCCCGGCCCTAAACATCTCATGGTCATCTGCTAGAATAATTTTTATAACGCTCATACGCCCTCAACAGTTGCTGGTATGTCTATTAAAATTGTTGTCCCCTGGCCAGTTTTGGAATTAATCTCCAGTGAGCCACCTAATAATTTTGCTCGCTCTCTCATTGTGACCAAGCCTAAGCCAGAAAATTTATTATTACGCCCAAAACCACTGCCATTATCCTGAATGGAAATCTGAAGCCTTCCTTTAGCCCTGCTTAATTTCACCTGCACTCGGGTGGCTTTAGCATGTTTTAAGACATTGGCAATCGCCTCCTGGATAATCCGAAACACATTAATTGCTTCTGCTTGAAACTTAAGCCCTTCTAAAGACCCATGACGAAAAGAAATTTTTAGTTTATTGTTTTGATTAATCTCCTCAAACATCATGTTTAATGCGGTTGTCAACCCTAAAACTTCCAACGTCGACGGGCGTAACCGCATTGCTAAAGACCTGGACTTTTCAATGATCGTGTTTAAATACTCAATGATCTTTTTCTGCTGGGGATCAATTTTCTTATCCTTACTGTCCCCCACCAACCACGAGGATTGGATAAACATTTTTAAGGTAGCCAAAGACTGCCCTAAATCATCATGAATATCCCTGGCAATACGGTTACACTCCTGCTCTTGCGCCTGAATAATTCTTTGTGGCAGGGCATTGATCTGCTCTTCCATCAACTTGCGCTGGGTAATTTCGTTACGGATCGAAACGTACTGGTACGGCTTCCCCTTTTCATTAAGAAAAGGAACTATGGTCGTATCTACCCAATAATACGTGCCATCCTTGGCCCGATTTTTAATCTCTCCCCGCCAGACATTTCCCTGGGCAATGGTTCGCCAAAGATCTCTAATAAATTCTTTAGGATGATGCCCGGAATTAATAAGCCGATGGTCCTGGCCTAAAAGCTCTTTCCTTGAAAATTTTGAAATATCACAAAATTTATCATTAACGTAAATAATTTTGCCGTTTGTTTCCGTA
>CAZHGK010000003.1:12135-33023 GCA_964532095.1 uncultured Planctomycetales bacterium | reverse complement strand
GCTGCATCCAGGGCAAATTTAATTTCTGCTAATTCTTTAAGCGTCTTTTCTAAAATGATTCTGTGTGGCATAATCCCCATAATCCTATTTTTGTAGGGGATTATAACATTGCTATAAATGGCCATAAAGGATTAAATCTCAAATACCTCTTTGAAACTGCAGGCGCAAACCACGCACCTCATCTTGAGAATATTGTTTTTTGTCTAACAAATGCTTATCCTTAATTGTGGGCAAAGGAACAAAGGACTTAAGCACATATTGTTGCGATTCCCCAATCATCTCATGGATCTTTTCCAAATCCGATTTTAAACAATGCGATTTAACCAGGGTAGTGCGAAACTGATGCCGGATCCCGCATTTAACAATCAAATCAATACTTGCCTTAATGCGTGCCGTGTCCATTTTTACCCCAATGGCTTTTGGGTAACGGGGCAACGACGTTTTCACATCCATGGCAATAAAATCAACCAGTCCTTTTTCTAAAATATTTGCCAAGACCTGGGGATTGCTGCCATTGGTGTCTAGCTTGATGGCATAATGCATGGCCTTTACTTTAGCTAGAAAATCAAGTAATCCTTGTTGGATGGTTGGTTCTCCGCCGGTGACTACCACCCCTTGTAATTTTCCTTGGCGTAACTGCAGAAATTCCAAGACTGTTGATTCATCCACAGCCTCCTGAAATTGCGCCGAACACACCAGTTGAGGATTATAACAATACCCACATCTAAAATTGCATCCCTGGGTAAAGACAATCGCCGCCATCTTCCCCGGATAATCAATTAAAGAGAATTTCTGGAATCCACCGATGAGCATAAATGATAAGTATTCCGTTCCCGGAATTCTTCCTTTTTCCCCTTATTCCATTGCTTAACCGGACGCAAATATCCGACGACGCGAGAATACACTTCGCATTCATTGCTGCAGCGTTCGCAATGCGTATGTTCCCCTGGCAAATATCCACAGCTGGGGCAAACGCTAAATGTTGGGGTAATGGTAAAATACGGCAACCGATAGCTAGTGCAAATCATCTTGACTAACTCTTTTAAGCCCGAAGCATTTTCTATATGCTCACCAACAAAACCATGCAGCACAGTCCCGCCGGTATAAAGCGTCTGTAAATCATCCTGATGGTCTAAGGCCTCAAAGATATCATCTGTAAATTGCACCGGCAAATGAGTAGAATTGGAATAAAAAGGCTCATGCCCCTGACGATACAATTCCTCATTGGCGCATTCAATATCCGGGAACATCACCTTATCTAATTTAGCTAAACTGTAGGATGTTCCTTCTGCAGGCGTTGCTTCAAGATTATAAATATTGCCTGTTTCTTCTTGGAACTTAAGAAGCTTATCGCGCATGAATTCCAAAGCTCGAACAGCAAAGGCCTTGCCTTCCTTCGTTGTAATATCCTTGCCGATCAAATTAAGACATGCCTCATTCATCCCTAACAAACCAATAGTGGCAAAATGATTTTTCCAATATTGATCAAAACGTTCCTTGATATTACGCAAATAAAATCTGATGAATGGGTATAATCCCTCGTCGGTAAACTTCTCTAATACCTTGCGCTTAAGTTCCAGGCTGTCTTTGGCTAAAACCATTTTCTCTTCTAGTTTTGCGAAGAAATCCTGTTCATCTTGGGCTACATATCCAAGCCGAGGCAGATTGATGGTGACCACACCTATAGAGCCTGTTAATGGGGAGGCTCCAAATAATCCTCCGCCCCGGCTTCTTAATTCACGGTTATCCAAACGCAGGCGACAGCACATGCTGCGCGCATCTTCAGGGTTCATATCAGAATTAATGAAATTAGAAAAATAAGGAATTCCGTATTTAGCTGTCATCTGCCACAGCAATTCCAGGTTTGGATTATCCCAATTAAAATCCTTAGTCATATTGTATGTTGGAATTGGGAAGGTAAACACCCGTCCTTTAGCATCCCCGGCGAGCATAACTTCTAGAAACGCCTTGTTAAACATATCCAGTTCATTTTGGAAATCCCCATACACTTCTTTTTGTATTTTCCCGCCGATGATAACACCCTGTTCTTTGTAGTATGAGGGAACAGTCAAATCCATGGTGATATTGGTAAAGGGTGTTTGAAAGCCCACCCGGGTCGGCACATTGATATTAAAGACAAATTCCTGCAAAGCTTGGCGAACTTCTTCGTAACTTAATTGGTCGTATCGGATAAATGGTGCAAGCAAGGTGTCAAAATTAGAAAATGCCTGAGCCCCGGCAGCTTCCCCTTGCAAGGTATAAAAGAAATTAACAATTTGCCCTAAGGCACTGCGCAAATGTTTCGGCGGCTTGCTTTCCATTTTTCCTGACACGCCTTTAAAACCTACGGTTAGCAAATCTTGCAAATCCCAACCCACACAGTACACACTTAAAAGCCCCAGGTCATGGATATGAAAATCGCCATTTTGATGCGCTGCCTTAATCGTCGACGGATAAATGGAGTTTAACCAGTACACCTTGCTGATTTCCGAAGACACATAATGGTTTAACCCTTGCAGGGAATATGCCATATTGCTATTTTCATTGACACGCCAATCGTTCTGTTTTAAGTATTGGTCCACCAAATCGGTATTAAATTTCGAAGCAATTTCTCTAATTTCGGCGTGTTTCTGACGATAAAGGATATAGGCCTTGGTGGTTTTGCGATAAACAGAAGATAATAAAACATCTTCCACAATATCCTGGATCGCTTCCACCGTCGGAACTTCCTGGCTATACATCTGTTGGGCAATATTAACCACCCTCATCGTCAGCGTTTTTGCCACATCCTGACCAAACTCGCCTGTGGCTGCCCCTGCCTTAAAAAGGGCATTGGAAATTTTTTGCGGTTGGAATACTTCGACCCTGCCATTGCGCTTGATGATGGTGTTTAAGATTGCAGTTGCCATAAGTCCCTCCAAAATTAAATATGAGTACGGGTTTTACGAAAATTGCCATGCCGGGTGACGGTCGCTTGCTCATCAATCGGCGAATATTCTTTGGGAGGTACATCAAAAACAGTAATGACATTCATATCTTCAAATGTCCTTTTAACTCGTTCCATGCGGCTTTGGTCAATAGGTTTAACCCCCGACGGCCGTAAAGGAGTATTTAATTGCACTTCATCAGGGGAAATATGTCGTGCGAGCATGGCAATGTCCTTGATATGGTCCACATTCTGGTCAATGACCATGACCTGTAAGGCCATTTTCCCCTTGAAGCTGCGACGGAAGGTTTTGATCCCTTCCACAATGGAATTAAAATCTGCATCCACCCCGTCGATGGATTCAAAATCTTCCTGATTACCAGCATCCAGCTTAATTAACACAAAATCTGCCAGCATCAAATCTTGCCGAACATCTTCATTATCTAAAAGCAAACCATTGGTAATGACCGCGACTTTCTCATGACGTGCAGCTTTTACAGCACGGATCATATCCCCTAAGTTTTTAGCCAGGGTGGGTTCCCCCCGACCAGAAAACGTAATATAGTCAACAAAATGCAGCGGGATTTGCTTGATTTCATCTAGCAGCTGCTGCGGTTGGATGTATTCCTTGCGCTCGTTGGATGTGGCAGGCGTCTTTCCCAACTGGCAATAGATGCAATCCATGTTGCAGGTTTTAGATTCCGTTGACAACGGATCTACCCCCAAGGAACGCCCCAGGCGCCAGGAATACACCGGCCCATAAATAAATTGGAATGGGTTCATCATACGTACAATTGTTCCTTTCTGGAGGCTGCTTCAAACTTGCCGATATTGCTCATGAAATCTTTAACGCATAATTTAACCAACTGGTCATAATTGCTGTCCATGATGCGATGAATGCGTTCAGGTTTGGAATAAAATTCCCGCATGCACCAGGCCCCTAAACGGCCCACATCCTCGATGGAAAGATGTTTGGTTGGCATCACAGGGTGATGAAAATCCCATTCCTTCAAATTAATTTTCTTGGGATCAAATAAACCAGCCTTGATGGCCTTGCGCCACACAGGAGAACCAGGCACGGGGGTTACATAATCTAAGGCTAAGATATCCGGATCAACTTCATCAGCAACGTGCAAACGTTCCTTGATCCTTGCTTCATCGTCATCTTCCAGGCCAATTAACACTGTCCCAACGGTAGCTACATTATTGGCTCGCAAAATATCCACTGTTTCCTTAATTTGTTTTAAGGTTACTCCTTTGCCAATCTTGGATAAATCGCGGTCACTTTCCACCTCAACACCGACTAAACCCATAAACAATCCCGCCTTGGCCATCAAGGGCAATAAATCTTTTTGGGAAGTCCAGTCATCGGCACGGCCTAAACATACCCATTGGATCGGGTTGCCCCGTCGAATTTTCTCTTCACAAAATTCCCTGACTGCATCAGAATTCACATTAAAGGCATCGTCTTGAAATACCACAACCTTAACGCCATACTTGCGGTACAATTCATCTAATTCATTGTTGATGCGTTTAGCAGATAATCCGCGCCAAGATGTAAAATCCTTTGTACTTGACCGCGGGTCATACAAGCTCCACTCATAACAAAAATGGCAACCTCCTGGACAGCCTCGGGAGGTCATCAATTCTGCAAATGGCTTCCAATAGGTATGTCCAACATATTTGTCCATGGGGAATAAATCATAAGCTGGTAATGGCAAAATATTTAAATCAGGGATCAATGCCCGATGAGGGCCTAACACAACCCGGCCTTGTTCATCTCGAGAAGCCAGGCCTGCGATATTCTTAAAATCTTTTTCTTTGCGAATTAAAGTCTTTAACAACTCTGCAAACGTCAATTCCCCTTCACCGACAAGAATAAAATCAATTTGCGGGTTTTCTTCCATGGTTTCAACAGCATACGATGAATACCATAACCCTCCCATGATTGTCTTGGTATTAGGCAACACTTCTTTAATAAGCCTGGCACTTTCATTAAAATGCCAGATGATGGCTAGCCCGCCGGTTGAGTGCAATAAATCACCAAAAACCACCATGTGCGGTTCCATCTGCTGGACTTTCTTAATCATGGCGGGATAATCCAAACCTTCTGCACGGCAATCTAGAACATAAACATCTGTGAGCTGTTCCTGACGGACGTAGGCGGCTAATTGCGCATAAAATTGATTGGGGGCTTTATGGTCCCCGTGGGTGGCCCAAGCGCCCATCGGCGGGGTTAGGAACAATGTTTTCATATGCTCATCCTTTGGTAAAACAACTATATATTGGTTAATAAAAAGTTAACCACACTATATAGTGTGGTTATAATAAAATAAAAACCTGCTGCCGTATATCCGCACTACTACGGAGAAAACTACGTAGTAATACGTTACCTTTATTTGACGTTACCTGAAGACTGACGGGTATTGATTTCACGATCCAGTATCCTGGATAAATAACGAAAAATGCCTAACATCAAGCGCAATTGCTCCATATCCAAATTCTTCAAATCTTTTTCTTTAATATTTAATAAACGTTTTAACTGTTCAACCTTGATCATGACCAACTAACCTCCCCCGGTATGGCAATCTGAACAATTCGTTGTCTTCCATGAATCATCGCCATCAAACGGATGTTTAAATTCCAGGCCGTCAGTATCTTTTTCCATCGTAGCGCCACTTCCCTGCTGGGTGATGATGTGGCAGCTTTTGCAATCGCGGGAAATAACTTCTCCGGTCTTGGCCTTATGATCATCGTCGTGGCAACGGAAGCAACCTGAAGAAATCATATGCCCGATATTATCTGGATATGCTGCCCAGCGGGATTTCATTTCCGGATAAAAATGCTTTTGATAAATAGTTGTTGTTTTAGCAATAGCTACGTCAACAACGGCTTGATGTTCTGCATAATAGGCAGCTTGTTTCTTTGTGTAATAGTCTTTTAGAGTGTTTTGTATTTTTTCTGTTGCTTCTTTCAAACTCGGATATTCTTTTGACAAAACATCGACGGCCTTAGACTTGATCATAGGAATTTCTGCACTGATCTCGCCTTGTTCTAAGGCTGCATTGATCAAATTTTCTGGATCTTCAAAGTGATGGGCTGGGCGGTTATGGCAATCCATACAATCCATTTTCCTGATCTTCTTCTCATCAGGAGCGTTTTCCTTATATGGAGAATCCCCAGATGTATAAATTTTAACCTCACCTTTTTTATTGACCGTCTTGACCCAACTGATTTTTTGACGCTTGGCATCATCAGCCACATAATAAATATCATCGTCGTAATACATATGCGCATGAATGCCTGATTCCCCATTTTGCCCAACACCAGTACGCATGAGCATCTTAACGGTCCATGGCGGAGTTTGGCTTGGATCGTCGGCATAATATGTTTTGCTTAATTGGATGGAACGGATTGACCTGCCTGGCCAGTGGCATTGCTCACAAATTTCTTTAGCAGGCCGCAAGGTTTCAACAGGAGCCGGGATTGGTGTTGCATAAGAATTCTGGATGGTCTTAAACAACATGCGCACCCCTGCCATCTTATAATGGACATACCATCCTGCCCCTGAACCGATATGGCATTCCACACATTTCACACGCGCATGCGGCGATTGCATATGTGATTGATATTCAGGTTGCATAATCTGGTGGCAAGTAGCCCCACAAAAACGGTCTGATTCCGTATAATGAAACGCCTTATACGAACCAATGGCAGTCATTAACATCACCAAAATTGTTCCGATAATAAAAATCAAGAATGCATTTTGATGTTGCCGTAAGGAAAGATCGATATAAATAGCTTTGGGTTTGCTGTCCTCTAACCCTTTACGAACGCGGTTTTTCTTCCAGCTTGCACCTAATGGAATTAAAATTAAACCCAGGATCAAAAACGGAGGTAGTAAAATATACGTGACAATGCCGATATAGTCACTGTGGGATGGGGCAAAAAAATCAATCCAAAACAGAAGCGTTTCGCAGAAAAGGACAATTAAAGACAACACCACCCCACCATAGGTGATGGGATTATAAAAATTGTCTGCGAACATCTGCTTGCGACGCTTAGGCTGATCTGTCATAAATTATTCTTTTACCAATCTACTTTCACTTCGAGCATAAATACATGGGCGGTATAACTACCCACTTCAACTGACTCATTGGACCTGAACCCATAATATCCATAATGAGGTTCAACAGTCACATCCTTCTTAGGTGACCAACGGATACCGACGATGGCATCATACCATTCATCATCAGTCCCATATAAAAATGCTCCTGTTGTCGGGGCATAATTGTTGACCACATTTTTAGCCCTGGAATAATCCAAGGTATTATAAACGCTGAAATTTTCGATCGGCGCATAGCTTGTTGAAACTTCCCAGCTATACACATTGCCTGTAAACGGAGGCAAATACAATGCCGAGCTCCCTGCTGCTGGGGTTGATGCCTTTAACAAATTAATAGAATATGCGGCATTGAGCATTAAAGCATCTGTCGGCATCAAGGTTAAATCATACGTTAAGCTGCGTTCATTCCCATGCGTCTTAATCCAGTCCTGGACATAAACCTTTGTGTGATAATCTGTTCCTGCAGTTTTATATTTCACAGAATTTTCCAACCACTTTAAAGGCTTCCAGGTAAGCTTGGTTGCCCATTCATTCGTCACGGTTTGTAGCTCATCTAAGAATGATTCTCCTGGCACATTGGCTGGTGCTGAGGCCGTTGCTGCATTCCGTATGGTATTGTATTTCGCATCTGAAAAACGATGTTTGAATTCACTCGTCATATTGACAAACTTTGACGGGACAACACGCACGCCAATTGTCTCAATAAATTCCGGCTTGTTTTCAATATTTTCATAATCGATTAAGGAATCTGCTGATCCCGTCGGTATGCGCTGTTCAGAAAGCCAGCTGCGCTGTTGTTTCATTTCCACTTCTGAATAAAGGCTGGTTTTGGCGATCCCGTTATACCGTAACCCCAAACTTTCGCCCGTTTTAACTGTTTTGTTTTCCGAGATGGCATAATCATTACCAACAATTGAAAGGCCAGCGCCATAAAGGTCATAACTGGATACACTGTCCTTTTTAATTAATTCTGCCTTAACCTTGGAATCAAAGACCAGGCTATCAGTTAAATTCGACATTAACTGTGCGGTCCAGGTATTTTTATTTTCCAAGTTCTGGGCATAGCCATCCCTATTTTTAGAATTGCTAAATGCACCTGTCCAAACACCTGCCCCGGTATATTCCCGGATGGTTTCAAATTCCGTATTACGTGTATGCGCAAACAAATACCCAGCAGACACATAGGTTTGGTCATTTAAGGACCAGCGAGATGCCATGATATTCGTCGTCAGTAATTTCGTTTGCGGCTCCTGGACTTGTTGACGGAATTTTGCATTCGCATCAGGGGTTCCGGAAGTTACGGTATTTAGCTGTTTTTCATCACGGATATTTTGGGCGCTAAAGAATTCATAACTTTGTGAACCTTTGAGCGTCACATTATTGGCCATATCTACCTTGCCACGGGCAGTTATGGTGTCTGTGGCTTCCTTCACTTTTGCAAATGATGGACCTGTTTTTTTAGTAACATTCGCTCCATAACTAGAATTATCAATAACTGAGGCCCATGTTAACCGGTCCTTAAAACCATTTTTTGTATCATGTTCATAGCTTAAACTCAATCCAGGGTCTGATTCTTCTCCCATTCCTGCCTCAAGAAAGAAATGCCCGATATCCACACTCAAATCCGGATTTACCCTATTAACGGCTAGTGTATTAAAAGGATAATATCCGCCGACGCTGCTATACCATTTGCGGAAGGTGCCATAATCCATTTTCATATAACCAAAATTATCCTTGGTTAATGTTAACGCTGCACCTAAATCATTGTCGCCGGATAAGGCATGGCCTTCAAAACTGACATGCTCATCCTTAGCTAGATTGCGGTCAATGGTCATTTCCTTAATCCCACCTGAATACCCGTCATTCATCCAGTTAAGGGCACGAAATTTGGCCGCATCTCCCTTAACAGTAATGAGCCGGATAGGTTGGACAACAAAGGTGTCAGCAGCCCAAACCCTTTGCCAGCCAGTATTGGCGACGAGAAACATAACGATGGTGATAACATTAATAACCTTCCATATGGGGCGTTTCATTGTAACTCCTTTGTTTAATACCTAAAATGCGCGTCAAAGTTAGACCCATGCACCGCTGTATGGCACCCGCCACTAAAACATGTCCCTTGGGTTAAACGACCAGACTGGTGACTACTGTTTCCTATATAAGAGAAATTCGTCTGAGTATGGCATCGCATACAAAGATTTGCATCCCGCACTTTTAGCATTTTAGGAATAACTGATCCATGCACCTTATGGCAGGCAGAACAACCATCCCTTAAGGCCTCATGTTCATAAACAAATGGCCCACGTTGGTCTTTATGACATTTGAAACATGCCTCATTCACATCCTTTGTTGTTGTCCCGCTCCACGGCAAAACTTCTTCCCCATGAGCGCTATGACAATCATTGCAGCTCATCTTCCCTTCCAAAACAGGATGACGATAGGGAAGACGGAATTGTGCTTTCTTTTCCAAATGGCAAGAGAAACAAATTTCCGGATCTTTTCTTGGATTGATAATATTTCCTTTGCCGCCGGAAGCATCGGCATGGACGCTACCTGGCCCATGGCACATTTCACAACCCTGGGCAGCCCCCACAGATTTGTCATTGCTAATGCGTGCGTGTGTGGAAAGTTTAAATTCCCTTCCTTCTTTTTCATGGCAGGTCACACAGGTTTCTGTCCCTACATAACTCGCATCCTTCATTTCTTTAGACAGCGCCTTGTATTCTCCCAAAGCATGGGCTGACGGGGAAAAAATAAATAGCCCCCATGCAGCGACCATATACACCAACCCCAGCCTTAACCTTCCGCGTAATCTCTGACACCTTTTGGGAACAATTTTCAAATGCACACTATTAGCTTCCATAGGTACTCCTAAGGGTTATTTGGTTCTAATTTTTCTTAAAATCTTCAATCTTTCCTACTTTTTTATACGTATCAGCTGTTGGTTCCTTATCCGTGCTTAAAACAGCTTCACCATATTCATTAGGATCATGCTGGCCATCTTCTTTCTTAGGCTTTTCATCCTTGTGGCAATTAATGCATTTTGGTTTTGTATCTGGGAACGCTTCCTTATAATTTTTAATTTCTTTCAAACTGGCCTGTGCAGGAATCCCTGTCATTACAAACATGATCCCCATGGCTAAAATGGCGAATTGGATTTTCTGTGAGTTCATCTTCATACATTCCCCCTTAATAATTCAACCTTTGTTATGGCCCGATAAAATTCTTCGATTTTGCGGGCGATTAAGACTTTTACTTCTTCGACGGCATCTTGACGCTTTTGCAAATTTCCTTCAATCACACGATCTAAATCATCAAGGCTGATTAATTTCGCCTTGACCACAGAAGAAACGGTTGGCTCAATATTGCGTGGCATTGAAATATCGATCAACACCAAGGTAGACTTACGCAAGGCCACGACATTTTCAACCAAATCCTTGGTGATCACATGATGTGGCGCTCCTGAGGAACAAATGCACACATCCACATTTGCCAATACTTCCTTCATATTCCAAAATGGCACGGTTTGTGCATGGTATTCTTTAGCCATTTCCTCAGCCTTTTCCGGCGTACGATTCATTAAATAAATTTGCTTGGCTTTCTTTTGGTGCAAATAATTTAACGCCAAACATCCCATTTTCCCTGAACCAATAACCAAAACACTTTTGTCTTCCAGGGAACCTAAAATATTTTGCGCCATGGAAACAGCCGCTGCACTAACAGATACTCCTCCAAAATCAATTTGTGTTTCCTGACGAGCTTTCTTGCCTGTTTCTAAAACAAAATTAGTTAAGATATTAAGAAATTTATCCATCATCCCCTTGGAGCGGGACAATTGCACAGCGTCTTTAATTTGCCCTAGAATTTGTTTCTCGCCTAAAATCAAGGAATCCAGGCCGCAGGCTACGTTTAAGAAATGCTCAACTGCCTTGTCTTGTTCTAAAACATAAAACATCCCCTGTAAAGACACTTCAATGGGCTGGTGCTTGATCCTGAAAATCTTATTGATGATTTCTAACGGTTGGCATTCATCGACGACTGTGGCGTATATTTCACAACGGTTGCATGTGGAAAGAATAATAGCAGACATGACAGAGGCATCACTTTTAAACTCGGAAATCAGACATTCTTTTTCTGTCACGGTCAGATAAAACTTTTCCCTAATTTCAATAGGGGATGTTTTATGATTAATGCCAACGGTTAAAATCTTCATGCGTCTCCTTGAAATAAAAGTTCCATGGGTATTTCAACTAACACATACTATAAAATCAAACGCATGAAAAATGAATAAGGCAAACTACGGAAAGGACTACGTAGTACTACGTAAAAAACACCCTATTATCTGCTTTTTGGAGATATTTGTGACGAGCGAAGCTGTGTTGTAATTTTCCAGGTAGTGATTGTAAGAAATATAATTTCACAAATTACATAAACAATTAAACTTGTAGCAATGCCCGAGGTAAACCCATACGAATGTAGGCCAACACTTAAAAGATTAACTCCAAACCAGGCCCACATAACAACCAGCATGCCAACGACTGATCCTACAGCAACACCCAGTGGCCCGACGATCTTGGCAACCCTGGCATGCAAAAGCATGGCCACCCAAATAACAATCATTAACGCGCCATTTTCTTTTGGGTCCCATCCCCAAAACCGTCCCCAACTTTGGTCTGCCCAGATTCCGCCAAGATTCGTCCCCAAAAATGTCAAGGTCAAGGCCACACCTAAAATACCTAAGGTTGTTTTACACGTTTTATCCAATGTTTGTTTATCCTTACCAAAGGTCGCCTGCAATAACCAAATATGTCCAAGCACACCTGCCACACAGGTGGCCCCATACCCCATGGTGATGGTTGTTACATGCGTTGCTAGCCAAAAATTAGAATTTAAAACAGCGACGAGCATTTGCAAGGTATCTCCATCAGCGCTATACCTATTGGCAATGAATAATAATGCCGTACCACTGATAGCTGCGGTCACCAATCCCAGCCATTGCCGATTATAAAGCTCAATAGCAAGCCCTAAAAACACGGCGATAAACCCGACAAAGACAAAGGTTTCATAAAGATTTGATACCGGGGGACGATTCATGATGATAATGCGCATCACCAGGCCAATGGAATGAATGACAAAGCCTGTTAAGGTGCTTCCCGTTGCCAGCTGGTACCAAATTTTATTTGTGGATGAAAAAGAAACAACAAAGAAAATAAAGGTGATGATATAGAACATGATTGATAAGGTAAACGGGCTTGCGGCATGGTAAAGCAATTCCAGGGAAAATTTATTAAAATTCTTTAGCTCATCCTGGGACATCAAATCATGGACAAGGTTTAAATACAGATGTGCCGACACATTAAATTCCCCATCATTGCCCTGACGGTAACTGGTGGCCATATTTTTCCATAGTGACAACAGCTGGCCAATTCGATCATCATTGCTTTTAAATTCCAACGCATCCATTGGCGTTAGCCATTCCTTATGTTGCTCAATCGGAATGGCTAGAAACGGGGACGATCGGAAATTTAAATTCACCCGCTGATTAGGATCGGTAAATAAAAATGCTCGCGACAAATCCGCATACATATTGATATTACCAAACACTCGGATAATTTCGTTCTCAACTAAACTACGTTCTTTTTCAGGAATTTTCTCGGCAGCGTCGTAAAGCTGGGCCAATTTTCGATACACCTTTTGCAATTGTGCCGGTGTGTACCGACGGTGTTGTTCAGGGGTTATCCCTATAGCCGTTGCTGTGTCGGGATTGTTGATCTGAAAAATCTTATCGTTAAGCGTTGCTTCGGGATTAAAAAATAATGTTGCCAACCATGAAGCCCCGCTTTGCTTCTCATAATGATCTTTGCCAGAAAATTGCGTCAATATGCTGCGGGCAAAAGTATCTAACGGTTTAAGACGCCCTCCTTCGAGAACAGGAATACTTTTAAAATTCTTAAAATCCTTAACCGCTGCCTGGGCCTGGCCACCATGCCCGATCAATGCCATTAAGGCTATGGTTACAATGATGCGCATGTTCATGATTTTGTTCTCGAATAAAAAGCCTGCATTAAAAAATGGATCGATAAACCAAAGAAAACAATTAAACAGGAAACATAGGGCAATACCCTGGCTGAGTTCTTCACAACTGCCAAGGTGGAATATTGCCGACCAGCGCGGTCCACATCGTAGGAAGCCTGATACACGGTATAATCCTTAAACCTCAGAGGATTGTTCATGTAGATGCGCACCTGTCGCTCTAATGTACCTGTTAAAATAGTCACAAAACTTTCATAACTCTTGGCCATTTCAGTGCCAGGATAAAATTCCACCTTAAATTGGTCTAACTTAAGGGTAAAGGGCAAAGGGAACCGCTTGTGCCGCAAAATAAAGAAATACACCTTATCTGCGACGGGGACAGCTGTTGGCTTGAGTTCATCCCCATATAAAATCAGCCCCACAGCTTTATTGCCCACATGAATTTCAAACACCCCTCCTGCCACATTCTGTGCTCTTTCTTTAAGAATTTCTTTGGGCTTTAAGAAGGATATTCCTGATGCGTTTAAAATGTGCGGATTGTTTTTACCAAGGGTATCACTATATGCCTCACTATTAAAATAGAATTCCTTGGTCATCAAGGAGAAATCATTGTTTTCCGACGGGATCACATGTTCAGGTTTTAAATCCTTTGCATCCAGGGCTGTGATCTGGCGGTTGGTCCCTTTCATATCTGGCCAATATGCCACCTCCCATTCATCATATGCCGTCGACACATTGGTAGCTTCCCCCTGTGTTAAATGGATATTGGATTCTTTAGACACATGAAAAACCATAAACGCACCGACGAAATATAAAAGAATCCCTAGGTGGGTTATGATATTCCCAATATTTGATAGCTGAAAGAATTTCTTATACGACACGGTGATCATGCAGACGAGATTGATGAATAAAACCCACATCACCAATTGTGCCCCTGGAAAAGGCAACCATCCTGCGGCTAAAAAAAAGAAAGAATTAAAAAAACGTTCCTGTGCGAGATATAACCCTTGCTGCACCTGGGCAATGGTTCCCCAGAAGGTTAAGATAAAAAGCAGAAACAGACAAACAACCGTAATCCATGTATTGCTTAAGAATTTCATCATAATTTTTATTTATGGGACATTGAGCCGCAAAACTTTAAGAATGCTTCTTTGTTTTGTTTAATAATATCAACAGTCCCTGTCATCTTGATGAAGATCGTCGATTGGTCCATCGTCATCATGGCTGCCATCATGCTTTTATCTGTCCCTTGGGCTGCAGTTTGGATGGAGGTGAAATCAAACACTTTAATGTCCATACCATCCTGAGTTTTTACCGTCGAGGAAGCCTGGATTAATTTTTCCACTGTTTCAGGGGAAGCATCCAACCCTAACTGTCCTGCCCAGCGGGTTAGATTGGCTTCCAACCCTCCAGCTGGCCCGCCCAACGAAATGATGGAAAAGTCCATGGCCTTTGGATCACTGGCCAAATGAAATGTGGCCAAACGCATGTGGCTTGCTGGCGCTTCAACCCAACCTTCAGGAACTGTCCAGTTAAACATGCTTTCAGAAGGAGCTGCAGCTTCCATAACCGACCCCATAGCCGCCATGTCCATGCCTGCATGAGGGTCTTTCATATCTAATCCGGCATGAGGATCTGCAGAAGGGCTTGGCGCAGAATCATCTTTCTTAATGGATTGTGCGAATTTAAAGAAATCATCCTTATTATTTTTAACTGTTTCCATGGTCCCTGTCATCTTGACAAACAGAGTGGATGCTTCAGTGGCAAACATAACAACGACCATGCTTTTATCTGATGCCTGTGCTTTTGGCTGAATGGTCGTAAAATCAAACACCTTGCCCTCTTGCCCATCTTTATTTTTAATACTGGTTGCCCCAGCAATTAACGTAGCAAAATCCGACGGGGAAGGTTCTAAATTAATCTGCCCCATCCAGCGACGCAAATTTGGCTCCAGTCCTCCTGCCAAACCACTTAAAGAAATCACCGAACAATCAATGGCCTTTTCATCTGCTATTAAATGAAAGGAAGCCAGGCGCATTCCCTTGCCTGCATCCTGTTTCCATCCTTCAGGCAAATCCCAGGCAAACATGGCCTTCACAGCGGAATCTTCAATGCCAGGCATATTCATGGAAGCCATATCTAATCCGGCATGAGGGTCTTCAGATGCTGCTGCAGGCATTGGAGCAAGCTCTGCTTGCGAGGCTTGTACCGTCACTTCGGTATAATGGCGTTCTTGGGCTTTTTGTTGGCAGCTACTTAAAAATAAGGCAAAAACACAGACAATCCAAACCATATCATTTCCTCTCATTTGTTTTTTAAGGACCTTCAAAATATTTCAGGAGAGCCTTAACTTCTTTAATTATACTAACATAGCAAAACGTAGCAGGAAGTTAAATGAGCAAAATCACAGACAAACATACGTAATATCACGTATCAATCATGCGTTATAAAGGATTATAATATTTTAAGATGTTCTTGCTATACACGACATTCACGGATTAAGATAAATAAAACAATTTTAAGGAGCCCTATGATCACCTGGCAAGAAAGTTATTCCACCGGCGTGGCCGAGCTTGATAAACAACATAAACAGTTGTTTCAATATACGAATGAATTGGAAGACATGATCAAAACAAATGCGGTATCAAAGCATGTCCTGGAAGGGGCGATGAAATATTTGGAAAAATATGTCAGCGTCCATTTTGGCAGGGAAGAAACATGTATGTTCAAGCACCAATGTCCGATCGCCTCAAAAAACAAAGATGCCCATCAGAAATTCATTGAAAAATACCACTGGTTTGCTGCAGCTGTTAAGGAACAAGGCGCCAGCGACGAGATATTGCTTAATTTGCACCATTTTTTAGAAACATGGCTGGTCGAACATATCTGCAAGATTGATACACAACTTAAACCTTGCGTTCATCCGTAAATGATTGTTTACGCTGTAAGACTGATTCCAAGCCCTGCCCTGGCTTTAAGCTCAATAACTGCAACAAAACATACAACGCCGTAGCAATGCTGCCCAGAAGGATAAAGGCAATAATCCAAAAGAGCGAACGCAGCCAATGGTTCTCGCGATAAATCACCCACACCGAAATGATTAAAATATTAAAATAAAAATCTGTCAGTGTGGTGGTAAACCACGGCTCGGTAACAACTGCGGCTGGCAGATGGAATATATCACTAGATAAAGAAGTCCCGATAGCAATGCCTATCATCGTTACAAATATTGCTCCCATTAACAATTTCAATAACGAAACTGCGTTTAGACAATTCTTAAACATAGGCTTTCTCCAGAGGTCGTTAATCTTTTAAAACAATCCTGGCATCAACCGCATACGAGCCGCTTTGATTAGTTAACAGTGGATTGATGTCGATTTCCTTAACGAATGGGGCCAATTGCTGCACTGCCACCAAGGTTTTAATAATGGATGCCCTATCCGCACTCATCCCGCGGAAACCAGCTAAAATATTTTGGCTCTTAATGGAGGCGACCAAACGGTTCGCCTCGGCCTCATCAAAAGGAACGATGCGAAACGCCACATCTTTAAGCGCTTCCACAAACACACCGCCCAAGCCAAACATCACCGCCGGCCCAAACTGAGGGTCCGTCGACATCCCCACAATGCATTCAATCCCACTGACCATGCGAATTAGGTTCACCCCTAATAATTTTGCATTAGGCTGCACCTTTTTAATTTTTTCCATCATGGCATTAAATTTCTCGCGCAATTCCTGGCCATCGCGGATGTTTAACACCACGCCTCCCACATCGGATTTGTGCACAATATCCGGTGAAGCGATTTTCATGGCCAAGGGATACAAGCCTTTCTCGTCGGCAGCTTTAACAGCTTCGTCGGCGTTCGCCACAAATGCCCAAGGCGGGGTCGGCACTCCACACAATTCCATCACCCGACGGGCTTCATGTTCCATTAAAATCGTCCTGCCTTCGCGCCGCACAGAGTCTAATAAATCAGTAACCGTTTTTGGTGCCTGTGCCAATACAGGGTGTGATTCTCCTCGAGCAACAATATCGCGCCACTTATAAACAATTTTCAAAGCCGATACGGAAACATCCACCAGACTGGACGCTGGAATAAAATGTTCATTTAAGTACACCAGGGCATCGCGGGTGCGTTCGCCCCCTACCATGGACACAACCACCGGCTTATTGCGTCCTGCCTCATCAAAACATTTTGTCACGGCTTTGGCAATATCCAACGGGTCTGTAACTGCTGTTTCACAATACAAGACAATCACGGATTTAATTCTATCTTCAGCAAAAGCAATTTTCAATGCCTGCTCATAACCATCCACCCCTGCTCCACCTGTGACATCGATAGGGTTTTTGGTGCTGCCAAAATCTGGCATGGTCGGCCGAAACTTTTCTTCCAGCCATTTTTGATCGTCGAGGATTTTAATACCGCAATTTTCACATTCATCGGTTGTGGCCACCCCAATTCCACCTCCATTGGTAATAATGATCGCATCATCCCCTGTTGGTAATGGTAAGGATAAGGCGCGCGCCCAACTAAACGCTTCGGTAAAGGTGTTGGCCCTTAATATGCCTAGTTGATTAAACACCGCATCATAAATTTTATCTGACCCGGACAATGAGCCTGTATGGGACGCGGCAGCCTTTGCCCCTCGGGAAGATCGGCCAACCTTTAAAACCACGGTTGGCTTTTCAATCTTTGTCTTTAAAAATTTAAGGCCATCTTTAATCCCTTCCATGTACATCAAGATGACTTTCACATTGGCGTCTTTATTAAAATAATTGATCAAATCCTGTTCATCCACATCCGCTTTATTGCCGACATTGACGAGTGCGGCCATACCAATTTTCTTCATCACAGTCCAGCCCATCAACCCGATCCCTAAGGCCCCGCTTTGGGTAATGAAGGCAAGTTTCCCTGGATAAATATCTTTAGGGCCAAAGCTGGCGTTTAATTTGTTCGGCGGGTAGGCAATCCCAAAAATATTTGGGCCTAGCAAGGCGATATTATTATCGTCGGCAATCTTCTTTAATTGCAATTCTTCAGCAATCTTGCCTACTTCCCCAAACCCAGAAGTAATAATTGCCACTGCCTTGACCTTGCAGCGGGCGCATTCTTCCATCGACGCTAATACAAAAGGTGCAGGGATGGCAATGACAACCAAATCAATATCTGATGGGGCTTCACTAAGCGTACGATATGCCCGACGGCCTAAAACTTCCGCTGATTTAGGATTAATAGGAAATACTTCCCCCTGAAAACCTCCTTCAACAATATTCTTCATGATCTGATGCCCAATCTTGCTCGCATCATTAGACGCACCTACCACAGCCACCCGCTTTGGATTAAAAATAGCATCGATGTTTTTCATGTAACCCTTCTTTCGTTGAATCTCTCTATTAAGATTTTTTATTGCCGATGAGCTAAAGGCAGAGATTTCTTATTTCAAGCAAATAACATTTACTATACGCAGGAACCTGATCTTGGACAATACGTAGTATTACGTATTATTCCAAAGCCTTACGCGAAATCCGTAAGGTCTTTTGGAGGAAACGCAGCACGCAAGGCATTTAAGACTGCGAGCACATCAATGATTTCCTGGCCAATGGCCCCGACCACTGGCGATAAATATCCTGTGGCTGCTAAAAGCATCCCGACGACCGATAGCGCCATGCCCCCCAAGGCACTTTGCAAGGCAATGGTTCGCATCCGTCGGCTAATATGCATTAATTCATCCACCTTTGTCAGGGAACTTTCCATGATCACAGCCCCTGCGGCTTCTGCGGTGATATCGCTATTTTGGCCAAAGGCAATCCCTACCGTCGCAGCTGTTAATGCCGGCGCATCATTAATGCCGTCGCCTAAATAAATCGTTGGCCCTTGCCGGGTTTCCTGACGGACAATATCAATTTTCTCCTCGGGGCTTTTGCCTGCATGAATAATATCAATCCCTACCTTGCTGGCTAAATATTTCACTTCACTTTCACGGTCTCCGGAAACAATCATCACCCGATTGATTTGATGGCTGGGGTTGAGATGTTTAATAAACGATTTTCCCTCAACACGAGGCTCATCATGAAAACGAAAATGGGCAGCCAACTGATCATCCACAACAAGGATGCATTCTAATCCGCTCATCTGCACAATATCTTTAAACCAGCTTTCTTTGCCTGCCTGGATTAATTTATTGCGGCTGGTGATTAAAACCAAATGCCCGTCGACAACACCACGTAAGCCTTCCCCTGCGGCTTCGCTGATTTGGCCAACATCTAAAACAGGGATTTTTGCTTTTTGTGCGGCCTCAACAATGGAATGCGCTAAAGGGTGTTTGGAATATTGTTCAAGGCTCGCCGCATACTTTAAAACTTGCTCTGTCTTAAACCCATTAAAGCAATTTACCTGGGTCACAATCGGCCTGCCATAGGTGAGTGTTCCGGTCTTATCCAAAATAATTGTCCGGCAATGGTCGATCTGCTCTAAGATCGCCGGATTACGGATGATAATACCCCGACGGGCACTTAACGAAATTGACCCGATCACGGCAACAGGAATGGCAATTAACAAGGGGCATGGGGTGGCAATCACCAATACCGATAAAAATCTCATGGGATCATGGGCCAAGACCCAGGCGCCAATCGCCAAACCTAAGGCGAGCGGTGTGTACCAGGCCCCAAGCTGATCACCCAAACGCTGCAGTCGCGGTCGCTTATCTTCTGCTGCGCGCATCACTTCCATAATCTTGGCATACCGGGAATCAATGGCCCGTTTAGTGGCCTGGATGGTCAACGATGCCTCCCCATTGACAGCGCCGGAAAGTACGGTGGAACCAGCAATCTTTGAAATAATAAAAGGTTCGCCTGTCAAAAACGATTCATCCATTGCCCCGTGCCCTTCAAGCACCTGCCCATCAACAGGACAAATTTCATGGGGAAATACAACCAGATGGTCGCCAATATTAATCTGGTCAATCGTAATATCCACAACCCCGGATGCACTTTTTAAATGGGCTTTATTGGGCATGCGCTTGGCAAGGGCTGCTAAAACAGATGAGGCCCGGCGCACGGCAAAACTTTCCAAGGCTTCTCCGCCGGAAAGCATCAGTACCACCAAGGTCCCTGCTAAATATTCCCCCAAGCACACCGAGGTAACAATGGAAATGCCTGCTAAAAGATCTGAGCCAAATTTCTTTTTGATGATTTTCTTAATTAAATCCCAAATGAGTGGAAGACCGCCTAAGGCAAGGGTGATCCACAACGGCCAGCTGGATATTTCTATAGGGAAATGGCAAATAAAACGGAGTACTAAATACGTGGCAATACCCACCACCGCGAGGATGGCGATATAAATTTCTTTTCCATAATGAAAAGAGGTTCCAAACATTTTTGTAATATACCATAATCCAAGTTTTTTGTCATTGCGAGCTTGTCTTCTTAAGTAACACGGTTTTTACGGCCTTCCGGAGACACCCCTGTTAAAATAAACTCTCGTTCTTCTTCGGTTGAGCCAGATAATGCCTCTGCAATGGTCTTAAAACCCTGCAAATAAACAAAAAAACCTTCGGCCGGGATTTGAATTTCAAAAGTCCTCCCCGTCACCTCGCATGGCCCAAAAATACGGATCCTGTTATTCTTCGACTCAAAATACCTCTTAAACCGAAAAGGAAACATAGGCGGCGTTCTCGTCGGCAGCTCTTGAATCATGTCTTCACCTTAAAATTTATTTTCCAATTTCAGGGGTATGCGTATCAAATTTCCCCTCTTTTAAATCTTCCTTGCTTGGCACTTCTTGTTTTGGAGCAAGAATAAGA
>CAZHGK010000003.1:0-12125 GCA_964532095.1 uncultured Planctomycetales bacterium | reverse complement strand
GCCATATTTCTTTTGGATCTTCGTTAAGTCCTCATCGGTCAATTTTTCAATATCCATCATCTCATTATGGGCACCCCTGGTCGCACGGATAATTTCATCGAGCTTTAATTGAATCGCAATGGTGTGGCGGTTTTGGCTGTTTTTGTGGTACTTTTAATCCTTCTCGTCGCCAAATCCGTTCAACGCGCTTATGATTAACTCGCCAACCTTCCCATCTTAACATCCCAGTGATCATTCTGTATCCATACCGCCCATACTGCTTGGCCAGTTCGATTATCGCTTTGACCAGCAGAGGCTCATCATCTTTTATACGGCATTGATAACCTTGTGTTGATCTCGGTTGCCCTATAATTCTGCATAGTCTTCTTTCTGATATATCTGCAAAAACAGACTGCAGCATTTCAAGCGCCCGGCGTTTCTTGGCCGGGCTTAGAAGTTTCCCTTAGTCACCTCTTTCAAAACAGCATTATCTAATGATAAATCTGCCACCAGCTTCTTTAACCGAGCATTCTCTCGTTCTAATTCTTTATACTTCTTCGCCTGATCGACCTTCATCCCGCCATATTCTCTTCGCCAACGATAATATGTCGCATCTGTTATTCCTGCTTGTTTACAGGCTGTCAGGATATCCATCCCCTTGCCTTGGTGGATTTCGATCTCGCGTAACTTTAAGATGATGTCTTCAGGTTTGAATCTCTGCTTTGCCATTTTTGACCCCTTTCTTTCGCCATTATACTACACAATAATTGGCACCAATCTAGGGGGCGAGGTCAAGGGCGCGGCATACCGATTCATCGTCATCGACAATATAAATGGTCTTATTGAAAGGCATTGTGCTCCTTTATTGAAAGAATGGTGCAAGACAAAAATTGATTTAAGAAATCTAAAAGGCTAGATATTATTGCTTGTAGGATAAAAGAATCAATTATACCGAGGTATAATAAGAATAATGATTGAGTTACTGTAGCACATAAACGAGGGAAGGCGTTCTATTACTTTGGAGGGACTGCTAACCATTGTTCGATCTTAGTTTTGATCTCTTCCCGGACAGCCCTGGTCTTGGCTAGCTTTTCTTCATTTGAGCCTTCAAACTTGGAAGGATCGGTAAAGCTCCAGTGGATTCTTTTGGCCACCCCAGGAAATATCGGGCAGCGCTCAGCGCTTGTCTCGTCGCATACTGTAATGACATAGTTATACAATTTGCCTTGTTGTAATTTATCAAACACGGCTTGGGTTTTCTTATCAGAAATATCAATGCCTATTTCTTTTAACACCTCAATGACAATGGGGTTTAATTTGCCCGGTTCAATGCCAGCGCTTTCTACCTCAAAACGGTCCCCTGCTAACTTTCTTAAAAGTTCTTCAGCCATCTGGCTGCGCGCCGAATTATGGATACAGACAAATAAAACTTTCTCTTTTGCCATTATCTACCCCTTTTTTTGAAAAAATCTTGCCACATGAACTAATAATAACATCACCGGCACCTCAATAAGCGGGCCAATGACCGTGGCAAAGGCCTGCATGGAATTGATCCCAAAAATAGCAACGGCCACGGCGATGGCCAGCTCGAAATCATTGCTTGCTGCTGTAAAGGACACAGCGGTTGCCTCGGCATGGTTGGAGCGAAGCTTCCTTGAAAACCAATACGTCACAAACCACATCACAATAAAATAAATAGTCAACGGCAGTGCAATGCGCAAAACATCGACGGGCAAGCGAACAATATATTCTCCTTTAAATGAAAACATCACAAATATGGTCAGCAAAAGCGCCACCAAGGTCATCGGGCTGATCTTGGGGATATACACCTGCTCAAACCACTGTTTGCCCTTGATCTTAATGAATATTGACCGACTAACAAAACCTGCAAAGAATGGTATCCCCAGATAAATCAAAACCGTCTTGGCTGATTCTAACATTGAAATATTAATATTACTTTCCTGGGCAATTCCTAAAACATTTAAAAGGAGCGTAATAAAAAGATAAATATACGGCACATAGAAAATCATTTGGAAAATAGCATTAAACGCCACCAATCCTGCAGCGAGCTCTCTGTCCCCATCGGATAAATCATTCCATACAATCACCATGGCGATGCAGCGCGCCAAGCCAACTAATATCACCCCGATCATATATTCCGGATACCCGCGCAAAAACATGATTGCTAAGGCCGTCATAACAATGGGCCCAATAATCCAGTTTTGCACCAAGGACAGGGTCAAAAGCTTCTTATTCTTAAAAATCTTTCCAATCTCTTCATACTTAACCTTGGCCAAGGGCGGGTACATCATTAAAATAAGCCCGATGCCAATGGGGATATTGGTTGATCCTGATTGGAAATTGCTCCAGAATTTTCCAATCCCAGGCCAGAAATAACCAATCCCAACGCCCATGGCCATTGCCAAAAGAATCCATACCGTCAAAAACCTATCTAAAAAAGAAAGCTTCTGGCTAATTGCTGTTGACATTAAATCCTCACATTTGTATAGCTGATAAGCTATATAATTGGTTTAAAAAAATTTATTTACAACACAATTTGGTCCGGTCTGCCTTAAGTAATTTCTTTAAGTCTTCTTTAACCTGCTTGTCTTCTTTAAGCCATAGGGTTAAATGACCCAGGAATGACGTCCATTGCTCATTGCCCTTGGTATGAAGAACATAATTAGTCCAGAAGCTATCCTGCTCTTCTTTAATTAAGCCAACACTCTTGAGCTTTTTTAAATGCCGAGAGACGCTAGGCTGCTTAATCCCCAACACAAACGCCAGCTCACACACGCATAGCTTCTGTTTTCTTAAAAGCTGGACAATCCTGATCCGGTTTTTATCCGAAAGTATCTTTAATGTTTTCTCTAGTTCACTAATCATATAATTACATAGCAATATGGCTATATAGTAAGCTATCTTTACAATCTCGTCAATAACATCTTGCCTTTGACACTTTGCTGCATTTTCCTAACTATATCCTTAAATCTAAAGCATCTTTGGACAAAGCCAAAAAACTAGAGGACGTGCCAAGGTACTGCATAAATATTAGTGGCTACTGGAAAAACCTTATTTCCTGCATAAACAATAATACCCCGGCTAATTTCTGGATGAGTCTTTAGAAATTCCCTCATTGAACCTGTGTCTGAAAAACTTATTTTCTCAGAAGACTTAACTTCAATACCAATGGCCCCTCCTGCGGAATGAATGACAAAGTCAACTTCCGATTCACCAGACTTTGGTTTCCAATAAAAAATTTCCGGCATAATCGTTTGCAGAGAAGCCCATGTATACAGCTGCTGAAAAATAAAATTCTCAAAATAACGGCCTTTAACATTGTGTTTGCCTAGTGATTGCGGGGAATGGATCCCTGCCAATAGGCACGCTGCCCCTGAATCAAACCAATAATACTTGGATTGCTTATACGCCCGCTCTCCACGAGACGTATATCCCCTTAGCTCATGTAAAAGTCCGGTATTTTGCAAAAGACTGATGTACCTGCTTACATTTGTCCTCGTTTCACCACAAGCCTTGGATAACTCTTCTTGTACGCTTTCCCATCCTGTGGCTTTGGCTAAAACTTCCATTAACCGACGAAAATTTTGCGGATGGCGTATCTTGACCAAATCCTGGATATCCCGGCTTATGTACGTATCGATATAGCTCTTTCCCCGTTCCAACGCAATTCGTTCTGTAGACGCAAGAACCACCCCTGGCAATGAACCTCTCCAAATCAATTGATTGACATGTCCTTGGTGTCTAACTTCAGAAGTGCTAATTGCTCTGCCTTCCCATATCTGGTCTAAGACTCCTCTAGAAGATAATCCTTGCAACTCTCTCATATTAAAACCGGTCAAATGTAAATAATTGACCCTTCCCGCCAACGTTTCCCTTGGAGACTGACGTAAAGAAATATTCCCTGAACCAGATAAAATAAATTTTCTTGTTCTTTTAGACTTATCAACCAGATATTTAACCGTTAATAGAAGTTCCGGGCAGCGTTGGATTTCGTCAATGATCGAAGGCTTCTCATCTAAAAGCAAAAATTTCGGATCTTTCCTAGCTTGTTCTAATAGGTCCGGATCATCCAAGGTCAGATAATTCCAGCTTTTTAAGAAAGCAGCGTGCTCTAATAATGTGCTCTTACCTACCTGCCTTGGGCCAGTTAAAACAACAACTGGATTGACTTCAAGAATTTGAGAAATTTTATTTTCCATCCAGCGATTAATGTATTTCATGATTGTCTCCTTGAATATAAGGATAACATTTATTTATGCACAAAACAACAAAATATTATGCACAAATTGTAAATTCATTTTGCACAGATTGTCAAAAAAGGCGGGTTTTTATTACGAAGCTTTTCCTACTCTGAATTTTCTACCTTTAATTTTAGCAGCATTTAACGCTTTAACTGCTTGTTCCTGTTTCGCGGGAGCAATGGCCACATAGCTATTGACCTCTAGAATATGGATCTTGCCAACCTCTTCTTTTTTTAGCCCCGCTTCCTTCGTTAAAGCACCTAAAATATCCGTGGGACGCACATTGTCTTTTCTGCCCCCACTAATGTAAATCGTCGTCATAAACGGACGCATTTCAATGGATTTTACCTTCTGTAACTCAGTTAATTCCTTTGTTATGCAATCTGTCTTTAAATACCCGCCAATGGTCCGTAAATTGGCGCGTTCCTTATGCGTATACAAGGTTAGCGCCAAGCCCTGTTGTCCAGCCCGGCCTGTACGCCCAATGCGATGCACATAAAGCTCATGGTCCGACGGTAAATCATAATTAATAACCGCACTCACATCTTTAATGTCTAACCCACGGGAAGCTAAATCCGTCGCTACTAAAATGCGGCAGCTTCTATTATCAAATTTGATTAAAATCATGGTGCGGTCTTGTTGTTCTAAATCTGAATGGAGCTGTAACGAATCGATCTTTTTGGTACGCAAGAATCCCGAAACTTTATTGCAGGCTTCACGGCTATTGCAGAAAATAATGGTGGATTCTGGCTTATAATGCCCCAGCATTTTCAGCAAGGCCTCATTTTTATCTTCTTCCACCTTAAAAAAGAATTGTTTAATGGTGGTTGTCTGGTGCTGTGAGTCAATGGTGACCTGGGCCGCGTCTTCTTGCAGAGCTGCACTTAATAATTTAATGCCATTGGGGAATGTCGCCGAGAACAGCATGGTTTGACGATCAATGGGGGTCAATGAGGCGATATTATTAATTTCGGCAATGGTGCCGGTTTCGAGCAAACGGTCTGCTTCGTCTATAACTAAAACCTTAAGGTCTGTGGTAATGAGAATCCCGGTCTCAAGCAGTTTCGTGATGCGCCCTGGGGTACCGACGATAATATGCGCCCCTTGCTTTAAAGATTTTACCTTATGACGTTCCTCTGACCCACCTGAAATCGCCAGCACCTTGATATTACTCGTAAACCGTGCCAGGCGGCGGATCTCGTTGGCCACCTGCTCTGATAATTCTCTCGTCGGAACAAGCACCAAGGCTTGAGGCATGTGATTGGTTAGGTCCAACTTGGTTAAAATCCCTAACGCAAATGCCGCGGTCTTGCCACTTCCGGTATTAGCCTGGCCGATAAAATCTCTATTACTTAAAATAAACGGCAATCCTTTTTCCTGAATAGGCGTCATTTCTAAATAACCTAAGGACTTTAGGTTACCCAACATGGCCTCGCTTAAGCCAACACTTCTGAAATCTTTGGATGATTTATGCATGATATTTAAGAGAAGCCCAGTAACCTTCCGCCTTGAAAAACAATCAACGCCGCTAAATAGGCAAGGATCGCCATATAGATAAACTGAAATAACGGCCAAACCCACGAATTCGTTTCGCGGTAAACAACTGCGATCGTACTGACACATTGTAACGCAAATACATAGAAAATCATCAAGCTTAAACACATCAGTGGTGTAAATAATTTTCTTCCGTCGGGCCACTGGGCCTTGCCGAATGCTTCCCGCAGCGAATCATCTTGAGCATCATCCCCTAAGTTAAACACAATGCTCATGGTGGATACAAAAACTTCCCTGGCAGCAAAAGACCCGATTAATCCAATCCCCACGCGCCAATCATACCCTAATGGCTGAATAATCGGTTCCATCACCGTCCCTGCTTGCCCCGCATAACTTAATTTCAATGCCTCGCTTTTTTCAAGGCCAGGATGCTTAGGATAACTCATTAAAGCCCACAAGATAACCGACATGGCCAAGATCACCGTGCCTGCACGTTTGACAAACAGATGGCTGCGTTCCACCATGTGCAAAACAATGGCCTTCCACGACGGTAAACGGTATGGGGGCAATTCCATGATAAACACAGGTTTTTGGGAACGTAACAAGGTGCTTTTAAAAAACCATGCCATGCCGCACGCCCCAACAATACCGATGATATACATAATCAACATCAACGCTGCCTTCTGCCACACCGACGCGGTGGGCATAATGACCGCAATCATCACCGTATAAACTGGCAGACGTGCTGAACAACTCATTAACGGGGCAACCAGGATGGTGACTAACCGGTCCTTGGGGCTTTCAATGGTCCTCGCCGACATAATCCCTGGAATGGCACAGGCAAACGAACTTAACAGAGGGATAAATGATTTCCCATGCAAGCCTACCTTATTCATCACCCGGTCCATGATAAATGCGGCCCGGGCCATGTACCCTGTATCCTGCAGCAAGCCAATGAAGAAAAATAAAATCAGAATCTGTGGCAAAAACACCATGACCCCGCCGACACCGGCGATAATCCCATTGACAATCAAATCCTGCAAATCTCCTGCTGGCATCACCTGGGTAACCCAATTGCCTAAACTGTTAAAAAGGGCATTGATGGCATCCATTGGGACCGACGCTACGGTAAAGATCATGTAAAACATCAAACCCATAATCCCTAAAAATCCTACCCAGCCAAAGACCTTATGCGTTAATACGGCATCAATGCGTTCCGTAATATCCGGGCCTGTTTTACTTTTGTCCTTCACACAATCTTTTAAAATAAATTTAATCCAGTCATAGCGCGCTTCAATCGCCGCTGTTTTAGCCCTTAAGCCTTTTTTCCTTAACCGTTCCTGGATGATGTTAATCTGGGAAATCAATTCCTGCTTATAAAAACGCTGGGTGGTATTTGTTTTCTCGTCGTTTGTCAGGTTTGGCCAAACAGATAAAAACACCAAGGCTTCGGCAAATGCTTCATCTGGCGACATGCCTTGGTGCTGCACTAAAAGCCTCACTAAATGTTCAACATCTTCTTCCAAATCAGGGGCCATGCGCCAGCCACGCTTATACCGGACAGTCACCCCTTGGGCGATTAATTCCTTAAGTTCTTCAATGCCTTTATTTTGATTACCTACCGTCGGAATAATAGGTACGCCTAATTTCTCAGATAACTTCCCCACATCAATAACACGGCCTTTGGCTTGGGCTTCATCCATCATATTAAGCGCAATGATCATGGGCAAATTCAAATCCTGGATCTGGCTTACTAAATATAAATTTCTCTCCAGATTCCCGGCATCCACAACGCACACGACCATATCCGGCTTGGGCGTATCCGCAGTTCGGCCTAACAATACATCCCGCGCGACTTGCTCGTCGGGAGAACGCACAGCAAGGCTATAGGTCCCTGGTAAATCAATAACATTGACAACACGGTCCTTGGCTAATACCAGCGTCCCGGTTTTTTTCTCAACCGTGACCCCGGCATAATTGCCTACCTTTTGGCGTAATTTAGTAAAAGCATTAAATAAGGTCGTCTTGCCGGAATTAGGATTACCCGCTAGGGCGATTGTTTTGATTGCTGCATCTGTAGAAGGAACAATGGTTTGATCAGGCATAATTAGGGGATAAGATTGACTCGAATGAGGTCTGCTTCTTGTTTGCGTAAAGAAAGAAAATACCCGCGGATTTTAATTTCTATAGGATCACCCAAAGGAGCGTAACGCACAATCTCAATACGTTCACCCGGGGTTACCCCCATCTCGCTAATGCGTTCACAATCGTCGCTATTAATGGCAAAATCACGGATAGTCCCTTTTTGCCCTAACTTCATTTTACTTAACAGCACTGTTTGGTTTGAAACACCTGCTCCCTTATGCCCTTTGAGTTGGCAGATATCAGAAACGATGATGTTTTGCGCAAGGTCTTTGCTAATGACAACCTTGCTATCACAGACCTTGCACAACAAGGCCCCGCTATCGGAAATTTTCTCAACCACAGATGATTCGCAAAAACCCATTTCGCGCATCCGCTGACAAGTCCCTTCTTCTCCACTTAAACATTTAATTTGCAAAGGGCTGCCTGTCGATGCTTCAGAAAGTTTCTTTTCTGTAGAATGGCAACAGCATTGAGGTTTCTTAGTATTAAAAATCTTATCCCACAACGACATATCTATTCCTTCCCACACCCGGAACAATGGCTTTGCTTTTTTGACTTTAAAGATTTAGTCAACGTCAAAAGCAAATACCCGAGACTGATCGCAATAATGATAAAAACAATGATTGTTTGCATAAGCTTTTAATGATTTCTAAATACGTCTTTTTATGACTTATTTTGCCCTTTTAAATTATCAAATATTCCCTTCTTGTCAAGCATAAAATCCATCTAGCTACTTCAATAAAGGACTTATTTGTCTTATTTTCGCACAAATCCTGTGTTGATGCAGTTTTCAGGCGGCAGGCCTTTGCCGCTGCCAAAGAGGGCGATATTATTTAATGTAATCTCGGCAATATTCGTCAATGCTTCCCGCGTAAAGAACGCCTGGTGTCCAGAAATCAGCACATTCGGAAAAGCCAGAAGCCGGACAAACACATCGTCCTGGATAATTTGGCTGGAGAGATCTTCGAAAAACATATCGCCTTCTTCTTCATATACATCCAAACCCAAAGATCCGATCCGACCAGACTTAAGACCGTTGATAACGCTGGGCGTATCAATCAGCCCTCCCCGGCTGGTATTAATAATCATAACCCCGTCTTTCATTTGATTAATGGCTTGTTCATTAATCATATGATAGGTCCCTTTATTTAAGGGCAAGTGCAAGGATATGATGTCGCTATTTTTATAAAGTTCTTCCAAACTAACATACTGGGCGCCTTGGGCTAAACAATCTTTGTTCTGTATGGAATCATACACTAAAACCTTGGTGCCAAAACCAGCCATGATACGGGCAACAATGGCGCCAATCTTTCCCGTCCCAATAATGCCGATGGTCCGGTGGTGGATTTCAAAACCAAGCAGGCCATCTAAAGAAAAATTCCCGTCGCGGATCCGATTGTAGGCCTTATAAATCTTTCTGTTTAAATTCAATATCAAAGCAACAGTAAATTCGGCAACGCCGTGGGGTGAGTAGGCAGGGACACGCGCCACTGGCAATTTCAAATCCGTTGCTGCCTGCACATCCACATTGTTAAAACCAGCGCAGCGCAAAGCGATCAAACGAATTCCATTCCTGGCCAACAGCGTCAGGGTTTCCTTATCCAGCTGGTCGTTAACAAAGGCGCACACGGCATCGAAACCAAATGCCAGCTTACAGGTGTCATGATTTAAATGCACTTCAAAAAACGTAAGCTTCTGCTGGAATTTCTTATTGGCCTCTAGAAAGAATTGCTTATCGTATGGCTTGGTGTTAAAGACAGCTACATTCATTATCTCTCTCCTCTGCTGCTAGCCTTTGTTTTAAAATCTATCGCCCTACTATTAAGCATGAAATAGACTTAGATGTCCATTTCAATTTTTTAATTTCGCCTTAGCCTGATCGTGCATCCGGCCAAATTCATCTGCCTGGGGAATGTATTTTAAAAAAGGAGCCATGTACATCAACCACACAACAGCACCTACAATCCAGAGGCTTGCCGCGATGCCTAATAATTGAAAATAAAAATCTGGATAAACAGCGACGAGCAAGCGCCCTGCCAATGCCAGAAAGACACCTGTCGCAACTGCTGGAACAATCCAGGTCCCTTTATTTAATTTCTCTGCCTGGCCTGCATGGGACATGATCACCATGGTGGCAATAGCAAAGGTCATTAAGGAAAAACCACCAAGGAAGCTAATGTGCAGCATCAAAACCTGGTAGGTATTAAAGAAACACGCGCCCCAAAAACCTAACGCCACCATCCACACCGAAACCCATGTGAGCGTCACATAGAAAGTTCCTGATTTGGGGAACTTGTTTAGAACATTAGATGTTAGAAATACTGCCGTAACAATTGCTGCTCGAAGGCCATAGCCGGCTGCTGGATACCCAAGCCCTTCAACCAAAAAACTCATAAAAAAAATAATAGCTCCCAATACATACAAATTTTTTCTATGAATGGCAGCTGTTTGGTAGGTCCCCATCAGCCTCGGGATTAGAAACCCTCCAATGCCCATGACTAAACAAATTAAAAAACCCTGGTCCATCATTGGCTTTCCTACTTTCAAGGCCCAAAGAGGAAGAATTTTCATTTGCCCTAAAATCAAGATCATGGTCCCAAGCAAGCCATGGACAATGGCAACAGGTAACCAAAACAATTCCATCGGAGGCTGTGGCGCAAAAGAAGATTTTGGTTTATTTAAAACCCGATTTAAAATAAAGAACATCAGTAAACCATACCAGGCTATTAAAACAACTTCCGCCATCACCCATTGCCCCAAACTTAAAAAAATACCCATGCCTGTAAATAAAAACAACATGGCCACAACTTCTCCCTCGCGGGCAGGCGCTGTTTGGGTAAAGCGTGGAAAGGCTGTCATTAAAAAACCAACGATAAAGCAATTCATGTACAGCATCATCTGCACTGATGAATGAAAAAATAGCGAATACGTTGGCACTATTTTAAAGGCATACAGGGCCCAGTGGCCAATACCGACGGTAGCAGCCACTGTGCCCAACGGGAAAAATAACCTGTACGGCTCACGACAAAATGCCTTCCACATTTAAATCTCCTATCCTCGCTTTGAAGATTTCAATGAATTTAAGAAAACCTTCACGATGAAAATAACGAAGGCGAAGCAGCCAAAGGCAAAAATTGTATCGCCGGGTACGCGCATCCAACGCCAAAAATGCATGATGGGCGTTTGCAAAAATTCACTGCTGCGGGCATACCAATACCCCTGCTCAACAGATGCCCATGTTTGCATCAGGCCGACGGGCAATAAGCTTAATACGCACATGGCCATAAGCCCGCCATTCATTGCCCAAAAGGCAAAACTAATAAGGCCATCATTCCATTCATTCTTGGAATCAAAAATGCGCAAACAAAATAATATTAATCCCATCCCCAAAATGCCATACACTCCAAACAATGCGGCATGGCCATGCAAAGGCGTGGTGTTGAGCCCCTGCATATAGTAAAGGGCAATGGGTGGGTTGATCATGAAACCAAACAGCCCTGCTCCAACCATGTTCCAAAAGGCAACAGCGACGAAGAAATAAATTGGCCATTTATACCGGCCAACCCAACCTGGTGTTTGTGCACGATGGATATTTTCCCACGCTTCAAAACCGACGAGCACTAAAGGAACAACTTCCAGGGCGCTAAACACTGCCCCAAACGCCATGGCAGAAACTGGTGTTCCAGAAAAATACAAATGATGCAAAGTCCCAATAATCCCGCCGGAAAGATAAACCGTTGAAGCGAAAATCACAGCCCGAGCAGCATGCAACGGCTTAATTAAATTCATCCGCGCAAAAAGGAAGGATATGGCGACGGTGGCAAATACTTCAAAGAAACCTTCGACCCATAAATGGATCACCCACCAGCGCCAATATTCAACAACGGGCAAGGATGTGTGCTGACCCCACATTAAACCAGCGCCATAAAAACCTGCAATCGCAACCAAGGAAACTGTAAACATCATTAACAATGGTTTTTGCATGTCTGATTTTTGTAAAGCTGGCCATATCGCCCGGGCAACCAGGGCTAACCAAAGAAATAGTCCAATTAAAAGCCCAATTTGCCACACCCGTCCTAAATCAACATACTCATATCCCTGGTGTCCCCAATAAAACCAGTTATTGCCGGTAAATTTATGAAAAATGCTCATCCATTCACCTGCCATAGACCCTAATACGACGACAACCAAGGCAGCTAAAAGTAAAATAACCCCGCCTTTTTGTCCCTTGGGTTCTTTGCCGCC
>CAZHGK010000002.1:40665-53887 GCA_964532095.1 uncultured Planctomycetales bacterium | reverse complement strand
GCATGCGCGCTTAACATGACTGCAGTCCTGTCTTGCAATAGCACGATATCGAACACATCGTCGAACTCATCGTCGAATGCAACATCGAATAACTCGAATATACCGGCGAATCCATACCTCGCCGCAAGCTCCATCGCTTCCATCGTCGAGGTGTGCGACGCGCTCTCTGTGCTCCGTAATGTGTCTGATAATTCCTCCGTGCAGTTCGAAGCGATCTATTGTGCGCCCGCGACGGCTCCATCGATAGATATGACTGCTCTTGACCCTGTGGCGCCGATAGCCGATCCCGTCGTCGAGAGCGGGTTCAACGTCACGCTCCCCGACGCGTCGCCATTGTGTTGTGTGTTCGGGGATTGCGCTCCATGCTGCAGCGACGAGTCGTGCGCGGACGATCAGGCATCGTACCCCGTCATCTTCGTGCATGGTCACGCGTTCAACGGCATTTAACATATCTTCCATGCCCACACTTTCTTTATTACGACGGGCAGCTAACAGGGCAGCTTCATTACAGACATTTGCTAAATCAGCACCTGAGAAATAAACGGTTAGTTGGGCAATCCGGCGTAAATTGACATCTTCACCCAATTTAATGTTCTTGGAGTGCACCTTTAAGATTCCTTCACGGCCATTGATATCAGGCAAACCAACAACCACCTGACGGTCGAATCGGCCTGGACGTAACAAGGCAGGGTCCAAGGTATCAGGCCTATTGGTGGCAGCAATTAAGATTAAACCGCTGACCGAATTAAAACCATCCATTTCAACTAACAATGCATTGAGTGTTTGTTCGCGTTCATCATTGCCCCCGCCAATCCCGGCAAAACGTTGGCGTCCAACAGCGTCGATTTCATCGATAAAGATAATACCGCCTCCTTTACCAGATGCTTTTGCAGCCTTACGGCCCTGATCAAATAAATCACGCACGCGGGAAGCACCAACACCGACGAACATTTCTACGAAATCCGAACCGCTTAAAGAGAAGAATGGCACGCCTGCTTCTCCAGCAACGGCTTTGGCCAAAAGTGTTTTTCCCGTCCCTGGAGGTCCAATCAGTAATACCCCTTTAGGGATTTTTCCCCCTAGGCGTTCAAACTTTTTGGGGTCTTTTAAGAATTCAATAACTTCCTGCAATTCTTCCTTGGCCTCGTCGACACCTGCAACATCATTAAAGGTGATTTTTCCACCACCCCCTAATTGGGCGCGGGATTTTCCAAAGGCCCATAACTTATTTCCCATTTGCGAGGTCCGGGAAGACACAAACCAAATGAGAAGGGCGATGGCGAAAAATGGAATCAATTGCAAAAATAATTGGCTCCAAAATAATTGTGGCGGAACAACATTAAATTCAGGAACCATATCACGGATTAATTTAATGACATCTTCGTCGCGCTGGGGAATATTTAAACTGAATTCCGAACCGTCGCTAAATGTCCCTTTAATCACATTTTCCGGGCCTTCGGTCAGTTCTGCTTTTTTAATGGGATTCTTGCTGGTATTGTTTTCTTTAACAAGATTATAAAATTCGCTATAAGAAATTTGTTTTTGAGGTTTAACATTATATTTGCTGTCTTGGACAACTAGAAAAACAAACATAGCGCCGAGAAATACCCAAAACCAAAGATTACCATTACCTGGTTTTGGGCGTTGACCGCGTGGTAATTTTTTTTGAGGTGCTGAATTCATTAAAGACATAATTTTTCCTTAAGATGTATGGATGTGTTTTTTTGATTATTTAATTTCTTTACGGTCGGTACGCTCACCATTGCGGTAGGTGTCCACGTAGGCTAACTTACCACTGTTATTATAAAGTTTGCTGACGCCATTGCGTTGGCCGTCTGTATAATTCTCCTCGGACATTACTGTCCCTGTGTCATAATATGATTTGCTTGGGCCATTTTCCTTGCCGTTTTTCATGACCCATTCTTGTTTTAAGTTTCCGTTTTCGTAAAATTCTTGCATGGCCCCGGATTTCTGGTCATTTTTGAAATTAACGGTCATCCATAATTTTCCTTGTTGGGAAAATTCCTTAGCTAATCCTTCTTTCGTATTATCTTTGTAGGCCCATTCCACCCATAATTTTCCATTGTCATGGTATTCCCGGCAAACCCCATTTTTCTTGCCAGCTGCGTAGGAGCATTCGCTTTTAATACTGCCGTTTTCGAAATACTCCTTCACAAGTCCATCGAACTGGCTATTTTTATAGGTAGCATCAATCATTAATTTTCCTTGGGGGGAATATTTACGATTAGTGCCTTCAATCTCACCGTTTTTAAATGTCATTTCCCATTCGGTTTGGCCGTTGGGATACAGTGTTTTAGAGGCCCCGTCTTTTAGATCTAGTTTATAATTCCAAACAGCTTGCAAGATCCCCTCTTCGCTATATTCTTTAGAGATCCCGTCGATATGGTCATCTTCATAATTGACTTCATTTTTGAGTGTGCCGTTCTCATTGTATTCCCGGCTTAATCCCCAGAGTTTGCCATTTTTGAAATTCATGGCATATTTGATGTTCCCATTGGGATAGAAATATTGGTTTAACCCATTAAGGGCGTCAAACTGGTAATTTTCAATGCTTTTAGGCTGCTCATCTTCATAAAATTCTTTTGCTGTGCCGTGCAGTTGACCGTTAACGTAATTCTTTTCGAAATAAACAGAACCATTTTCATAGTAAGACTTATATGGCCCATTTAATTGGCCGTCTTTATAAATCCCGACGCTGAGAATATTACTGTTGGGATAATATTCCCTAAACGGCCCATTTAGTTTTCCCTGTTTATAGGTGCGTTCTGATTTGACGTGGGTGGCGTCATAGTTTTCTTTCACTAAGCCATCGAGCACATCCTCTTGAGCGCCAGCAGAATGCGATAAAAACAAAGCCACACATATAAACAATAAACTTAGTCTCATGTTTTGGAGATAATAATTGTTTCGGCGTTGATAGTTATTTGAATATGGTTGGGCCACAGCACACGAGCTTTTTTAACAGATAAATTCTTTTCAAATTCTAAAATATGGGCCAGGGTTAATTGCCTAGTATCCCCGACTAAATCTTCCACAATAAGTCGCATGAGCATACGGCAAATAGCTGGATGCTCTTTGATAAAAACCTTCTTGTTTATTTTAACCCGTGATTTTGTAAACGCAACATGTTGTTTAAACAATCTTAAGGCCTGTTGCGATAAATAATCATAATCAATTCCTACAGTTTGGGCTAAATCGACGAGTACGTGGCCCAATTGGGGGTTATATTCTTTTGTGAGCAAGGGAATTAATTGATGGCGGATTTTATTACGGGTATAAACCGGATCAATATTTGTATGATCTGTGCAAAATGTCAGGCGATGGGATTTTAAATAGGAGATAATTTCTCGACGATTGACCAACAATAACGGACGTGCCAATGAGACCTTATCCATGATTGAAACAGGTAACATTCCCCGTAAGCCCATTAGCCCACTTCCCCGGAGCAGGCGCATAAGGACGGTTTCAGCCAAATCATTTTCTGTGTGGCCTAAGAAAATTGTTGGGGATTTTAATCTTTTAGCCGTTTTAATTAAAAACGCTAAACGTAATTTTCTTAAATCGTCCTCGCTGGCATGACCAGATGGCTTGCGGGCAACCTCACCCCGAATAAAATTCATGTTTAAGTCTTGGGCGAGTTTTTTAACAAAAGCCTCATCTTGGTTTGCTTGAATACGGATGCGGTGGTTGAAATGCACAATGGTTGGGATAACACCCAAGGTATGACGGATTTTATTAAAGGCATGGGCCATGGCCACAGAATCCGGCCCCCCTGATACCGCCAACAGTATTGTGCTTGAAGATGGTGGTACAAGTTTTTGTTGCCGGATGAAGGAAAGGATTTTATCCGACAGGTCCATACGCATCAGTAAGATAAAAAGCCGCGTTGTTCATGCTTGGCTTGTTGATAGGCTTGGCGCATTTGGTTTTCGTATTTCACATTAGGTATACGGATTTTTAAGTTAACCATCCCCTGCCTTAATAATTGGGCATTGGCTAATTGTCCATCAGGTAGAAATATATAGGCAAGTTTGTATCCTTGTTCGTCAAAGGCCTGGTTATCAAATTCCAATTTGACATGCTTGCCTTCCATCAGTTCCCGGGCATAGGTTAATGCCTGTGCTTCCGAAGGAATTTCTGCAGTAGGTTCCTTTTCAATGCGTGTCACTGTAGGTTGGGGGTCATTCGGGTCAATTTCCTTGTATTGTTTTGGAGGATCCCCTGCGGATTCAATACCGATGAGTTTGATTTTCTGGCCATTTTCCAAGACAACAAGATCAGACTTCACCACTTTAACAATCAAGGCTTCTGTTTGCTTTTTGGAAAAATTGATTAATTCATCAATATTACCATTCTCAGCATGGCTTAAAGAAATTGGCCCACATGCAAGAAGTAATACAAGAATCAAGGTTCGATACATAAAGTATATTTTACACTGGATTTGCGATAAATTCAATGGTTGCGACCGTCGTGCTTGCTGATTTTGCCAATACGGTTAATTTGAATTCCCGGGCAGGTAGACGATGTTTTAATTCTTCAAAACTTCTAGTTTTTAAGACACAGGATGTGTTTTTTTGTTTTTTAAAGAATTCTAACAAGCTATCAAAGGTTTTAAGCATGGGTAATGGATGAGGGCTAAAAAAACCGTTGCCATTTTCATCCCAAACTGTAATTGGGCGCTGGCTGTAGAAATAAACCCCGCGGGCATTACTTTTACTCGTTAAGATATGTTCTTCTGACGATTTGGCTGCAGGCACAAAAACCACCATATCCCTCGACGATATATACGGTTCCAGGATAGGGCCGATTGTGAGCATCAGTGCTAATAGCACAACACTGGTTGCTCCCTGCAGGAGTAAAGCCCTGGGGCCGTTGTTCTGGCTTGTATGGATGAAAATTAAAACTGCCCAAACCATTAATACAGCAGAAATAAATAAAATAATTTCAAAATGCGGGACGTAATTCTTTAACAGATGGTGGCAAAAAGGCAAGGCTATGGCGAGCAGAAATAAGAATGCTGCCAGAAGGATGCTGTTAATCCATAATGAGCTTTTTTGTTTATAATCGTCGATCATCTCCCCTATTTGATTGCCAACCAATAAGGCTAATGCGGGAAAAAGTGGTAAAATATAGCTGGCTAATTTAGAGTGGGCGCATTGAAAGCAAATAAAGACAATGAGAATCCAGCTTAATAAGAACTGTTCTCCCATCGTCACATTGGTTCTTAGGCGTTGGTAAAGTCTTCCAAAAGCAAAAATAAGGATGATAGACCACGGGAACATGCCGGCAATCATGGTGACTGGATAAAAATACCAGCGGTCGCTGCCTCGATGTTCTGCTTCAATTAGACGTCTCCAATGGTCATTAATAAAGAATTCCTGGATAAATGCCTGACCATGTTTTTGGAACATGATCAGATACCACGGCAAGGCAATGCCTAAGCCTAGCAATGATCCAATCCAGAACCATTGATTACGGAAAATATAAATTTGTTGCCGATATAACGCCCATAACACAACAATGCCGACAGGTAATACAACGCCTAATGGCCCCTTGGTTAATACAGCCAGGGCGCTAAAGAAAAAGAACCCCATCCATCCTTTTGCCGTATGCTTTGGGTTTGAATATCCAAATACAAAGGACAATAAAGCCATTAAAATCAAGACGGAGAACACCATGTCGGTAAAAACACTTTTGCCCATGGCAATATAGAAAAATGCCGTAGAACAGGCAAAGGCAGACCAAAAGGCCTTGCGGGTATTATTGAAAAGCAGAGTTCCTAATGCGTAAACACAAAAAACCCCTAAACAGGCAAAAAACGCTGGAAAAAAACGGGCGGCTTGAGGGGTAACTCCTTTTAACTTAAAGGCAATTTCTAGAAGCCAGTAAATAAAAATTGGTTTTTCAAACTGGGGCTGGTTAAAAATATACGGGGTGACCCACTCTCCCCTAACGGTCATTTCTTTGGCAGATAATGAATAAAAGATTTCATCAGGGTCGGTCAAGCTAATGGAATGGTTCCCAACATAAAAAATAGCAAAGGTCCAAAGGATTAAAATGAGAAGTGAACGTTGGGCGGGCATAGTTGTAATTAAAAATGGTGGCGGGGAGAGGATTCCTGCCTGCCGGCAGGCAGGTAAACCTCCGACCTCTCAGGTATGAAGCCTCGGATAACAAGAAAACTCGCCATCAAACTACTGGCTTCGCTTGTTATCCTCCTTTCATAATTAGAAAAAATTAAATTAAACCCCAACCACACTTAAAGTGTACTTTATTTTTGCTTAAAGTCAATGAAGCCAAAATTTTAAATATTTTTTAACCAATCTTTAAATGTCTTGGCAGGTTGATTTTTATTAAGATTATCACGAATATGCCGAATATAATATGCAGGGCTATGGTCTGAAATTCCACCAGGATTTTCTGCTCTACCCGTTGATGTGTTTTCTGTCCTTATTGAAACACCTATGCTTCGACTAACAAACTTATGCCACCATAAGTTATCCGTATAAAACTTTCCTGCGTTATCAAAGAAGTATTCTTTTTCAATATGACGATAGCCCATAAGGGTAGTAATTATTTTTGGGACAATGTCTTCATCATCAACAAATCTAAAAGAGCGCCCCCTCATCTTGGAATCAAAGTTATCCTTAAAATCTTTATCCCCTACCATTGGCTGTCCAAACGTATACATTCCTTGAATAGGGACACTATTTTCTGTTAATCGGTCTACAGCTAATGTGGCTAATGCTCCTCCTAAACTGTGCCCACTAACCCAAAGTTTATTCGCCACATTCCAATCATTAATTGTTGCGCTTAATTCATCCCAAATGACCTCTAAAGCCTTATTGAATCCAAAATGAACCTTGCCTATGTTTGTTGGGGAAGGAATCAACTTTATCTTACTGTCTGTTATCCAATCTCGGATGCTCTCTGTTCCTCGAAAGACCAAAATAACAACATCCTTATTTCCTGTTAAGAAAGCCTGTGTCCCTTGCTCGGAATTTTCAAACCAATGGTATCTATCGAGTCTCCATTCTGTCTTGATAAATTTCTCGACATCTGCGGAAGGTTTATATGCTAACTCGGAGGCTTCAGCTAAACGCAATGCATTTAATAGACTTAGTTCTAAAGAAGTTGAATTAAATTCAAAATTAGACATTTTTAAAAATACTCCAATAAATCATTGAACCCTTAACATCATTTTCTGCGCATACTAGCAATTATTTTTTAATATACCTTTTGTTTTCTTCTTACGCTTTACTGTTAAATCCTTTAAAGTTTTTTTTGATAAGAAATTCATTAATTTAGGCACCCCGAAACGCTCTAAATGGTACCCTCTCCAACCACTCCCATTAGGCTTGATTTCACATGAATTTAATAAAGTAAAGAAAGCAACCCTCACGTGATTCTCCAATGACTCAAGTATCTTGGACATAACATCTTCTTTAGGATTTACCCTTAAATTTTCTAAATGACAAAAACTATACGCATTTCCCCATCCATTTATCATGTTCCTTAATTTCAATAGAGTATCGACTAGGTTGCTCGAAGATTTTGGATTTAGAATTTCATCAGCCTTGCTTTTAAACTTATTACGGGTTTTTTCATTGGGACAAATTCGATTATGATTGAATAAAAAACCTAGAAAATCAAAACCTTGCGAAAAATGTACAATCCTAGTTTTACTTTCAGGAACGTCTATCTCGTGTATTTCCAAATTTAACTCATTCTTTAAATATGTTCTCGCTAACTCATAAGCCTTACGAGCTTCTTTTTCTGTCTTGCACAAAACCACAAAATCATCTGCATAACGAACCAAATTAAATCCTTCATCCGTTATTTTCTTGTCAAAACCGCTCAAATAAAGATTGGCAAAAAGAGGTGACAATATACCTCCTTGAGGAATTCCAACCGAACCATCTGGGAAAATTAAAATCTCATCTTTTGAGAATTGCTTTGCATTGCCTATCTCTGCCTTCAATGCTTCTTGAATTAAATAATTTATAGATTCATCGGGCAGCGTGATTTAATCTTATTTATTAGGATTTCCTGATTAACTGCATTAAAAAAATCTTTAATGTCTGCCTCAAGAACATACAGATAACCCTTATCACGCAAAGTAATAATCTTCTCAACAGCATGTTCCCTGCTCTTTTCTTCTATATATCCATAGCTACAAGGAAGATTGAATTTCTTAAAATATCTCTCAATAATATTTCTTATCGCCCTTTGAACGACTCTATCACCAACAGCAGGAATTTTGAGAGTTCGAGGTTTTTTACTACCTTCTTTCTTAATTAGAGCACCTTTTAATGGCTTAAAAACAAATGATTTATCTTTTAATGCTCGAAATATTGAGAGGATATGCTTGTCGAGGTCTGCTTGAAAGTCTTTTATTGTAACGCCATCAATACCGTTAGAGGAAGGGTTCTTTTGAAGGGATTTCCATGCGGAATAAAGATTTTTCTTTTTAACTAATTTGTCAATTAAAAGCATATGTTTCTGTGAGGATGGGCTGGCATCTCACTTCGCATAAAGCAACCCATCACTTAGCAAGTAGTAAACCAAACATGCTGATTTTATTCTTGGCATGTCCGATTATTTCAGACATGATGTCCATCAAGCTTTTCAGCGTTGATAGTTTCATCTTGTCCCACCGAATCCCTCGGCTGTGTTTTATTGATTCGGCTTTGAAAACCAAATCAACATCGCACCTCAAAGGCATTTTCTCGACAATAGAACTCTTTACTAATCGTTCACTCAATCTGCGCTGTAACTGCTTTTGAGCAAATTGCGGCTTTAATCGAGCGTCGACGGAAAATTCTATTTTAATTCTAACACAAAAACTTTTTTGTCAAGCTTTTTTGCCCTTGCACACACTGCACACTCCTTGTCTTTTTAAAAATGCTATCTGCCATTTTGAGATGCAACTCCTTCGAGTCATTTATGAAATAGCACGATAAAACAAGGAGTAAACCAAACATGCTGATTTTATTCTTGGCATGTCCGATTATTTCAGACATGATGTCCATCAAGCTTTTCAGCGTTGATAGTTTCATCTTGTCCCACCGAATCCCTCGGCTGTGTTTTATTGATTCGGCTTTGAAAACCAAATCAATTGGTCGTTATTATAACAGAAAAACCTACAAGGTCAATGCAGCCCAAAATTTCTCATTCTGTTTTCTATTAAATTGCGCATTCACCCCATGCACACTACCTTCTGAATAGAACATGGCCTAGGCATAACATGTCAATTTCAAACGAAAATTGTTCTTTTAAACGATTTTCGGCTTTGGAATGGCTCCAATACGCCATTCCGAAACCAGATTAATCTAATTAAGAGCTAAAAAAGCCATAAGAATTATCTTATGGCTCTTAGGTAATGTTTAGCTTTTAAAACAAAACCTATGAAATAATGTTAGAAAGTATTATACGGTAGGATAAATCTGAGGTTTCTTAAAAATCGCTATTAATATCCCCTGGTTTAAGTCTTTCAAGATTTAATGAGACCTCAAAATGCTTAGCGCTAAAGGTATGCCAAGACATTCTGTCATTTGACAAAATAAATCCGGCTTTTTGGGTATGTTTTTGAGCTTCCTCGCTATTTTTTTGTCCATACCATTCACCAAATGTATCTATAAAATCTCTGGTTTCATATTTTATTTTATGCTCATCTAATTGTTTTTGTAATTCATCAGGAAATTTTAAAATTCCAGACATTGGACTTCCCCATACAAAAAACAATTTCTTTAAATGATTAACAATTTCATAAAATGGCACTATAGATAAATAATTACCTTCTTTAACCTCTGTGTAATAAGGCAAAATTGAATCTCTTGTTAATTTGCCAATCCCATCTGGAGTAATTTCAAGTTCGATGTTAGAAATATTTTCTGGAATACCGTATTTTTCTGTTAATTTCTTCGGATTATCAATATTAAAAATCTCACCACTGATTTCTAATTTATCATCAAACGTTTTTGTATCATTATTATAAAATTGCTTCATTCCAGATGATTCATTAACAAACACCGTATAAGAAAATGATTTACCAATTAACGAATACTCCTTATTAATTCCTAGCTCTGTGTCATCAACAACTTTCTTCCAAAATTGTTCTGGATATTTCACGTCTTTAGGCACATGCGGAACGATTTCTTCCCATTTAGGAGTTATACGAATTCTTAATTTATAACATAGGTGTTGTTTTATATTTTGTTTAGGCAAAACATCAATAATTATATAAATACAAGCTCCTAGTACAATGAAACCCCAAAAGCTTGAATCTTGATGTTGAATCTTCTCAACCCCTATAGCAAATCCTAGAGTGAGAAACATAACAGTCAAATATTTTTTCCATTCGCTCATCACTCCCCCCTTTTAATTACTAACCAATCTTATTATGCGAAAGACCTTGGTCAATTAAATATTTTAGAAATTCTTGACCTCGCACAGTAATACCTACCCTGTTCTCTTGTTTTATTATAAGAACTGCTGATAGCATAAAATTTAACCATTTTTCAAAAGAATATGAGCTGTAAAATACTGAATTTAATGATTTCGCATCTTCATAAAACAACTTAATCTCATTGCTAGAAACAAGTTGGCCAGCAAACGAATTTAATTGTTGAAGCGCTCGAATTTGAGAACCAAAAATAAAATTATACGTTTGGTCAAAATTCCTAGCTATCTTCTCTGATGCATACAATTTTATTAATAAAGTTTCTTTTTCTTCAGGGGAATCATGTTGTATTTTATCTAATTCTGACCTTATCCATCCTTCAACCTCAAGTAATAATCTATTATCAAAAGACTTCATCAAATCTTTAGCGGAAACCTGCTCTTTATGGCTCTGATCACCAATATTTTTAAGTTCTATTCCACCTTTACCAATCTTTGTGATTCGACTAATCAACCTTGCAAAATATGGAGCAAATCGAAAAATAATAACAATGCCAAGAATTAAACCAACAATTGGCCAAATTATAATCTTTACGATTTCTACATTCATAGAATCCTCATCAATTTATAAGAATTATTCTTGATTGAAAATATTATATATTTAACATGTAATTATCAACAGTACTTTTTAACTACCCCCTGCTGTTTAAATATTCAACTGATGTTTATCAACTGTCCCTTTTAATTGTCTCTTATCGCACTCTAAGTAAAACCTTGCTGTAGTTGTTATCTAAATGGCCTATAAGAAGCTTATTATTAAACAAATTAAAGCACATTTTCTATCTAGCATTATTAATAAGACCTGAAATCATTTTGGTTATATCTATTAAATCATTTCTTAGAGCCTGATATGTATCTTTATCAATTAATTTTTTACGCAAACATAACTCTAATATGGGAACGCATTCAAAAGCTGAGCCTCGTGCAATCCAAAAGAAGTTACACTTTTCTTTTATGTGATAACGACCATTTCCTTCTGCTATATTCAAAGAAATGGATAACGCTGCACGTTGGAGTTGGTCAATGATATATCCATTTCCCCTTGTAAAATTCTCTATCAAGACGCTTGTTTTTTGAGCAAAATTAATAGATTTTTGATAAACATCAAGTTTTTCGAATAGAAACATAGCTTCTCCCCAGTTTTTAAAAGATTCGTGTTGTTTTGAGAAATATGAGATTTGAAATATGATTACGTGAATCTCAAATATCAAATTTTATAATAGGGGATTTTTTAAAAAGCTTCTTTAGGGGGAAAGAAGGTTGGATTTGAAATATGAAATTTGAAATATGATTGCTCAAATTTCGAATATCAAATCTCAAATATCATATAAAGTGGCGGGGAGAGGATTTAAACCTCCGACCTGTCGGGTATGAACCGAATGCTCTATCAACTGAGCTACCCCGCCAAATAGCTAACTGAATGAGGGGTAATTTTACAGGCGCGGACTTAATAAGTAAAGAAAATTATGTAAAGTAATGCGGCAACCACAATGAAGGCTAATAGGTAGAAATCATTGTAATAAATAAAATCTGCAGCTTTTTCCCCTGGAGTGTACGCTAGAGGCGCTTCTTCATTAGATACCTTACCACTGGTCCGCATGCCCATCACATCCTGCCGTTTAAGGCGTAAGAATTGATCAGCAATGCGATACGCTTGCAAGGAGCCGTTTTCAATCAAATCCATGACGTCTTTTTCTGAAACGCCTAGGATTTGAGAAGTTTCGCGTACTGTAATAAATTGACTACTCATGGCTGGTTACCATCCCTGACGATGCCCATTGGTCAATCTTAACCCGTTCAAAACGCCACATCTCCCCTTCTTTAAAAGCAGGGATTTTGCCTAATGAGGCGAGTTCAACAATGGTCTTTGGTTCAATTTCTAAATATTGGGCTAGATCGTCGATGCTTAAGAAATCTTCCAGCATTTGGCAGCGGCCTTGGAATAGCGCCCCTTCCACAATGTTTAATTTTGGGGTTGAAATATCGCCATTTAATACAGCGCTGGGCATTAAGACTAGCATTTTTTTAGCCTCAACATTGCCTTTGACTTTTCCAGCAATGATAATGCTTTCTCCACTGATATTGGCTTCCACTTGAGCGGTTTGGCTAATGGTTAATGTGCCGCGGGTATGCAAACGGCCGGTAAAACGCCCGTTAATCTTTAAATTTACAGGGTCGGAGAATGTTAATTCGCCATGCATCTGGGCATTGATTTCAATAGGTCTTTCTTCCACAGCTTCCTTAGGTGTTTCTTTGCGGTTAAATGCCATGGTTAACCTCCTGTTGGTTTATCAATGGGCACACGGGCGTAATCATCTTGCAGACGGATGATATCTTCTTCACTTAAATGCTCACCACACGCCACTTCAATAAAAACTAATTTCTCTGAACCAGTATTGGCGATGCGATGAACAGCCCCTAATGGCACATCAACAACAACCCCTTGTTTCACGGGGATATTTTTTTGGTCAACAGTTGCTAAACCAAGACCAGCGACGACAATCCATTTTTCAGAACGGTATTGGTGCTTTTGTAAACTTAAACGGCTATTCGGGTTGACTTCAACCCGCTTAACCCATACCCCTGGTTCCTGGTGGAATTTATGGTATTGGCCCCATGGGCGTTTAGATATTTCAGATACGGTCATCATTGTGATTGTATAAAAAATTTGGTGATACAGCTAGCCAAAAGGTTTAAATCTTTCTCATTATAAAAATCTTAAGTTAGATATTTTGCTTGA
>CAZHGK010000002.1:10467-40655 GCA_964532095.1 uncultured Planctomycetales bacterium | reverse complement strand
TGTGCCGCGTGCTGATAAAGAAGCTTTCTAAATCTGCTGGTGGCCAATAAATTCCCTCGTTAAGCAAGAAATGGAATAATTTTGGATAAATCGTCGAAGAGCTGGCATTTTGTGCTTGGGCATAATTATGCACGGCTTCCTTCCTAAAGCGGATGCTGACCATACTGTGGAAGGCACTTAAATGCGCATTGATATTATTATTTAGTAATGAGGCGTTAACCTTTTCGACAAAATTCTTGCTACGCAGGTTTAAAGCACGATAGTTTGCGGGTGTTAATAATTCCAAAGACGCTAATCCGGTGGCCATGACAACAGGATTGCCGGCAAATGTTCCTGCCTGGTAAACCTTGCCGAGCGGAGATAAATGTTCCATAATATCCCGTCTTCCCCCATATGCTCCGACGGGAAATCCTCCTCCAATGATTTTTCCTAAACAGGTCATATCTGGAATAATATTAAAATCTTTTTGCACGCATCCTAAATTTGTACGAAAGCCGGACATGACTTCGTCAAAAATAAGCACGATATTGTATTTTTTAGTTAAGTGCCGCACCGCTTTAAAGAAATCCATATTGGGGGTTATAACGCCCATATTCCCTGCGACTGGTTCCATAATCACACAGGCAATATCCTTATGATGGCGTTCGATGATTTGGGCAAAATGCACTAAATCATTAAACGGCAAGCTTAAGGTATTTTCAACATGGCTTTTAGGAATGCCACGGCTCGATGATGTAGGTAAAAAAGATACGCCGGAACCTGCAGCGGTTAATAAATCATCACTATGGCCATGGTAACAGCCATCAAATTTGATAACCTTGTCGCGACCAGTAAATCCACGGGCTAGGCGGATCGCGCTCATGGTAGCTTCTGTGCCGGAATTGACAAAACGAATTAGATCAATCGACGGGACATGTTTAACGATAAATCGGGCAATCTCAATTTCAGCCTTGGTGGTTGTGCCAAAACTTGTGCCAAGCCCAAGGCTCTTTTTTGCAGCTTGGGCTAATTGCGGATGGTTATGCCCGTGGATTAATGACCCCCAGGACAGGCAATAATCCGTATATGAATTCCCGTCGACATCAAAGAATTTCTGGGCACGGCCGTGGCTTATGACGAGCGGATCTTGGCCAACAGCGTTAAAAGCGCGCACAGGGCTATTAACACCACCGACTAAGAATTTACGTGATTCGTTAAAAAGTTTTTTGGATATTCGGGTGTTCATTTTAAAGAAATCCAGGATAAGGCATCTTTGGCATGATAACTAATAATGATATCAGCCCCCGCGCGCTTAATCGACGTGAGCGTTTCTAAAACAATGCTTTTTTCATCTACCCAGCCTTGCTGGCTGGCAGCCTTGACCATGCTGTATTCCCCGCTGACATTATAAGCAACGATGGGTACGGTTAATTCTCGACGGAGCATGTGCACAATATCTAAATAGGCTAGCGCAGGTTTGACCATGACCATATCAGCCCCCTCGGCAATATCTTCGCGCGCTTCTTTTAAAGCTTCGCGGCTATTGCCTGGGTCCATTTGATAGCTGCGACGGTCCCCAAATCCTGGGGCGCTATGGGCAGCATCACGAAACGGGCCGTAATACGCAGAGCTGTATTTAACGGCATAGGATAAAATGCCGGTATTATAAAACTTTTTCTCATTGAGGGATTGGCGAATGGCTGCAACCCTAAAATCCATCATATCCGACGGTGCAACCAAATCAGCCCCTGCATGGGCGTGCGCTAAGGCCATTTGTGCCAGCACGGGTAAGGTGGCATCATTATCAATATGATTGTTTTTAACAATGCCACAATGGCCATGGTCCATATAGGCGCATAAGCACACATCGGTAACGACGATGCACTGAGGAAAATTCTTTTTTATGGCGCCAATAGCCTCGATGACTGGGTTTTTAGGGTCATGGGCATAACGGCCGGTTTTATCTTTATGAGCACTAACCCCAAATAATACAACCCCTCGCCCACCGAGGCGCAAATAGCTTTCGATTTCTTTAAGCAAGACATCCACAGAGAAGCGGTTAATTCCTGGCATGGAATCAATGGCTTCTTTTTTTCCTTTGCCGCTGACGACAAAATAGGGTTGCAGCAAATCTGCGGGATGCAGGCGTGTTTCACGGACTAAATCCCTTAAATGTGGTGAAGTTCTCAGTCGACGGTAACGATGTGGCATATTATTCAATAATGGTGTATGTTTTATAACCTGCCTCTATTAATGCCTGGGCTGTGACAGGTCCTTTGGCTAATATTTCCCAAGAACTTGATAGTATACCATAATCTTCTAAGAAATACCGCAGTGTTGAAGGGCTGGTGAAGATAATACCATCGATCGGTTCATCAGGTAATGGTCGAAATGCCGGTTTTACATTTTTATAAATCGTGATTTCTGCAACCTCTGCCCCTAGCTTGATTAAAGCCTCTTTTAAGAAAGGATTGGGCAGATTGGAACGTGGTAAAAGGAATTTTACTCCCTTTAAGGTCATATGTTCTTTTAAGGCCTGGTATAAGCCTTGGGCAGTTTCTTCTGTGGCGATCAGTGAAGGTTCATACCCTAATAAACGCACATATTCCGATGTGTTTTGGCCAATGATGGCAAATTTCTTTTGCTTTAATTGCTCTTTTGGAATTAGTGAAGAAGCGTGTTGGAAGAAATTTTCGACGGCAAACCGACTGGTTAAGATAATCCAGTTAGAATCTTTTAAGCTTTGGGATAAATCGTTTTGGAAGGATGCCGTTGCCTCCATTGGTTTAATTGTGATCATGGGCCAATGGATGATTCTTCCTAGGTGTTGATAGATGTGTGGGTTTGTCCCTAAGTATAAATATGTTTTCTTAAATGTAGGTTTATAAAACTTCCCCACCTCTCCGGCGATAATTAATACCGGTGGTTTTAAATGTGCTTCTTGAGATAAAGCTTCAATATTGGATAAATTTCCCTGAAGCACCTGCTGGTCGTAATAAGTGCCTTTAGAAATCAGGGTTATTAATGAGCTGCTTGGCCATTTAGCAGCGATTAATGATTCGATGATTTGCTTAAGCTTTGTGAGGCCCATTAAAAAAACAATGGTATCTGCTTGAGGGATATGGATTGGCCGTGGTTGAGTATGGTCTTCATCATGCTCATATCCGCTGACAAAGGCAACGGATGAAGAAAACCCACGTGCTGTTAAAGGAATATTTAAGGAAGATGGAATTCCCGTCGCTGAGCTTACCCCAGGGATGACATCTACGGGAATATGATAACTGCGTAAGTATTCGATTTCATCCCCGCCTCTTCCAAAAATTAAAGGATCCCCTCCTTTTAACCGGACGATATTCTTTCCTTCATATGATTTTTGCTTAATCAAACGGCAAATATCCTGTTGGCTTAAGGCATGATCGCCCTTGCGTTTGCCGACGTAGACATGTTCAGCTTGTGGGGCAAATTTTAAAAGTGTCGGTTCAATTAAGGAATCATAAAGCACGCAGTGAGCCTTGCGTAAGGCGTTAACAGCTTTTAGGGTAATGAGCTCCGGGTCTCCTGGCCCAGCACCAGCTAAATGAACATGTCCATAATGCAAACGCGCATCAATGCTTTTAAATAATTGTTTAAGTTCAAAGTTTTTAGATTTTCCGACGATGGCTAATTGGCCTTGTAAGGGTGAGCCTTCCCACGGCATGATTTGAGTAATGCGTGAGGATAGTCCTAAACGTTTTAATGCGCAGGTAGCCACTATAATGCCGTGGATCTTTGCTTTATCGAGCAAATCCAGGCGTTCATCAATAGTTCCTCGAATATCCACAATCTGGGCATTAGGTTTAAGGGCTAAAATTTGTGATTGTCTAAGAGCACTGCTCGTCCCTATTTTTGCATCAATGGGCAGGTCTTTAAGTGGCTGATGGCTGACTAAGGCATCGGTATCATCAATACCCTTTGTTAAGGCATAAATTTCTAATTCAGGATGAAGATTTTTAGGCAAATCCTTGGCGCTGTGGATGGCAATATCGATCTCACCTTTTAAAAGTGCGCTATCAAGCGTATTGGTAAAGAAATCATCAGCTGGATTTGATGTTAAGGAGGTGGTTTTATCACGGTCTCCAGCGGTTGAATATACCTTTAATTCCGTGGTCCCTAAGAATGGCAATAAACCTAGAATTTCCTGAACCTGGGTCAATGCTAGCCGGCTGCCACGAGAACCTATTTTAATGGGATTTGACATGGCAGACATTATATGGGATTAATTTACCTTCGACAAGTAAGTTTGATGAGCTTATTTTTTGACGAGGGCTTTGATCGCAGGGAGCGCTTTGATGGTTGATTCTTCCCCTCTTTTAATTAAGGTATTAACTTTATAAAGCTCAAACCAGTTAATCCCCCGTAAATCCGGATGGATTAAAACATCAGCCCTTTTAGCGCTTTGCTCGGCAATCACGTATTCGGAAGCCTGTAAGGTGCGCACAATAATATCAGCGATATTGGGTGTGACTGCTTTAGCAAAAAAGCGCCCAATACGAAAACCGATGAATTTTAAAGGATGCTGTGTAAAAGCAATTTTATACTGCTGCTTTAATTCCTCTTGTTTTTGGCTATGACCCCAAGAAGCTTCTGACGGAGATTGAAGCACATTAACGGCAATGATTTTTTTAACCCCCATATCAACGAGAACATTGGTGGGCAAAGGATTTAAAACCCCCCCATCAATAATCATCTGGTCGTTTTCCATAATCGGACGAATAACCCCGGGAATAGCAATACTTTTACTGACAGCATCAACTAAGTCACCAGAATCAATAGCGGTCTCATGGCGATGGTATAAATCATACGCCACCACCCTTAAAGGGATCTTGGTATCAATAAAGGTTTTATCTTTTAATTTACTGCGAAGCCATTTACGAATGCCGTAACCACCTACTAACCCGGAGATGGGTAAAATAGGATCATAAATATCGCTTAGGGCAGTGATTTTTTCAAACTCGCGGCCATATTTTTCCAATTGATCAGCAGAATTTCCAATAGACCAAATACTGGCAATTAAAGCGCCCATGCTGCTGCCGACGACGACGTCAACAGGAATGCCTTCCTGTTCTAACACACGGATCACTCCAATATGCGCCATGCCTAAGGCAGCCCCTCCACCTAATACAAGGCCAATTAAAGAACCGCTGATATGACGGGCCAAACGATGGATGATAAAACCATATTCGCTGGCTGGTTCAACGATGGTAATATTAAAATTTTCTAAAATGGGTAAGGATTTAAATTGGTCCAGCTTTAAATGCGGGAGCAAGGCAAACATATCGTAGTTAAGAATATTATGCACTTCCTGGGCCGGCAAGGCGTTCTCGTCGTGAATACCACTTAAAATAACTTGCACCTTATCTGTATGGAAATTGCCTTTTAAATCCACCATCAAGCGGTCAATGACCGTGCGGGTCATTTGTAAATCCTTGGCGCGTTCGATAGAGATCAAATGCACCTTATCCGCCTGGGACAGGGTTTTTGAAACCACATCATCCATTTCATTGGGCAGGTCAACAACCACATAAACGTATTGCGATGTCGGAGCGCTAACAAATTGGCTGATGCGATTGACCAAGGTGGTATTGCCCTTATCAAATTTCACAGGCAAAATATCAATATCAGCCCTACCTTTAATAATGCTGCTGTTGATTTTGTCGTTGTCGCCGATGATGTCTTCCAAATTGATAAATGGATCATTTGGATCTGAAGAGATGCTTAGTAACAAGACATTTTTATCGGTTTGGGATTTTAATCCTAACGCTAAATTAACTGCATAGGTTGAGCTTCCTGACCCTTTAACTGGCGCATACACCGCAATGATCATATTTTCTTGGGTGCTTCGGGTATGGGTCACATGGCTTCTGATGCGATGGGATAAACTTTGGCTTAAACCCACAGCTAATTTTGCAATGGATTTTAATAGGTCGGCAAAATCATCTTTATTGATTTTGATGACAACGCAATCGTTGATGGCTTCATAATTATGGGAATGGTTTTCCCCGGTTAAGGCGGAAATAATCCCAAAATGTAGGCGCCGCAAGATAAAATCAACTTCTTCTTTTGGTCCTGCAGAATTGAGTGTGTAAGAATAAATGCGGCCAGAAACCAAGGCGTAAAATGCATCTGCCGGGGCCTCCTGCTGGCAGATCACATCACCTTTATTGTATTCAACCAAGGTGGCCTTGCGGGCAATACGATTTAATTCAAACCAATTAAGCCCTTGGAAAATAGGGATTTGTTTAAGGACAGCTAGTTTATTAAAAAATGAAGGTAAAGCTGCCATTATTTAATAATCTCTTTCTCCATCCAAGTATATTCCTTAGCCAAAATCTTTTTAGCCAGTTTCAATTGCAATTTATCGCTATTGCATCCGCTTTCTTTAAAGAAAACGGCAATTCTGCGACGGGAATCTTGGCAAAATGCATCGGCTAATTCCAAGGCATTGGCTTGGCCATTTTTATGCATCATGGCAGCATAGGTGCATGTAGAGCTGATGGCAAATAATTCGGTGCCAATATCGACGATGCGGTTGAGAATGCTTTGTTTGCTTTCTAATTTTTGTTGGTATTTCATCATTTGATGGAAGGTGCCACGGGCAAGTTTCTTACTTGCTTCTTGCACAAACATCATATGACCAGCCAATGGTTGTGGTAATGATGTTATTGATGGGCCGGCAAACGATGGAAGCCAAAGTTTAGGATACCAGACGCCATAGTAAGACAACATTTTCCCAGCAGCAGCTAATTTGGCACCAATGGGTGTTTTTCCAGAGATTAAGGGTTTGATTTTACTTAAATGAGGATCCAGGGCTTCACGCGCAATAAATAAGTGCATGATCTCACTGGTCCCTTCGATGATACGGTTAATACGCACATCGCGAAGCACGCGTTCAACAGGCCAATAATCAGCTCCGCGTTGGTGCAAGGAGGAAGAAATTTCATACCCTTGTCCTCCTCTGATTTGCAAGGTTTCATCAGTAATCTTCCAAGACACTTCGGTACAGAAGTATTTGGCAATGGCAGCTTCTAAGCGAATATCTTTTTTATGGTCATCTGCCATTGAAGAACATAACCAGGTGACAGCTTCCATCGCAAAGGTATGGCTAGCAATATAGCTGATTTTTAAAGCCATGGCTTCGTGTTCGCCGATGGCGCTTCCCCATTGGTGGCGTTTGGTACACCATTCACGCACCACGTTTAAACACCATTTGCCAATCCCCGTCGATGCAGCAGGTAAGGTCAAACGACCCGTGTTTAACGTCATCAGGGCCAGCTTAAGCCCTTCCCCTTCGCCGAGGATAATATTTTCTTTAGGCACTTTGACATTGGTGAATTTCATTAAACCATTTTGGATCCCATGCAGGCCCATGAAATGGCAACGATGGATTTTTTCAATCCCTGGGGTTGTTGTTTCAACGATAAAAGCGGTGATTTGTTTAATTTCACGGCCTTTGACAATTTTAGGCGGCGTTACACACATAACAACAAGAACATCGGCGATTAGCCCATTGGTACACCATAATTTCTCACCATTAATGATAAAGTGTTTTCCGTCGGGTGTTGGTGTAGCGGTTGTTTTCATTTGCCGAGGGTCAGAACCAACGGTTGGTTCTGTTAAGGCAAAGGCAGAAACAGCACCTTTAGCAAACATGGGTAAATATTTTTTCTTTTGTTCAGGAGTACCAAAAAGTTTTAGTGGTTGAGGAACGCCGATGCTTTGATGGGCGGATAATAAAGCTGCCGTCGAACCACAGTAGCTAGAAACGAAATGCATGATGCGGTTATAGTTATACTGGGAAAAGCCCATCCCATCGTATTCTTTAGGAATTTTTAAGGCAAAGGCTTTAAGATCAGCCAAGCCCTTCATAACATGGTCAGGAATCAGGCTGGTGCGATCGACTTCGTCGGGATTAAGATTTTCCCGAAGAAATTTTTCCATTTTTGCAAGGTATTCATCCCCTATTTTCTTTTCTTCTGCGGATTGTTGGGGAAATGGGTGAATGAGGCTATTGTCAGGATTTCCGTGGAATAATTGCAAGGCAAAACTTGGGGATTTCCACTCTTGTTCACGCGCCGCTTCAGCAAATTCTAGGGATTTCAGTTTTTCCTGGGAGATGTTTTTATCAAACATGCTCATGGTGGCCTCCAAATTTTAGATCCTTCGCCTTTTAGGCTTCAGGATGAACCCTCATGTAAGGATACCTAAAAAATACCTGAGGGTTCACATAAATAAATTAAAAAACTATTGGTATTATTATAGATAGGTAAATATTAAAAAGCAATTAAAGACAAAGAAATTTTTATGAGGTAGTTATAAATCGGTCAGCAATGGCGGGAATATCTTCGATGCGGACGTGAGACAACCAGCAGTTTTCAGGATAGATCATGATATTGACACCCATGGCGCATTGGCCAAGGCATTTGGCTTGGGCGACACGGATCGTCGGATGCAGTTTACGTTCCTTGGCAATTTCTCTTAATTGGCGAAATACCACCTCACCCTGATGGTCCCCACAGGAAGCTTTTTCCCCATTGGCATTATTAACACAGACAAAGATTTGGCGCTGGTACGGCATTGGTTTATTTTCCATAGAGAATCCTTTGGTAGATACGATGATAAATTTTAGCTGGAATTAATTTGCGGGCCTGCACATGAACCCACGACGACCAATCTGAAATATAACGTAATTTTGGATTGGGAGTATTGATAATACGTTCAATGAGGCGCGCCACATCTTCCGGATCTTTTTTTAAATTCTGGATATATTTTAACACCATATCCTTTAAGCGCTGGCTTAATTCATGGTATGGACTAAATGGATTATTAAAATTTTTGCCATAACGGGCATTTTCTTCAAAAATTTTAGTACGATAACTTCCTGGTTCAACTAAGACGACATGGATGCCGAATTGGGAAAGTTCATGGTACAGGCTTTCACTAAAACCTTCCAATGCCCATTTGCTGGCATTGTATGCGCCAAAACAAGGAGATGCTGTTTGTCCGGCAATGCTCGACATATTAATAATGCATCCATTCCTTTGCTGACGCATAATGGGTAAAATCAAGCGGATGATATGTTGTGTTCCAAATAAATTCACGTCTATTTGCTGACGGATTTCCTCTTCTGTTAAATCTTCAAAGAACCCACCTAATCCATACCCCGCATTATTGATGACAACATCCAAGCGGCCATGGGTCTGGATGAGTTCATTGATGACAGCAGTTATGGTTTCAGGCTTTGTAACGTCGATTAGTCGTATTGTTGCAAAGGCCCCTCGTCGTTTTAATTCAGTCTCAAGTGCAGATGATTTATTAAGGTTGCGCATAGTCGCCCATACGATATGGCCCGACGATGCCAGGCGTGAAGCGGTTAGTAATCCAAAACCGCTGGATGTACCGGTGATGAGAATAACTTTTTGGGGATTATGAATAGACATGAGAAATTCTGTCATTCCCGAATGCTTCTATCGGGAATCCAGAATTCTGGACCCCCGACAAAAACATTCGGGGGTGACGTTACTTTAAATTGAACTGCTTTTTTGAATCATTAGCGCATCGACGATGGTTAAAGCAATCATGGCTTCAGCCACAGGAACAACCCGTGGGCAAAGGCAAGGATCATGACGGCCTTTCACTTGGATTTCAGTATCTTCCAGGTTTTTAGTAACAGAGTTTTGAAGCTTGGCAATGGATGATGGCGGTTTGACTGCCATGCGCATGACAATATCAGCGCCGGAAGAAATACCTCCATTGATCCCACCGGCATTATTGGTCGCGGTGACGATCTTTTTATTTTTAACCGTAAAGCGATCGTTGTTTTGGGAACCGAGCAGATTAACAGCATTAAACCCTGCCCCAAATTCTACACCTTTAATGGTGGCAATGGAAAAAAGCGCCGCGCCTAGACGAGCATTGAGCTTATCAAAACACGGTTCACCTAAACCTGGTGGACATCCTTTAACTACAGCTTCGACAATGCCGCCGATCGAATCCCCTGCTTTACGAACTTCCTCGATGCGGGCAATCATTTTTTCAGCTTGTGCCAGATCAGGTGCGCGCACGATATTTTTTTCAATAACTTTATAGTCAATGGTTTTTGCATAGATATCACCGACGGCAAGAGTGTACGCCAAGATTTTAACGCCATGTTTCGCTAAAATCTTTTTTGCAACCGCACCAGCAGCCACGCGACAAGCGGTTTCACGGCCGGATGAACGCCCACCCCCTCGGTAATCGCGAAAACCATATTTTAAATCATAGGTAAAATCCGCATGACCTGGGCGGTAAGAATCTTTGATATTGGCGTAATCTTTAGATCTCTGATCTTCATTGCGAATCAACATGGCTAATGGAGCGCCTGTTGTTTTGCCTTCAAAAACACCGGAGAGAATTTCGACAGTGTCGCTTTCTTTGCGTTGAGTGGTAATTTTACTTTGGCCAGGACGACGACGATCCAGATCAGGTTGGATATCTGATTCTGACAAAGGCAAATTCGGTGGTACGCCATCGATGACAACACCGATTGCGACCCCGTGGCTTTCGCCGAAGGTGGTGATTTTAAATAATTGACCAAAGGTATTTCCAGCCATTATAAATCCTTGTCTGTAACTGCCCCTTCTGAGGCAGATGTTACAAGTTTAGCATATTTGGCTAAAACGCCACGAGAATATCTCACTTTTGGTTGCTTCCAGCTTTTTAAGCGTTTTTTGATTTCTGCTGCAGGCACATGCAAATTAATTTCACGCTTGGCTGCATCGATGGTGATTTGATCGCCATTTTTAACAATGGCAAGTGCGCCCCCATCATATGCTTCAGGGGTCACATGCCCCACCACAAAACCATGGCTACCACCAGAGAAACGTCCGTCGGTAATTAAAGCAACGTCCTTACCTAAGCCTTTACCCATGATGGCGGATGTAGGGGATAACATTTCACGCATCCCTGGGCCACCACGCGGACCTTCATAGCGGATGACAATCACATCACCTTTGACAATTTTTCCATTTAAGATTGCCTTTAAGGCAGCTTCTTCAGAATCGTAAACCTTGGCTGTTCCTGTGAACGTTAACCCTTCCTTGCCGGAAATCTTTGCCACTGCTCCTTTTGAGGCTAAATTCCCATACAAAATAACCAAATGGCTAGTTTTTTTAATGGGATGATCAAAGCTGCGGATAATTTCCTGGTTAGTCGGATAAGGCTTAATATCTTTAAGATTTTCAGCCATGGTCTTCCCGGTGACGGTCATGCAATCACCGTGCAACAGGCCTTTTTCCAATAAAGTTTTCATCAAGGGCAAAATACCGCCGATCTTCACTAATTCTGCCATCACAAAACGGCCGCTGGGTTTTAAATCTGCCAGCACTGGCACCTTCTTGCCGATGCGGGTAAAATCATCAATGGTTAATTTAACACCAGCGGCATGGGCCATGGCTATTAAGTGCAAAACTGCATTTGTTGAACCACCCAAGGCAATGACGACGGTGATGGCATTTTCAAATGCCTTTTTCGTCATGATATGTTTAGGTGTAATTCCTTTTTGTAATAAATCTAAAACAGCTGCACCTGCACGCTGGCAATCGTCTTGCTTTTCTTTAGAAATAGCAACTTGCGCAGATGAACCAGGCAAGCTCATGCCTAAGGCTTCAATGGCAGAGGCCATGGTATTTGCGGTATACATCCCCCCACAGGAACCAGGGCCAGGAATAGCGCAGGATTCAATGCCGTGGAGTTCTGCTTCATCAATTTTCTTATTGGCATATGCCCCAACCGCTTCAAACACAGAGACCACATCCAAATTTTTATTTTTATAACAACCAGGCAAGATTGTTCCGCCATAGACAAACACCGACGGGCGATTCAAGCGTGCCATTGCCATTAAACAGCCAGGCATATTTTTATCACAACCACCGATGGCCACAAAACCATCAAAGCCCTGACAGCCCACGACAGTTTCAATAGAATCGGCAATCACCTCACGGGAAACCAGGGAATACTTCATCCCTTCTGAACCCATGGAAATACCGTCAGAAATGGTAATGGTATTAAAAATAATCGCTTTGCCCCCGGCAGCATCAATGCCTTTTTGGGATTCAATGGCCAGGTCATTGATATGCATATTGCATGGGGTGACCATGGACCAGGTGGAGGCCACACCTATTTGCGGTTTGTTAAAATCATCGTTGTTAAAACCCACGGCGCGCAACATGGCGCGTGACGGTGCACGGTCATACCCATCCGTCACGATTGAGGAAAATTTACGAATATTTGTCATATGTTTATCATTTCTGGATCCCCGATAAAAACATTCGGGGATGACTTCGTCACTTTCTAACTAACCAAGGACGAGTGGTTTGTAATTGAGTTTCAAAATTATTGATTTTATCGCCAAATTGCAATGTCCAACCAATGGAATCCAATCCCTTAATTAAACATTCTTTATTGAAGGCATCGATAGCAAAGGAATATTTTTTGCCATTGGCAGTTACAGTTTGAGACGGTAAATCAGCCTCGATGGTAGCTCCTTTTTTGCTTTCCACAAATTTAAATATTTCATCCACTTCTTCGGATTTTAAACGCACCAACAAAATACCGTTTTTGACACAGTTGTTATAAAAAATATCAGCAAAGCTTGGGGCAATAATCACTTTAAAACCAAAATCCCCTAATGCCCAGGGAGCATGCTCACGGCTAGACCCACAGCCAAAATTATCGCGAGCTAACAGCACCGTTGCCTTGCGATAAGGTTCTTTGTTTAAAATAAAATCGGAATTTTCTTTTGTACCTTCATAGTCGGTATAACGCCATTCATGGAATAAATGTTTTCCAAAACCTGTGCGTTCAGTTTTGCGCAAGAATTGCTTTGGAATAATAGCGTCGGTGTCCACATTGACACGATTTAATGGCGCTGCGATTCCTGTATGTTTGACAAAGGGTTCCATAGGATTACTTTCTGATGTCTACGATTTTTCCTGATAATGCGGCTAACGCAGCCATTTCAGGACTCATTAAATGGGTACGCCCACCTGGCCCTTGGCGGCCTTCAAAATTACGATTGCTTGAGGAAGCGCAACGTTCACCAGGTTTTAATTGATCGTCGTTCATACCTAAGCACATGGAACAACCAGCATAACGCCATTCAAAACCAGCCTCGGTAAAAATTTTATCCAAGCCTTCCTTTTGTGCCGCCAAACGCACGCGACCAGAACCTGGCACCACAATGGCGGTGACCGTCGGATGCACACGTTTACCGATGACGATTTGAGCAGCTGCCCTTAAATCTTCAATACGGCCATTGGTGCAGGAACCGATGAACACTTTATCGATGGCGATATCGGTGATCTTCGTCCCTGGTTTTAAATTCATATAGCTTAAGGCATTGCGGGCAGCGGTGCGGTCGACTGGATCGGTAAAACTTTCCGGATCTGGCACTACACCGTCGACGCTGGTTACCTGACCTGGGCTTGTTCCCCAGGTTACCTGTGGCTTGATATCTTCTGCTTTAATATTTAATGTGCGATCAAATTTGGCCCCTTGATCAGTGGGCAATGTTTTCCAGTTGGCAATGGCTTTGTCCCAATCAGCACCCTTGGGGGCAAAATCACGGCCTTTGATGTAATTAAAGGTTGTCTCATCGGGGGCGATCATACCCGCACGGGCACCTGCTTCGATCGACATATTGCAAATGGTCATACGGCCTTCCATGGACAAGGAACGGATGGCAGAGCCGGCATATTCAATCACATAGCCTGTTCCACCTGCAGTTCCAATTTGACCGATGATGTATAAAATAATATCTTTTGCTGTAACACCTTTTGCCAATACTCCGTCGATATTAATGAGCATGGTCTTGGCTTTGTTTTGCTGCAATGTTTGGGTGGCTAAGACATGTTCAACTTCAGATGTACCGATCCCAAATGCTAAAGCGCCAAAAGCACCGTGGGTTGCGGTGTGAGAATCCCCACAGACAATGGTCATGCCGGGCAAGGTTAAGCCTTGTTCTGGTCCGATGACGTGAACAACGCCTTGGTTATCGCTGGTAAAATCATACAAGGTAACCCCAAAATCCTGACAATTCTTAGATAAGGTGTCCATTTGATGGCGGCTGGTTGCCTCCACCTTATTGATATCCTTGGTACGGGTCGACACATTATGGTCCATGGTAGCAAATGTGTTTTGTGGACGACGCACCTGGCGTTTGGTTTCACGCAAGGCCGCAAAGGCTTGCGGGCTTGTGACTTCATGAACGAGGTGTAAATCAATATAAATAATTGCCGTATCCCCTTGGGAATCACGGACTAAGTGATCTTGCCAGATTTTCTCATACATGCTTTTTGCCATACAAAACTCCTTAAATTGACCTGACTAGAATCAGATCAATTTAACCTCGAGCTTGCTGCGAGAGGTCTTTGTTGATAAAAATAATGTCATTGCTTCCCCCTTAAAATTAAGGAATCCGCAATGACAAGGAAGGTATTATATGGCTAGATCGCCGGTATGTCAATCGTGGCGCATGGTTGTTTGAAAAGAAAGAATAAATAGAATAATTTAAGTTTAAATGGATTTTTTTATTTTTTGCCATCTTTTAACGGCAGGGTCAAGATGATCAATAAAAAATTCTTCAAAAGAAATTACATTAACTGCATTTTTATAATGAACAACCTTGTTTTTCAAAACAGATGATACAACCAGATAAATCCTGTTTCTTTTCATTTCATCAAGCTGCGGAGAGGTAACCTTTTCATCGACAGTTGCCAGAAAGAATCCAAGCCCCCTGGTGCCTTCTGTAACAATTTGCCGCCATCTTTCTCTTAAAGTAGTTTTTACAGTAAAAATAATACAGTCCATGGGATTGGTATCATAATGTTCGCGACAGGGCATAAGAAAATCCGGTTTACCATTAATCACCTGTTGTTCGGCAAAAGGATAATCCAGTCTTTTAAATAAATCTTTAATCATCCCTTCATATGCTCCCCCTGCGCGAGGTTTTCTTGATTGAGCCAATGACAAAAAGAATCTGTCAAATTCATTAAATTTTCCTGAAACAGCATTAATACAATCTTTACGGGTTGCTGAAGAAGAAACCAGTAATTCAAAATATTGTGAAATAGCTCTCTTCCCGGCCTTTTCTTGTTCTGCAAGAAATATTTCGTAGGCTTCTTTGCCAACAAGATCAATAAGTTTACTAAAATTTTTCTTGATATATGTTGCTTCTGATTTCCCTGGAATGGCTTTCCCAATAGCCTTTTTCAGTACCTCTCCTGGGGGCAACATTGTTTCCTTGTATACATCAAAAAGTTTTATCACCTTTTTTCCTTTCATGGTTCAACGCAGAATATCTATTCAAGCACCGTGTATTTTTTATTTGATCTTAGCCAAGAAATTATTTTATTCATAACCTTATTAGAATTAAAACTCTTTTTTCTTCTAATGGAACACTCCCAAATTACCAGAACCCGTTGAGATTTATTTTTAAACTTAGTTAATACTTCCTGGTCCCTTTTTATATTTTTATTAATTTTTATTTTCCAGAAACTTTTATTGCTTGCGGGCCATTTAAAAACAGAACAGTCATGTCCATGCCAAAAGCATCCATGAATAAAGATTACCGCATTGTATCTGGCAAGAACCAAATCAGGCTTGCCAGGAAGATTGGCCTGATGAAGGCGAAAACGAAAACCATTCTTGTGGAGAGCCTGTCTTATCAGGAGTTCAGGCTTGGTATTCTTTGATCGAATACCAGACATCATTTTACTTCTCTTTTCTGGTGAAACAATATCAACCAACCGTAGCCATCTCCCTGTTGGCAATTATTAAATTATCCTTTTTAACAATAAAAGGAAGCATATGATTGGCAATAGCCTTTACTACAGGAACAACAACTGCATTACCAAATTGTTTATATGCCTGTGTATCAGAAACAGGAATAATAAAATCACTTCCTTTGAATTTATCAAATCCCATTAAGCGAGCGCATTCTCTGGGGGTTAAACGGCGTGGATTTCGACTACCCTGTTTAATAAGTATTTCAGAACCATCTTTGTAATATCTGGCAGACAGTGTCCGGGCTACATCATTAGGTCCAAAAAGCCCAAAACCGAATCCATTTCCATTTTCTTTATGTTTTTTTGCATAATTCTGTAAATAATTCCATAACTTGTCTGAAAGGGTATATTTTGACAATGCTTTACCATTTTTATCCATGTAACGACTGTCTCTTCTTGTGGTTAGTTCAGATTCAGCTGCACTGTAGAGAATTCTTTCCAGTTTCGGCTCTTGTGGTGAATGAGGAATATTCATGGAATGAAAATCAAAATTATTTCTATCCTTAAATCCAACAATAAATATACGTTCCCTGTGCTGGGGAACCCAGGAACGGGCGTCCAAAACCCTGTATTGAACATTATAGCCAAGTTCTTCAGTTAATGTTTTATAAATAACTTTAAATGTTCTTCCCTTGTCATGATTTACAAGATTTTTTACATTCTCAAGCAAGAAAGCCCTGGGTCTGTGATATTCAATAATTCTTGCTACATCAAAGAATAGGGTACCTTGTGCTTCACACATAAAACCATGCGGTCTATTTAAAGATATTTTCTTTGATACACCGGCAATTGAAAAAGGCTGACATGGAAAACCTGCCAGCAATAAATCATGTTCCGGAATCTTTTCAGCAGAGATCTTTGTAATATCTCCTGCAATGGGGTGCTGGCAATCAAAATTGGCCATGTATGTTTGTCTTGAATAAAGATTCCACTCACTTGTAAAAACACATGATCCTCCAAAAGTCTCAAAACCTTTACGAAGCCCCCCAATTCCTGCGAAAAGATCAATAAAACGAAATTTTGACTGGTTACTATTTTCCATAAAGCTCCCCTTTGAGATAAGTTTTAAAAATTGTAATGCTACCTGTCTTGGGGTTTGCTCACCTTTTTCCCATCGATATAACGTTCGCACAGAGAATCCCAAATCAGCGGAAAGTTGTTCCAGGGAAAGGCCGGTTTTGAAACGCAACAATGAAAATTCGGTCTGCTTTAATTTTGAGGGGATTTTTTTTGCCACAGTGTCAATTGTAGCAAATCATCGGAAATTTCTAAATAAAAATTAATTTATTTTTCATGATATCGCAAGGGGAAGCAAATAACATGAACTCCCGGCAGATAAAAAATTATAGCTTATTATATTTTGTATGTCTACCTTTAGCTTTATCTATTGGATATTTCTTTGCATTCTTGAGCATTTTATGTTTAATAGCCTCAGGAAGATCTATTTTTAGATTATCGGCAAGTTCAAGTAAATAGATGGCAACATCAGCTAATTCATCAGCTAGTTCTTCCTTGTGTGTTTTAGTATATTCATTTACTTCAATTGGGGATTTCCATTGAAAATGTTCAAGAACTTCAGAAGCTTCAAGAACGAGTGACAAGGCTACATCCTTATGGTTATGGAATTGTGCCCAATCCCGGTCATCCCTGAATTTTTTGATCTTCCCGGTGATTATTTTAATTTCATCCACTTGTTTTCTCCTGTTTATTGAAATTCGAAATTATATATAAATATTCAGATCTTCTTTAATCGTTGAAAATCGAGGTGGCCTTTAAGCGGGTCGGCACTGGTTAGGCGGACAATAACCTTATCCCCTACATCCAGCCCGCTTTCATTGCGCATAATTCGGCCTTCCGCTGGAGGGTGTTCTAAACGCACATAAACGCCTTTATTAGAAGAGCCTGTGATAATACCTTCAAACTCATGGCCCACTAAAGGATACAACAGCATCGCTGCTGCAACCTTACGCATAAAACGCTCCACCTTTTTAGACGCTGCATCGCGTTCTGTGCACCAGGCAGCATGCTCAACTAATTCACGCTTGGTGTATGGGCAAGGATCACCCGCTAAAACAGCCTTCACCAAACGCTGGATGATTAAATCGACATACCGACGATTGGGTGCAGTGGAATGTGTGTAATTGCCCACCGCTAAACCAAAATGCCCTTGCCCTAATTTATTGGGCAAAACCATTTCATATTCGCCACGGCCAATGAGTTTGATAATCATAAGGGATAAATCAACAAAGGTTTCAGGTTCCTTTTTGCGACGTTTCGTTAAAAAGGCGCGCAGCTCTACTGGGTCAGGTTCCGACGGTAATTTTGTTCCGTAATCTTCGGCAATTTCAACAATCCGACCCCAACGTTCCGGAGTGCGCACAATGCGTTGAATAGTTGGCACCTGATGTTTGGTTAAAAATGCCACCATGGTTTGGTTGGCTGCAATCATGAATTGTTCAATAATTTCATGGGCTGGGGTGCGTTTTAAAAGTACCAAATCTTTAATCAATCCATCCTCAATAATAGGTTTGGATTCAACGCTTTCAAATTCTAACATCCCCTCTGTTTGGCGCCAGGCCTTAAGCCTTTTACTCGCCTCATGCTGGATCAATAATTGTTCTTTAAGTTCAGGTATTCCTAAGGTGGTAAATAAGGCATCTTTAGGGTTGATTAACCATTCCCCGAGGGATTCATAAATTAATTTTGCTTTATTATGCACCCAGGCGTGGTAAACATTTCCAGGCTTAACCTTTCCGTCCCTTAATACATCGTATTCCACAACAATGGCCAAACGGTCATGGCCAGGTAATAAAGAACTTTGGTCATACGATAATTGCGTCGGAAGCATGGGGAAATTCATAATGCCGGTATACAAAGATGTGGCATTGTGCGAGGCGTGCTTATCAACCGGATCCCCACGCTTAACGAAATGGTCAACGTCGGCAATAGCAATTCGCATGCGGATAATACCCTTATCCATGCGTTCGGCATATTCGAGCTGGTCTAAATCCATGGAATCGATATTATCAATTGAGCTCCACGGCAAATCCGTTAAATCCTTGATATTGTCTTTTTTATTGGGACGCGCTGTGGTTAATCGCTGGATTTGATGCTCGACCGCCTGGTTGAAAAATGGAGTGAATCCATAATCCATAACTGCTTGTTGGGCGCAAGATTCAAGGCTAAGGTGTCGGATACGTGACATGATTTAAGACATTTGGATTACGGTTACAATTAATTTTTCTATCCCCTCGGATAGTTCACTAATGCGTGCCGGCAACATATAACATGGTGTTGTGACTATTTTGTTTTTTTGATCAACAACAATTTCTGTGGCTTTGATGTTTTGTGTTTTGACACCTAATGGTTGCCAGGTTGTGTTGACCTTCTCATCCGCGCCAAAGGTCAAGGTTACGCCGGGAATTAATTTGGCTAAAATCACCGGTGCAATGCACAAAGCCCCAATTGGTTTATGTTTCTGGTGCATGCTTGTGACAGCAGATGCAACTTCAGGAACAATGGACATATTGGCCCCGTCGGCAGCAAAAGAGCAAAGATTATAGGCCACACCACTACCTCCGGGGAGAACTAAAATATCAAAATCCTCTGCTCTAAATTCAGTTAAAGCTTTGATATTACTTCTGGCTATGCGGGCAGCTTCAATAAGCACATTACGTTTTTCTGGCAATTCTTCATTGGTTAGATAATTGAGAACTCTTTTTTGATCAACATCAGGGGCAAAACACTGGTAGGAACATCCATGCTTGTCGATGGCAAGTAAGGTTAATACGGATTCATGGATTTCAGCGCCGTCTTTATTACCGCATCCGGCGAGAATGACTGCAAATTTCTTAGGCATTACACTAATCTCTCCAATAATACAATAATGCGCACAGAGCTAAACCAATGATGATGGAAACCCAGGTGTTTGATACAAAATACGGATAAACCATCAAGGCCACACCGATCAGGCTTGGTTTGACTGATTTTTCCTTCCAGCCATATTTAAATGCATACAAACCAACAAGTCCAAAAATAAAACCAAAAATTAAATTGGTCCAATTAAAACCACCACCTGCTGTGGTTAATCCATTAGCACCATAGGCGGATAAGACTTGATTAAGGGTTTGTTCATCAGGCATATTATAACCAACCGCACATGGCTAGAGCGCAAATGCTTTTCCCATCTTGCAGTTGTCCTTTTTTAAATAATTTCTGGACTTGGGCCTTGGTCATAATAATATTTTTAATCACTTCATAAATTTCCGGCTGGGCTTCCCCTGCTTTTAAATACTCAGCCTTGAAAATATAAATAATTTCCGTCGAGTAACCAGGAACAGGATAGATTTGTCCCAATTTTTTAATGGAGCCAGCTCTGTACCCTGTTTCTTCAATCAATTCACGTTTGGCACAGGTGGCTAACGATTCCCCTGGGTCAAGTGTTCCTGCAGGTAATTCAAAAATATATTTCTTAAGCGCTGGCCTAAACTGGCGCATAAAGACAATTTCATTTTTGGAAATAAAGGGTGCAATGATCACAGCGCCGGGATGGTTGATATAGGAAATAGTAATGGTACGCCCATTAGGGAGTTTAACGGGTTCGTGACGACGGAAATCCAGTTTTCGTCTTGCCATGGGTTATGCCACCGGAATTGTTTGTGCCATACTTGGACGTTTAGAAAAGGCGTCAAACCAGGCGCCAAGCTTGCCTTCCACCTTTAAATGAGGTAGACGAAAATGAATATAGCCAATGGCAGAGGCAATAGCTACAGGTGCTAAAGAAAAATTATCAAAACTGATTAAATGTTTTTCAATCACCTGGTAGGCCCTTTTGATATTTCCTTCTTGGGCATTAATAAAATCAGTGTTGAAATCTTTTGGATGACGAATTTTTTCCATATAGGCATTGATTGCCAGAATCATCATATCGTCGGCCACAGCTTCCCATTTTAAGACATTAAAACGCAATTCCCCTGATTTGGGGATCATAATCACTTTGTCATTGAGAGAATCCAGGTATTGGCAAATCACCGAACTATCGTAAATGGCTTGGTTGTTATCTAAAATCAGCGTCGGTACCTTGCCTAGCGGGTTTGCCTCTAAGAGGCGTTCAGATTTGCTTTGCAGATTTTCATCTATTAATTCAAAATTAATGCCTTTTTCTAAGGCAACAACCCGCACCTTGCGGGCAAATGGGGAACGTTTGGTGTATAGAAGTTTCATGATTAATTCCCTATAGATTTTGCAATATTATAACTCGATTCGAAATATCGTCGATGTGTACGCTTTAGAGCTTTTTCTGTAGCAGCTTCTAAAAGAACAACTTCATGACGGACATTTTTCTTATTAAGATTTAACTCTAATTCTAATCTTTTCTTTTCAGCTGTTATGCGTTCAGAAGTTCTAAATTTTTCAAAAGTCAAAACCTTACCTTTTCCACGATTATATTCAATTAAAAAAATCATTCTCTATCCTTTCTACAAATTTCCCATATCTTTTAATAAGATCTTTGATTTCCTTCTTTACCATTTCTTTATCAGTATTTAACTCAATTATTTTTTCGTTCTTTTCATAACTTTTAATTAAATAGGATGTGCTTCTAAGAAAATTCTTAATCTCTAAACTTCCACCACCATATTTTATAGCGGGATCAAAATTATCAGAAAGTTTTTCAGACATTTCAGCCCAGTTATGCTGTAATTCAGTCCGGATTTGCACCTCAATGAGTTTATCCAAATGTTTAACAATTACATGAACTGCTCTGTATCCATATTGAGGCTTTACTCTACGATCAACCACAAAAATCTTTGAAAAAGACTCACGAAATAAACCAATAACATCATCTTGTTTCTTTACATCAGCTACTATTACTCTACATCCTGCAATATCTTGCATCTGGCTTAATCTTATAGTCTCACGTCTCAACTTATCTATAATGGAACTTGTCGATTTTGCAGGTCGTCCTGTAGGTTCTAATTTTATTTTTTCATGAATTATATTAATAACTTTTTCGTAAGCCTGTCCAAAAGATCTTCTATACCCATCCAGTAATTTTAAATCTTCATCATCAACCGGACTCTTTCTTAAACGCTCACCAAGTTGATCTATTTTAGTTTTACTTATTTCTTTCATACAAAATATCTCTAGCCATCAAGAAATTAAACCAGACTATTCCTATGCTTATTAATGCAACGACCATATTAGGGGCATCTGCTTTTCCATTACAAAATAAAATGAAATAATATAACGATTCAAATAATGGAGTAAGAATTGATACCCACAGGATAAAAAAAAGAAACTTTTTATTAATGTTAAAGATTAAAAATACAGTAAATGAGACAATTGCGATAATTATGAAAGAGGTGTATAAATTTTGAATATTGGGCCCTAGGGTATTATTAAAGAAGTTTGATGAACGTGCCCCTATATTGGTTCCTAAAATAAATAAAAACCACCATAGCCCATTAATTATAATGGCGTTTAGAATCAGATACTTTAGAACCCTTTTATTCAAATCCATATTAATTCTTAGCCAATTTACGTAACACGGTTTGCAAAATACCACCATTACGTAAATAATCGACTTCGACAGGTGTATCGACGCGTGAAAGCACTTTGAATTCTTTTTTGGCACCATCGGGAGCTGTGGCAATCACGGTCAATTCCTGACGAGGCCTTAAAAGATCGGTTAAATCAATAAAATCAAAGATTTCATCACCCTTAAGATTTAAGCTAAGGACATTCTGCCCTTCTTTAAACTGGCAAGGCAACACACCCATCCCCACGAGATTGCTGCGATGGATACGTTCAAAACTTTCGGCAATAACAGCCTTAATTCCTAATAATGTTGTTCCCTTTGCTGCCCAATCCCGGGAAGAACCAGTTCCATATTCTTTCCCAGCCAAGACAACCAATGGCGTCTTGCTTTCTTTATACTTCATAGCAGCATCGTAGATAAACATTTTCTCATTTTTGGGCCAATAGGTAGTCCACGGGCCTTCGGTGCCTGGGGCTGTTAAATTACGTAACCGGATATTGGCAAATGTCCCGCGGGTCATAACCCGATCATTTCCCCGACGAGCGCCGTATTGGTTAAAATCTTTAGAATTGACCCCGCTATCCATGAGGAATTTTCCTGCTGGGCTGTCTTTGGCAATGGAACCAGCTGGTGAAATATGGTCGGTAGTGATTGAATCCCCCACCATAACCAGGCAACGCGCGCCATTGATCGCCTGGATTGGATCAACGCTTGATTTCATGCCAATAAAATATGGCGGGTTTTGGATATAGGTACTTTTATCGTCCCAATTAAATAAATCGGATTTGGTAGATTTGATGGTATTCCAGTTTTTATTGCCATGATCAACGTTTTTATAACGGTCACGGAAAATTTTTGCTTTAACAAATTTACCCACTAATGTTTTAATTTCTTTTTGGGTTGGCCAAATGTCTTTTAAAAATACAGGTTTCCCTTTTTTATCTAGGCCAATGGATTCAGTTGTTAAATCTAAATCGACACGGCCAGCTAAGGCATAGGCCACAACCAAGGGCGGTGATGCCAAGAAATTCGCTTTTGCGTGCGGATTGACCCGGCCTTCAAAGTTACGATTCCCTGATAAAACAGCAGCAGCAACCAGATTCCCGTCTGTAACAGCCTTGGCAACTGGTTCTGGAAGCGGACCGGAATTACCAATACAGGTGGTGCATCCATAACCCACAATATTAAACCCGAGCTTTTCTAAATATTTCATTAAGCCTGCATCTTTTAAGTAATCTTCGACCACCTGAGAACCAGGAGCAAAAGAAGTTTTTACGTAATGGTGGCTTGTTAGACCTTTTTCTACGGCTTTTTTAGCTAATATCCCAGCGCCAATCAATACAGATGGGTTAGATGTATTTGTACAGCTAGTGATAGCAGCAATGACGACCGCCCCATGAGTAATTTGTTCTTTAGCACCGTCTTGGACAATGGCTGTATGTGCTAAATCTGCTTCGACCAGTCCATACCCGCGTGATTTCACATCCGCAGTTAAGGTAGAACGGAAATTGGATTTTAAATCTTTTAATGCCACACGGTCTTGCGGGCGTTTAGGCCCAGCCAAACAGGGTTCCACCGTCGACAAATTCAATTCCAATAAATCGCTATATTGAGGAGCAACTGTCTTTGGTGTATAGAACAAGCCTTGGTCTTTGTAGTATTTTTCAACTAAGGCGACTTCAGCAGATGTACGGCCGGATACTTTTAAATAATTTAATGTTTCATCGTCGACGGGGAATAACCCAATGGTCGCTCCATATTCAGGGGCCATGTTGGCAATGGTGGCACGATCAGGCAAGGTTAAGGATGATAAACCATCTCCAAAGAATTCTACAAATTTCTCAACCACTCCCCTTTTGCGTAACATTTGGGTGACGGTTAATACTAAATCCGTTGCTGTTATTCCATCTTGCAATTGGCCGGTAATTTTAAAGCCAACCACTTCTGGTAAAAGCATATAAATGGGCTCACCTAGCATAACGGATTCTGCTTCAATGCCCCCAACCCCCCAGCCAACCACACCCAGACCATTAATCATGGTGGTGTGAGAATCTGTCCCTACTAAACTGTCCGGATAGGCGACAATTTCTTTGCCATTTTTCTTTTGCAAAACACCCTTGGCTAAATATTCCAGGTTAACCTGGTGCACAATCCCTGTGGCAGGTGGCACCACACGGAAATTTTGTAAGGCACTTTGCCCCCATTTTAAGAATTCATAACGCTCGATATTACGTTCAAATTCCAATTTCACATTTTGGCCCAGGGCTTGCTGTGTTCCAAAGGCATCGACCTGTACGGAATGGTCAATAACCAAATCGCACTGCACTTGCGGGTTAATCTTTTTAATATCCCCACCTAATTTCTTCATGGCGTCCCTCATGGCTGCCATGTCAACGACGCAGGGAACACCGGTAAAATCTTGCAAAATAACCCGACCAGGCTTAAATGCAATTTCATCTTTTTGGGTATTGGGCTGCCAATTTAAAATAGTTTGGATGTCTTTATCCGTGACTTGGTAATTATCATGATTGCGTAAGGCGCTCTCGAGCAGAATACGGATAGAAAATGGCAAGGTGGATAAATCTTTGCCGATTGTTTTGGCGAATTTAGGGACAGAATATATGGTGTATTTCTTTGTGCCGATGGTTAAGGTTTTGACAACAGATTTTTTTTCAAATGCAGCCATGGATGCTCCAATCAGGAAAGGTTTAATAATGTTGAATTATTATAGGCATTCAAAGCTGGGCGGTCAATACGGGATCCGATTATCTTAAAACAAAACTATATCGCTTAATCACCAAAAACCTCTTTCATTGAATAGGTTTTTCCTTCTTTGATTTCTTTTCTAGCTTGTTTGATGCTTTTAGAAAAATTAGGTGATAATAATTGGAGGTTTTCAGAAGAATAAATTAAAAATAACGCGGATTTTTTATTTAAATCGACCTTAGTTTTCTTCCATTGGCTTATAGGCTTGGTTTTAATGAATTGCTGGGTACCCGTGATATCGCAGGCCACACATAATAAGGTTCTGTCATTACAGGTGAATAAAATATCCTCAAATAAATTTTGATTGCGATATGGCGTATCCATAAAAATCTGGGTCTGCCCTTCTGTGGTCGAGCGAATTTCTAAAGACTTGATTTTTTGTTTACGGTCACGGCTATCCTTGGGCATGTAACCATTGAAGGCAAAATTCTGGCCATTTAAACCCGACGACATAAGCGCTAACAAAATTGAAGAAGGCCCAATTAAAGGAATGATTTCAATATTTTGTTCATGGGCAATTTTCACCAAATCCTGACCTGGATCAGCAACTCCCGGACAACCTGCTTCCGAGATAATCGCACAATCATTGTCTAATAAACGTTTGCCGTATTCCTGGATATCAACATTTTTAGAATGTTCATTAAGCGGCAACCATTCACAAGATTGCAAAGGAAAATCAGTAAACAATGTTTTAATTAATTGCCGTGCACTTTTGGGTTCTTCAACAAAAAATATTCGAACATTTTTAATGGCATCTAAGCCATAGGATGCTAGAATCCCTGTTGTTTCTTCAGCAATGGTATTAGGAATTAAATATAATTTAGGCATGACGATATCATAACCTTCCATCCTCTTTTTATCAAGGAAGCTGCGTTATAAATTTTAAAATAAGCATTGCACCACCAAACCCTCAGATGTAGGATAAATGCCATGAACGTCGTAATTCTTAACCCTTCATTCGGCGACAACTTTGTACGTGTGGCACGTTGGGCAGCTAAATCCCGCGGCCGTGTGCAACGCCATCCAGAATATTTATTGACCGCAGCACAAGTATTGATTGATGCCGGGCATAACACCCATTTCGTCGAGGCTGCAGCCCGTAATTTTACCGAAGAAGAATCTATTGAAACAACGGTTGCTTTAAAGCCTGACCTGTTGGTCATGCATGTCACCACCCCTTCCATTTATTCTGATATTGAACAAGCACGTACCATTAAAAAAAGAGCGAACTGCCGCGTGGTTTTTGTTGGCCAACATGCCACCGCTGAAGTGGACAATACATTTCTAATTGGCAAAGATGTCGTCGATTACATTATGCCGCGTGAGTATGACTATACCTTGCGTGATTTAGCCAATGGTGTTCCCGATAATAAAAACCTCGGGCTTTGCTGGATCCATGCAGGTCAGGTTATTAAAAACATGCCTCGCCCGGATATCAATGTCAATGAATTGCCCTTTCCTGCCTGGCAATTAATCCAGCCGGACTGGTATCCCGACGGTGGTAAGAAATTTCCATTTTTGACTTTAATGACCGGACGTGGGTGCAACAATGCCTGTACCTTCTGCCGCGATCCTCAGTTGATGTATGGTTATAAATTACGCAATCGTACGGCTGCCTTGGTTGTGGCAGAAATGGAGCATGATCTAAAGCTTCACCCGCAAATCCGCGAAATCATGTTTGAAACTGATACCTTTGCCGCTGAACGCCAACACGTCATCGACGTTTGTAATTTAATTATTGAAAAAGGCATAAATAAAAAAATTAGCTGGTCATGTAACATGCGTGTTAACACCGACCTGGATCTTCTGCCTTTGATGCGCAAAGCCGGCTGCCGCATGCTCATGACAGGCTTTGAGTTTGGTACAGATGAACACTTGCGCGTTATCCGTAAAGGCGGGGTTTCTGTAGATATGGCCCGTAAATATTCTGAAGAAGCTCATCGTTTAGGTTTTACCATTCATGGCTGTTTCATGATCGGTGCCCCTGGTGAAACTAAAGATAGCGCCAGAAAAACGATTGATTTTGCCAAGTCCATGCCTTTAGACACCATTCAAATTACAGGTGTGGCCTCGTATCCTGGAACTTCTCTGTATAAATGGGCCAAGGAAAATAATTATATTTTAGCGAAAGATTGGCGGGATTGGTTAACCGAAAGTGGTGAACAACGCACGCTTTTATCCTATCCCCAGTTTTCTCATAAAGATATTGATGAACATAGGGATATTGGCCTCAAAGAATTCTATTTAAGGCCCAAACAAATCTGGCGGATGTTCATATCTATCACTACCGTCGGTGATTTCTTACGTAAATTGCATGGCTTTAAGGCCTTTGTGGATTATTTTGCAACCAAATTTGTACGGATGGTTAAAGGTGAAAATACCAACCTTCAACCCAAAACAAGATTTTTACACAGGACTGTTCGCCCGACTTCAAAGCCTATGGCTCCTGCACCAGCATTGACACATACACATTGATGTGTTAAATTTTATCCAATTAACCTTTTAACAAAGAGAGTTTGCCATGTCACACATCGTTACTGAACCATGTATCAAATGCAAATACACAGATTGCGTTACAGTCTGCCCCGTCGATTGTTTCCACGAAGATGCGGAAATGCTCGTCATTGATCCAGATGTCTGTATTGATTGCGGTGCTTGCATTCCTGAATGCCCAGTACAAGCCATTTATGCAGATTCTGACGTCCCGGAAAAATATAAAAGCTTCGTTGCTTTAAATACAAGCAAATCCAAAGAATTACCTATCTTGACCCAGAAGAAAACACCACTGGCTCCGCCAAAGGCCTAAGCCAATTATGTGGTTTTTCATGTATGCCTGTTATTTGTTTTCGCTTCTTTCTTTAGGGATGCTTGGTGTGGTTATTTGCCAAAGTTTCAATCCCTTTTATGTTTTAAATGCCTCACCCATGTCTTTTTTGATTTTGACCAGTATTGTCTATTTATTGACAGAAACGCTGGTCATTTTCTTTTTTGTAGGCACTGGTGTAAGCGTTAAGGAATATGTTTTAGAGCATCATTTACCGACGGAATTATACAAAAGAATGCTGACGATCAAGTACAGCATGTACCCGCCCTTAATGCTTAATTTGCTAATCTTCATGACAGCATTTATCTTGTATGGAGCTGCAGATACTGGGAAAATTCCTCATTGGATTTATAGCATTTCCTTGTGTGCGGGATTAATCCACTGGTGCTATGCTAAAAAGCTGCAGCATGGAGCATTTAAAGATAATACCCGAATTATTTTAGAGATGTCTGGCATTAAAGATCATGCCCTTCTAAAAGTTGGCTAATGATTTATTTCCTGGCTAAAATATTTCAGGCAGCAGGTTTGGCTATATTGGCTTGGGGATTTATACGCTTCTTCCCTAATCTTATGCCACATAATATTTTTTTGATCGCCGGGATATTCTTTATTATTGGATGGATTATCCAAAGCTATCTTTTAAAGAAATGAATAAAACACAGGACCCATCAAAAATCAGGATGATTTTAAAATTTGACGTCGGAGCCGACGGTTTCTTAAAAATGATTACTGTTTTAGCTGTCAGCGCCGTGATTGTTTTGGTTGTCGGGATTTATTTTTTAAATATTATGATGCACGAAATGAGGCAGTTATCATGAGTCATAAAGCGTGGATGATTAAGATTGCAATTATTGCTGCGGTGGGGCTGGTTTTGCTTGCTAGTAAAAGCAGGATTAAAACAAAGTGGAATATTGCCTCTGACCGCGACTATTGGCTTATTATGATTGCCTATTCCTTAGCAGGCATGTTTATTTTACCTGTTAAGAAAATGGTTTTTCATCTTGTTGGTATTACCGACCATACACCTTTTTGGGTTGTGGTCTTAGCCTATATCCCCTTAATCCCCCCTGTTTATCAAATTGGCCTTATCTTTTTTGGCACAATTCTTGGACAATTCGATTTTGTCTGGGGACAAGCCAAGAAACGATTTGAATTTCTAACCAGGCCGTTTAGACGTAATTCGTAGATTTAATTTAGAAAATATACAGCATTAGGTAGATAATAACGCCCGTCGTGGATACGTACAACCAGGTAGGAAACAGCCAGCGGGTGATGCGTTTATGCTGTTCATACTGCCCTTTTAAGCCATAACGTATGGCCATGATGATAAAAGGAACAATTAACACAGCCAAAGGCGTATGTGTGCCTAAAACAAAGAAGTACACCTTGCGCCAGATACCCTGGCCTTGGTAATGCGTTAAAATATGTGTTGTGGCATGATAATACAGGTAGGCAGCAAGAAAAAGTATCGATGAAGTAAAAGCCGCCATCATCAATTTACGGTGCAACAAAGGCTTTTTGTTTCTTATCGCTATAAATCCAGAGAGTAAAAATATTCCAGCCAAGGCATTAAGAGAAGCATTGATAGTAGGCAATAGTGGTGGCATCATTGTTTTTCCTCAACGAGACGGGCAATATCTTTAAATAAACGTTCGATATTTTTCTTATCCGCACTATCGTAATACCCTCGGATGCGGCCTTTTCTATCCACTAAACTAAAAAAAGAACTATGAAAAACCGGCTCATCGATTTGGCCTAATTTAAAGGATTTTACTGCGATTTTCTGGATATCTGATAACGAGCCTGTTAAAAAATACCATTTTTGGGTATTGGCATTGAATTTCTTGGCGTATTTGGCTAATACCTCTGGCGTATCATTATCTGGGTTGACCGAAATGGATACCAGACGCACATCATCAACCATCATGTAGGAACGGTGTAAGCTGGCCATGTGAGTGGTCATCATAGGACAGATCCCCCCACAAGTTGTAAAGACAAAATCAGCAACCCATACCTTACCTTTTAAATCATTTAAGGTAAGTTGTTTGCCATTAACATTCGTTAGGGCAAAATCATTGACCTGTCCATAAATGGCCAGTGGTTGTTGATGGCCTCGAGTATAAATAAAGAATATCGTCGCTGCAGTTAAAAGGAAAATAATTTGGGCTATAATAAATTTTTTTGTAAACATAATTAGAAAATAACATCAAGGACAATAAAG
>CAZHGK010000002.1:0-10457 GCA_964532095.1 uncultured Planctomycetales bacterium | reverse complement strand
TATGGCAGATGCGATTTGACGAAGCATAACACCAGCATATAAATACCCTAAACCTAAAATAACTGCTCCTACTAAATAAATCCACCCAGACATATGCAAGAAAACCGGCAAAATAGATACAAATAATAGCAATGTGCAGTATGCCACGACATGCCTAAAAGTGCGTTTACCGTCGGGTTCAATCACAGGCAACATCTTAAACCCTGCCTTTGAATAATCATCGCGAAATATCCAAGCAATGGCATAAAAATGTGGGTGTTGCCAGGCAAACATGATAAAGAACAATACCCATGCCCCAAAATCCATGCTATTAGTTGCTGCTGCCCATCCACCTACAACCGGCAGTGCACCAGGAATTGCCCCAATGGTGGTATTTAACCAACTGACGCGCTTCATGGGTGTATAAACAAGCACATACAAAAATGCGGTCAATAAACTTAAAAAAGACGTCAGGATATTAACCTTAATAAAAAGAACAGCCACTCCTGTTAATACTAATAAAATCCCAAAAGACAATGCTGATGCTGGTGAAATCAATCCGCTGGGGATCGGACGACGCTTGGTACGGTTCATTAAAGCGTCGGTATCACGTTCCAGGTAATGGTTTAATACTGCTGATCCTGCGCAGGTCAATGCAGAACCAAGCAAGGTCCAAGCTAGAAGCGTAAAATGGCCACCAAGCCCACGTCCGGCAAAATAAAACCCTAACGTGGTAGTTACCAACACCAAGCCCATAATACTGGGCTTGGTCATTTCTAAATAGGCATTAAGTAATCGTTTATTAAGCACGTGATTGAATACTTGTTTTAAACGCAGCCCAACGCAAAGGACTGGCGCGTAATAATAATAGGAAACTTAAACCTAAAACACCTGCACCTAAGGTCACATGCAGGGTTGTTGTATAAACTTCTTTCATGGATAAAACTGTGCCAATTCCTAGAGCAATTTGTAAAATAACCGCGGCATTTAATAAAAACAGGGTTTTAATCACCAACGGCCGGGTTAAACAATATTTATATGCCCAGAAATTAATAAACAATAATTTTGCCAAGATTAAAAATCCCCAGATTCGGTGCAGGATGTGCAAATGCACCTGCCCCATGGTGACAGGGTCCAGGTTATGCTCAAAACGCCAGGCATTGATATTATTTAACATGGCTGCATTAAACATTGGAATGATTTGCCCACCCATCGTCGGGAAATCATAAACAGCCAGGCCTGATTCGGTATGACGCATCAAATTTCCTAAAAGCAATTGGATATAAACCATGATGATAAAAATAATGATAAATCTAATGAACTTACCATCTGTCGGATTATCCTGACTTAAACGGCCATTGCGTTCCACAGAAAATGCATAAGCCAAGAATATAGTGATTAGGAAAAATGTCTGTGCCAAAATGCCGTGGGCGCTGGAAATAGAAACAGGGAGAAAAAATAATACTGTTAAACCACCTAACACCCCTTGCAAAATTACAGATCCAAGCCCAGCTAAGATTGTATACTTAACCCATTTAGCAATGTTTGATGAACGCCAAATCCAGATGCTTAAAATTAAAGTAAATAAACCAATGCCTGTGGCGATCATGCGATGCCCATGCTCATAAAAAACACCCCCCACCATCGGCGGGAAAAACGTCCCATACGATAATGGCCAATCAGGTACAGACAAGCCGGATTCCGTGCTTTTAACCAGTCCTCCAGCAAAAATCAGAAACAATGTGGCCCAAGCGAGAGTTTTTAATGACAGTCTAAGCGAAGTTAATTTGGATAAGTTCATAGACACCCCGTTGTTTGTATGAAATTAATGGCTTAATTCCAGAATGAATCTCCCGAAGAATCGCCGCTGCCCCCAGCCTTTGCCTGGGCATCTTGCCATTTATCAAAATCTTCCTGGGATTCTACGGTATAAAAGCCTTTCATACGGTAATGGCCAATGCCACATAATTGCGCGCAGGCAATTTCCCAACTACCAGTTTTCGTCGGAGTAAACCATGTTTGGATACTCATCCCTGGCAAAACATCCTGTTTAACGCGCATTTGTGGTAAGGCAAAACAATGAATAACGTCTTTAGTGGATAAGTGCACTATAACGGGGCGACCTACAGGGAGATGCATTTGGTTTACTGTTGTCATATCGTCTTTCGCATTTGGATCTGTTAAATCTAGACCCAAGGGATTGTTTTGTTGGTCAATTAATTTAGGATTGGTTTTCCCAAATTTACCATCCTTGCCAGGATAATGAATATTCCAGGCAAATTGTTCTGCCACTACTCTGATTTCAATAGCATCGGGACGGTTAGGAAATGCATCGACCTGTTTTGCCCAAAAAGGAATGGAAAAACCAACTAATAAAATAACTTCAGCGACGATAATAACCACTTCAATGACGCTGGAAAAATGACTTGTTACCCCAGTATAATTTGCCTTTGGATGAGCTTTCTTATTAAAGCGGACCAAAGTAGTAATGAAAAATATCCCCCAACCAACAAATAGTGCCAGCATCAAACCATGGGTCAAATAAATCAATTGGTCGACGGCAAAGCCGTGGGCAGAAGCGTTGACCGGTAAAGGAAGTAACATGTTTATCTCCGAATAAGAATTAATGTTTCAGTTTTGATTTACGGGCAATTGTAATAAAAAATGTGCCAAAAATGGCAAGCACAATAAAAAGCACACTTAATAACGTTATGATTCCCATATTTAATCCGTTTGTTAATGGTGACGTTGGGTCTCCAAAGCAAACAGAGCAAAGCGTGATCATATGGATTTCACTTTTTTAAGGAATTGCCAGCCATAGATACTTAAACCGACGGCAAAGGCAAAAGAAACAACACCAAATAAAGAAAATTGGTTATTTAAACACCATAAACCAAAAATGACACCAATCGTAACAGAAGCACTGATTAAGAAAATATGAATATTTTTAATCCCCATGATGAGCCCCTCCTCCATGTTCTGCTGGTTTCTCATCCATCATTAATTGCTTGGAAATATCTACAGTTCCAACAATGTGGTTATTCATATTAAAGACCGGTAATAATAATACAGCAATGAAAAATACGGCTGTCAGGCCAAATAAAATTAAAATAAGCTGACGACCTGCCAACAAGGGCTTAAAGGCATCAATTAAAGCTTTGGATTTAATAATCATTAAAACAAAACCGGCAACAAATACGATCCATAACGGCAAATGGAAAAAAATAATGCTAATGCCAATCAAGGTGACCACGGACAAAATGGTAAACAATTTCTTATAAGCGACAACCATTTGATTTGTATCGGTGGACGAATGATTACTCATGATATGCCCTCTCTTAACAGCTTATTTACAGTAAATAAAGGATAGGAAATAATAAAATGATCCATAGCACGTCGACAAAGTGCCAATACATCCCGGCAATTTCAATGCGATGTGCAAAATGTTCCGGGTTTTCCTTAAATAATTTCGATCCAGGCCCCCACAAATAACTGTTGACGACCAAGCCACCAATAATGTGCAAGGCGTGCAAACCTGTGAGGGTGAAATAAATGGCCAGGAAGGTACTTGTCGATGGATATAAACCGTGGGCAAATTTCATTTTGTATTCAATGGTTTTAATCACCAAGAATCCTAACCCGCATAAAATGGACAATCCCATATACAAACGGAATTTACCGAAATTATGTTGGCGGATATTCGACCAGGCAAACACAATGGCAATACTGGAAGCAATCAAAAGCAAGGTGTTAAGTGTCGCTAAGGGAATATTAAGGACACTTGCCCCTATTGGCCAGTGGGCTGCCCCGGTGCGTAATAAAACATAGGCAGAGAATAAACCACCGAACAGCATGATTTCAGAGGCGATAAACAGCCATATGCCTAAGGTGGCATTATTAAAACCTGTGTCTGGTCTTTCTTCGAGTGTATATGGGATTGCTTCTGCAGACATATTGTTCTCCAAATTATTTTAGATCTCTCGCTAGTCGGCTCGAGATGAGCAATAACATTTGTTATCGCTCAAATTGCGGTGAATAATCTTTCGCTGCTCCGGGAACGCTGTACTCATAAGGCCCACGGTAAATTTCAACCGGGTGAAGAAAATTCCCATGCCCTGGAGGCGACGGTGCGGCCCATTCCAAGGTTGTTGCCTCCCAAGGATTATCATTGGTCACCTTCTTGCCTTTAAACATGCTCCAGACAATATTGATGATAAAGAATATTTGCACAGCGCCCATAATAAAAGCGGCAATGGACATCACTTCATTTAAATACAGGAATTTTTGGGCATGGGCATAACTGGCTCCCCCATCGTAAAGACGACGGGAAATACCTGCCAAACCCTGAATTAACATAGGAAAAAAGATAAAATTCATACAAATGAGTGATGGCCAAAAGTGCAAATGGCCTAAGACTTCATTCATCTTGCGTCCGGTAATTTTTGGAAACCAAAAATAAATACCGGCAAAAAGGGCAAAAATGGTGCCTGGGGCTACCACATAATGGAAATGCCCGATAACATAATATGTATCGTGCAGATGAATGTCTGGGGTGGATAAACCTAGTGGTAAACCAGTTAATCCCCCAATCCCGAACATTGGTAAAAACGAAATAGCAAATAACATCGGCACATTAAACCGTATTGACCCGCCCCACAGCGAAATAAACAAACAGGTCAAGATAATCACCGACGGAATGGAAATCATCATCGTTGTTGCCTGGAAGAAACTGCTGATTACAACCCCCATGTTTGTTAAATACATGTGATGGGCCCAAACAATAAACGATAAAAATCCAAGCGCAATGATGGAATAGATCATTGTGTTTAAACCCCAAATGGGCTTACGGATATTATTGGCGATGATTTCAGTAATAATCCCGATAGCAGGTAAAATTAAAACATAAACTTCCGGGTGAGCTAAAAACCAGAACAAATGCTGCCATAATAAAACACTACCACCTCCGGTATACGGCAATGGCTGGCCGCTGACAACTAGACCACTTGGCATAAAGAAGCTGGTATGAGCAAGACGGTCCATCAATTGCATCACCCCAGCCGCTTCCAATGGAGGAAATGCTAATAAAAGCAAGAATGATGTGACCAACTGCGCCCACACATGAAACGGCAGGCGAAACCAACTCATGCCAGGAGCACGCAATTGAAAAATCGTGGCAATAATATTAACTGCCCCTAATAAAGACGATGTGATTAAAAACACCATCCCAATTAACCACGCGGTTTGTCCTGAAGATGCAAGGATGGACAGCGGCGGGTATGATGTCCAACCAGATCCTGCTGCCCCGCCAGGTAAAAAGAAACTGGCAAGCATGACAACGCCACCAATGAAATACACCCAGTAGCTGGTCATGTTTAATTTAGGAAAGCACATATCTGGCGCACCGATTTGCAAAGGCACCAGATAATTGGCAAAAGCCCCGACGGCCAAGGGCACAACACCCAAAAACACCATGATGGTGCCGTGCATGGCGCCTAGCTGGTTATAAAATTCCGGAAGCATAACGCCACCTGGCATACGGTCTTCCCCAAATAATACCCCAATTAAGGGTAAGGGTTGGCCTGGGTATGCCAATTGCCAACGCATCATAAGAACCATGCAAAAGCCAAGCAATAAAAACACCAAGGCAGTTATGCCGTACTGTAAACCGATGATTTTATGGTCAGTGGAAAAGATATACTGACGCCAGAACGGGATCTTGTGTTGGTCGTGGGACATGGACGATTACCCTTTCGTAGGAGCGGTAAATGTGAAATCGGATGTTTGGGCAGCCCCATCTTCACCAATGGTGACAGATGCGGTTTTTGTTCCCAACTTTTCATGCCAGGCAACAATTTCGTAAGTTCCAGCAGGTAAATCCTTGATTTCAAATTTTCCATCGTCTTTGGTGACGTTAAAAAATGGGTTAGCAGAAACTGTTAACCAGGCTCCCATCCATGGGTGGACATCGCATTTTAAAGCAAACATGAATTCAGGTTTATCGAAGACTTTTTCGACTTCCGTGCGGAATTTAGGCATGGCCAAATTAAATTCCGGGTTAACCTTGCTTAAGGCATGCACATTGTGCAAGGTTCCGTCTGGATTTAAGATTTTAACTTTCTGTCCAGCCATAACACCGACGACATGAGGATGATAATTACATCCTTGTTGGTCAATAACTACAGCATCTGCAGGGGCGGTATAATTACCTGCTGGGGCATTTTTAATATAGACAAATACATTGCCCATGGTTTGACCTGCACCTAAGACCAAGGTTTGTGGAAAAACAGCATCTTTGTTGTGGGAAACGCAAATGGGATCGGCGTCCATCTTGATTTCTTTAAATGTGGGTGCCTGGCCGTCAAACTTGACCGTACCTGTAACAGAACCGTTGGCAGCTAAGCAATGGCCTGTCAAGGAAACGCTTAAAGCTAAAGCAGTTAATAAGATAGAAAAATAGCGTGACATAAAAACCCCTTTTGTTAGATGGTTATGCATTATTGATTCAGGTTACTATACGGGGTATACGTTGTCAAGATGGAACAGGGATATTTTAGAAGAGATCTTGCAGTTTAATATCTGGTATGCGGCTAAATTCTTTTGTGTTATGGGTAATCAAAGTCCCATTATGGGCAAGAACAGTGGCGGCAATAATTAAATCATTAGGGCCAATCATAGCACCTTTAACGCGTAAATGATGCCGGATACGTCCATAATGATTCGTGCATTGTTGACAAAAAGGAACGATTTCAAATGGGGCGCAAAACGCCTCAATAACACTTAAATTTTGTTTAGGATGCGGCGTTATCAGGGCCCCTTCAATCAATTCCCCTTGAACAATCGCTGGAATTTTAATCTTTCCTGGGGAAAGGCGACAAATACCATCAATTATGGCTTTTTCACCATTTAAATAGTAAATGCAGATGTCGGTATCAAGAAAATAAATCATAACTTGGCTTTGCGAGCATCCATGGCAAAATCTGTTTGAGGAGGTCTTTTTAGTCCTTCGCCTTTTAAGGCGCCTGCAGTAGCCAAGAAACTTGCTGGCCAGGAACGCTGTAAAACCATAGCAATTTTCTTAGCCACCCATCGGGACACGGACGATTTTTCCTTCTTGGCTTCAGATTCAATTTGTTTGATCATTTTGTCATCAATATATAATGTTAATTGTGCCATAAATTCATCCTCCTGATTAAAGGATAGCACGCTAGGTAGATTAATGCAAGTATATGTTTAAGTATATGTGCTACCCTGCCTGTTGGCTGGCCAAGGCTTTGAGTTCAGACAAAAGCGGCATGTTTGTTGCGGATTCAATTTTAAGGATCATGGGTACAAAACCAGGCGCATTGATCATGGCTGGGTCTTGGGAAGACAGCGGCAAAGGCATACCTTTACCATCGCGTTTGACACGCAAATTAAAATCAGGGTTATCGAAGTCAATCCCCCCTGTTGGAGCAGCTAAAGTAGTATTAATCTTAGCAGTGTTCATAGCTCGACTGCCTTTACCAAAAGTATTGTACAAAAATCTTACCAATGGAGTTGAAAGAAGCCCTGATTTCGCTTGTTGTAATCGTGCGCCCCAACTATTTCTTTCTCGGTATGTAGCCATAAAAGGACTTTCAATATCAGAACTAACCCTTTGCCCAGCTTGCTTAGCAAAAATTACTTCATTATAAGCGCTTTGGCCGTCGGTTGTATCTAAATCAACAAAGTTGACTGTTTTTCCTACAGCTTCTTCAAGATTATTAAAACCATTAAAGTTACGAAATTGTTCAGGGGTCATATGAAATGTGCTGATTTGAAACATAAGTTCATTCATAGTCTTAATATTTTTCAATGTCATCGCTGCACTGGCTTTGTTTCTTCCAGTTGGGAATAAAATGCTATTTAGCTCTAAACGCATTCTGTTTAGCTGTTCAATAGGAGTACTTTCATTTACGCCTTGTACCATAGTTTGAATTTTATTTCTTAAAGCTTGGTTTTCAGGGACGTTTGATTTCTCACTCCTTTTAAGGATCTCCAGCGCCATTTCCTTTACTAAAGCTAACATTGCTTGGGGCTGGATAATCATTGCTGCACTTTTGGTCGCATTAAATTCATCAATAGCTCTGCCAATAGCCTCGGGAACATTAGCATTACTCGCAGGAACAATCTTTCCTTTAAAATTTACAGTAAAAAATATGCGATTTTCAAAATTATTACTTTCTTCAGCAGGATGAATTTGTGTAAGGCGTTGTGTGCTAGGATCAAATTCTATTTCTCCAGAAGCGTAGTCCTCTTCAATTCCTTCAGTTATTGCATGTTCAAAATGGTATAAATTTTCTTCTATAGCCATTTTGTCAATTAACTGCTGCTTATTATAGGCCACAACTTCATCGCTTATTGGCTCTCGCAAAGATTCGTTATAATCTTTAATAGCCTCTGAAATAGGGTTCGGCGCTTTTCCAGAATTAATAGAAATTATTCCTTTTTCATCTGAGCTAATGGACAAGTGATTAACTAAAACTGTGTAACTATTTAAATAAGCCTCAACAATTTCATTACCTCTAAATACAATTTCTCCATCAAAATTAGCACCTACGTTTGCTTTCAAAAATGCAATATTCTGTTCCAATTGAGCTAAAGCTTTAGCCATTGAAGGCGGTAAGATCATGGCTTGGCTAGCAGTTGAATTTTGTTTTTTAAGGCTAATCTTAAACTCAACAGCTTGACGTAAACCCCATGGGTCATCTCCAAGTCTTCCTGGATCTGCTTTCTTTCCAGTACGAGTAAATTCTAAACGCTTGTAAACACGGTCAAGAATGGATGGCATTTTTCTAGGATGCCCTAAATCATAGATTGACCAAGCTAGGTCAGCTTCTTTAAAACCTGGTTCTTTTGAAGAAATACGACTAAAAGTATCTACCCAACCAAAATGTCCCGTTACAAAACCTAGCTTACCTGCAACATCCCAAGATGTTGTGCCTACAAGTTTAGGGGCAATTTGATCTGCTAAACGATCAAAAACTCCGTCACGGTCCATCTGTTCCACTTGCTTATCACGAGCCAAGTTTTTCGGAGCAGAATCCTTTAAAATTTGATCTGAACTTACACCGATTATACCCGTAGGATTTACGCCTTTATCTAAAGTGACTAATCTGTTGCCTACAATCTCATCATATCCTCTCCACCGTCCACTTCTAAATCTCCATACTAAATTCGTGTTCCCAACAAAACTGACATATTCCTTTTTTGGATCAAGAGTAACAACATTCGATTGATCTAAATTCGAATTAGCTACAGAATTGGTCTGAGCTTGCACAGAATTGCTTCCTATTAAAATAGTTGAAACTGCCAGTAAACCAGCAATATATTTACCGACAGCAGTTAACATTGCTGGAGTAGGATTATGAAGAACCTGGACTGGAGTAATCATGGCAGCTTGACGCATAAACCCGCCCGAGAAATACTTGCGTGGGATCATCTGGCCAGTGACAGGATCATTTTCTTCCTTAATAAAGTTGTACACACCCTTTTTGAAGGCCTTCACATATTGCTGATACACTTCCTGCTGAGCTTTGGTTGGATCGGCTAGATCAACACCCTTGACCTTATCTTTATTCGCATAGATCTGGGTTAAGATGCTTTCTTTAAGAGCTTGCTTATACCACGTCGCTAAAATCATCCCGTGATAAATCTGGCGCAAGTTTGCAAAATTTTTTCCTTCATTCACTTCCTTTTCTAAAACAGGAATGACAATTTCCCGAAGAACTTTCTTAGCCATACCTTGAGGAGCTTGAGAATCATTTTGGGCAACGGGAGCGCCTTGCTTGATACGGTTCTTTTCCGTCGCTAAATAATCTTCTTCCAGCATGACCTTTAATTTACTATCAACAATCAAGACGGTATTATCTTTTTCATACACCGATGCTTCATCAGGGACAATCCATACCTTATTAAAGGTGTTCACAGGAATTTGGGTGGTGCCAAATTTTTCTGCAGCTTGTTTGTACACCTTTTGCCAGAATTGACGGCCAACTTCATCTTCGGGATATAATAAGGAAGCCGTGATTTGCTTTAATAAATAATCCTGGGCCAATAAATCACGCCCCATTTCCGTCTTACCAAAATCAGAATCGACAATGCGATTACCTTCATAGGGCGAAAGGTTAACCCACTGCTTATCTTCAGCAATAGTCATGGCAGACAAAAAATATTTGATTAATTTCTGATAGTACTCTTTTTGATCAGCTGCTGGGACAGGTGAATCCCCTTGATCAACTAAAAAGTTAAAGGCAAAGGGATTTTTGACATCGATCGTCATACCTCTAATAATAGCAGGTGTGAATTCTGGGCTTAAATGCACCATCACGCCCGGCATAGGCAAAGGCTTTTGCCATTGCGCAGACGCTTGCGGGATATATAAGGAAGTCATCCCGAAGGTGGCAATTAAAATGATGTTTATGGCTTTTTTAACTGTTTTAATCATGGGGTTTCTTTGG
>CAZHGK010000001.1:33723-61762 GCA_964532095.1 uncultured Planctomycetales bacterium | reverse complement strand
CCCGTCGCCGGCGATATCGGATGTCTTTTCGGCAACTTCCTTGACCATTTGGGCGCCCATGTTTTCAAAAGGATCTTCCAATTCAATTTCTTTAGCTACTGACACACCGTCTTTGGTAACGGTGGGTGAACCGAATTTCTTATCTAAAACCACGTTACGGCCGCGAGGACCTAAGGTGACTTTGACAGCGCGGGCTAATTGCTCAACACCGCTTAAGATTTTACGACGACCTTCATCATCAAATAATAATACTTTTGCTGACATGTTTTGCCTCCTAGGATTAGTTGTATAAATGTCATTCTGAGTGTAACGAAGAATCTTATTTAGATCCCTCGCCTCTATGGCTCAGGATGAACACTCTTTTACCTTATTTAGATCCCTCGCTTCTATAGCTCGGGATGAAATAAATCATTCGATTTATTTCACAATCGCTAAAATATCATCTTCACGCATAATCAACAACTCTTCACCATCTTTAGTTGTGATTTCAGTACCTGTGTACTTGCCATAGAGCACGCGATCGCCTACCTTCACTTCCAAAGCACGCACTTCGCCACTTTCTAAGACCTTACCTTTACCAACTGCGATAACTTTTGCTTCTTGGGGCTTTTCCTTCGCTGTTTCTGGAAGGAGAATTCCACCCTTAGTCTTTTCCTGTGCTTCGAGCACCTTGACCACAATGCGGTCAGCTAATGGTTGAATACCACTCATACGACCTCCTGGTTAATAGTTTGTAGTGTTAATAAATGAAGCGCTACGAACAAGCGCTATAAATTCTGAGTGCTAATCTTATACGGACTGAAAATTTTGTCAAGAGTATTTTTAGCACATAGGTATATTGAGTGCTAAAATGGAAAAATAAAGATTGCCATTACTTCAAATAATCTTCCCAGCCCACAAGGCCGTAAGGAATTCCTGCCATGGCCAAACCTCAATACCATGACCAAGAGTACGATGGGAAGAATCTGTAGAGACAAACAAATGCTTCTTAATTGGTCCATCTTCCAACAAGGCATGCATGCCTTTTAAATCACCGTCATGGACACGGCCAGATTTAACTTCAATGGCAACTTCTTTATCTCCTAAAATAAAATCGACTTCTTGCCCTGAACTTGTCCGCCAATATGTAATTGGCATCTCTGGAAGACGATATGCCTGATAGGCTTTTAACTCCATTAAAATAAATTGTTCAAAAGCTTTACCAAAATCGGCATTCCCAATTTGAGGATGACGGCCAGCCAGGAAATTTGTCACCCCGACATCAAATAAATAAAACTTCTCCGTTAAAATCATCCTTCGATTTTTTGATTTCTTCCATGGTGGCAAACGATACCCAAGATATGTATCTTCCAAAATTTGAAAATACGACCTGACAACCTTGGCAGAAATACCAGTTTCCCGTGCCATGTTGGTATAATTAACCAACTCGCTGGATGTCATAGCAGCTACTCTTAAAAACTCACTGAAGGCAGGGATATTCTGTACCAAGGCTTCTGCAGCGATTTCTTCTTTAAGATAATCCATGACATAGGCGCGCAACTCTTCCACAGGATTGCCTGAAAGATAATGTCCTGGTAATAAACCCGCCGTTATGGCTTGGGAGAGATGAAAATGTTCAACTTCAATAAATGAAAGCGGCACCATGACCCTGCGCCAAGCACGACCACCCAATAAATTGGCATGGCCACGGCGTAATTTACGCGCACTTGACCCAGTCAGTAAAAAGGATTGATGTTTGCGCTCAATTAGCCAATGCACTTCATCAAGCAAGGCAGGAATTTTTTGCACTTCATCAATAATGATCAGCCCTTTGTGGTTTAAAAAACGCTCCCTTAAAAGGGCTGGACGGGCAGCGTATTCTCCGAAAGTGTCGGTTTCAAGCAAATCCAGGATCACTGCTTGAGGAAAGTGCTTATGAAGCCAAAAACTTTTACCAACCTTACGGGCCCCCCACAAAAATGCGGAGCGGCCTGGCGGTAAATTCAAATCTATAAGTCTTTTGATGATCTTACCCATGTGGTAAGTTTATCCGGATAAAATGCCCTTGTCAAGCAAATTTCATTACTTCAATGCCAACTCGTCTTGAACCAATAAGTACATGCCTTTATGCACCAAATGTTCATCGATAATACGGACATTGGACGCAATAAACTGGGCCATCAAATGCGTATGGCCACCGGTCATGACCACCTTAGGGACAGGATGAAGATTTTTTGACATGGCCTGGATAAACCCCTGGCATAAAAAGCCATAGCCATAAAATAACCCGCTTAAAATACTATCCTGGGTGGTTTGGCCAATGACAGATTTCGGCGCCTTAATCGCTATATTAGGAAGCAAGGCAGTTTTAAGGAACAATGATTCTGCAGATAAACGTAAGCCCGGCACAATGGCCCCACCAATATATTCTTCTTTCGCATTAATCACATCAAAGGTAATCGCCGTACCTAAATCAATCACAATAAGCGGACTGCCATAAGATTTTAAACCTGCCCAGGCTCCTACCAAACGGTCTTGCCCAACTTGCGCGGGATTGCGATAACGGTTCTTAATAGGAACCTCGACATCCCGGCCAATAACCTTCACCTTGATTTTAAAAGTTTTAATAACCAACTGTTCAACAATATTTGTTGCATCTGGAACAACGCTACAGATCACCGCCAATTTCAATAATTTCTTATACTTGATGATAGCCTTAAAGGCCTTATTGATTTCTTTCGTAAGCGCGTTCTTTTCCGTCGAGGTGTCCACGCGCCAAATGCGCCGCAAAACCCCTTTATCAACTGTCCCAAAAGCAATCGTGGTGTTTCCAATGTCAACGGTGAGTATCATATTCCCCCTCTAACTCTCTAATCCGGTCCCGGATTTTCGCGGCCTTCTCAAACTCTAAATTCCGCGCTGCCAATTCCATCTGGCATTGCAATTCACTTTTATAATTTGTCAATGCTAACTGTTCCTCGTCCTGGCCTACCGCATCCATCACAATTTCCTGGCTTTCGGCAAATTGGTCTATCCCCGAATGAATGGCCCGCTCAATCGTCGTCGGTGTGATACCATGAGCTTCATTATAGGCAATTTGAATGGTACGCCGGCGTTCACATTCACTCATCATAGCACGCATGGCCGGGGAAATCGAATCTGCATACATAACAACTTCCCCATGAATATTACGTGCCGCCCGACCAGCGGTTTGAATCAATGATGTCTGCGAACGTAAAAACCCTTCCTTGTCTGCATCAAAAATCACAACCAGGGTCACTTCTGGTAAATCCAAACCTTCCCTTAATAAATTAACCCCGACTAAACAATCAAATTTCTGCATCCGCAAATCCTGCAGAATCTTCACCCGGTCAATGGTTTCAATGTCCGAATGCAGGTATTTTACCTTAAGTCCGGCGTTTTGTAAAAATTCTGTCAAATCCTCGGCCATGCGTTTTGTGAGTGTTGTCACTAAAACGCGCTCATTACGTGCGGCGCGCGCCTTGGCACGATCAATTAAATCATCCACCTGGCCTTCCGTTGGCTTAACCAAGATCGGAGGATCAACAATCCCCGTCGGACGAATGATCTGTTCCACCACCCTGCCACCTGCTTCCTGGCGTTCAAAGGGCGCTGGCGTTGCGGAAACATAAATACGTTCCTTAATCACCGTCTGCCATTCATGGAATTTTAACGGACGATTATCCAAACACGACGGCAGGCGAAAACCATAATTGACCAACATTTCCTTACGGGCCCTGTCCCCTTCATACATGCCCCGGATTTGCGGCAAGGTCACGTGCGATTCATCAATGACGGTGATAAAATCTGACGGGAAATAATCAATTAAACAAAATGGCCGGGCACCTGGCGGTCGGCCTGATAAAACCCGGGAATAATTCTCAATGCCTTTGCAGTAGCCGATTTCCTTAATCATTTCCATATCATAACGGGTACGGGAATTTAAACGCTGCGCTTCAACTAATTTGCCCTGGGATTTTAATTCTTCCAAGCGTACTACCAATTCTGCCTCAATATCTTTGAGCGCCTGGTCAATCTTGGGTGGCGAAACAATAAAATGTTTTGCTGGATAAACTGCTGTTCGTTCTAATTCAGCGATGGTATCGCCGGAGACTGCATCAATCTGACGGATCCGTTCAATCTCATCACCAAAGAATTCAATGCGCAAGGCATCCTGACGATAGGCAGGATAAACTTCCACCACATCCCCGCGCACACGCATCTTCCCACGGCTAAACTCATAATCATTGCGCTCGTATTGGATGCTGACTAATTGCTCTAACACAGCATCCCGGTCAATGCGTTGCCCGCGCTTTAAATGCACCATATAATTCTGATAATCTTCCGGAGAACCGAGATTATAAATGCACGACACGCTGGCCACAATAATCGTATCCCGACGGGACATCAACGAGGTTGTGGCTGCCAGACGCAAACGGTCCAAGCGGTCATTAATGGAGGCGTCTTTTTCAATATAGACGTCGGTTTGCGGAATATAGGCTTCAGGTTGGTAATAATCGTAATAGCTGACAAAATACTCGACGGCATTATGAGGAAAGAATTCTTTAAGCTCGCTATACAGCTGGGCTGCTAATGTTTTATTGTGAGAAATGACAAGCGCAGGACGATTTAAACGTTCAATAACATTGGCAATGGTAAATGTTTTTCCACTGCCAGTAACGCCAAGCAAGACCTGAGCCTCTTGGCCGTGCTCAAAGCCTTTAAGCAAGCCATCAATGGCCTTGCGTTGTTCATCGACGGGTTTAAATGCACTTTTAAGAACAAAGGTTTCATTCATTAATACGCTGCTCGATCTTATCAAGCAAGGCATTCACTAAAGAATCATTACGCGTGTTGCGGTTTTGCTTGATGAATAATGGCGTCACAGATTGGTAATAAATTTTAATTTGCGCCCCACGGTCCAAGGTATAGACAAAAATATTCAAATGCACATAGGTTGAATATAAAAACCGCGGCTTTTGTTTAATGCTGGTAAAAAACAAAACATCCTTGTCTGGATTAAGGGAATCTTCAAAACGTTCATACACAGCGGGATTGCTTTGCTGTTCTATGGGCCAGCCGTTTTCTTTTAGCACATCCTGGACGGTTGAGACAATCTTGCCATAATCTCCATACACCCTGCGTTCGTATGGATTATCCGATTTGATATAATTCGAAATCTGGACACTGACACATCCACTAAAAAACAAACACAGAATAACCATCCATCTTTTCATAATAATCTCTCCTAACAGAATTTTTAGCAAATCTTCCCGTGCTTGTACGGACGACTTTTGTTCTTTTCCGCTTTTTTAATAATCTCTGCCTGAATGTCAATGCCCAAACCACCACATAAATCAAATAAACGGATAAAGGTATCTGCCAATTCTTCACGGAAGTTTTCCGTATCTTGTTTGCGATACCCTTCCATAGCCTCACCCACTTCTGTGACGACGAGCATCAATGCTTCGCCGATATTGCGATCCTTTTCCCAAAAACCTTTTTCTTTGGCGATGGCGTGGCAGGTTTGGCACCATTCTTGAATAGACATATTTGGATTCATTTTACCCCTCCCCTAGCCCCTCCCACCAGGGGAGGGGAATTACAATTATAAATGTTGTTCTAAAAATACCTTCATATCTTCCGCCAAGGGCGCCTCGACGGTGATGTCATGACCAGAAGTTGACGGCCATGTTAAACGCAAGGCATGCAAGGCGGTACGCCTGAATCTTAAAGCAAAATCCTTGCGAAACGCATATTTGTCTTCTCCTACTAATGGATGGCCCACCTTCATCAAATGGATGCGAATTTGATTTGTCCGTCCCGTAATAGGGTTTACTTCTACCTCACAGAAGTCCTTATGATACCCGATAACCTTATAGTGCGTCAAGGCCGACTGTGCAGGCATATTGCGCTGAAATTTGCGTTGATAAAAATCTTTAACTGGAATGGTGATCTTGCCGCTTGCAGGTTTTAAATGACCATGTGCAAAAGCAATGTAGGTTTTATGGACTTTCTTATGCTTAAACAAATCCATCAATACATCTTGATTGGCCTTGCCTTTGGCATACAAAATAACGCCGGTGGTGTCTCGGTCAAGTCGATGGGCAGGTAACCACTCCTCGGGACGAGGATGCAAATGATTAACAAGGGTTGTTAATGTCCAGGTTTCGCCTTTATCGGAAGGAATAACTAATAAGCCTGACGGCTTATTGAACACGGCGCATACATTGTCCTCATACAACAAGGGAATATCCCGTTTAGGGATTTGGGACGTCTTTGGATTCTCCATCAATATGCTCGTGCAACAGGTCGGTCAGGTAATTGATTTTGCGGATGAGCATAATAGGAAACACAATCATCCACACCTGAAAAGCAACAGCTAATAACAGCTGAATGGGTGTCACACTCAAATTCATGGTATTTTCCATCTTCCATCTCCTACAACTATGATGCACGTGTTTTTTGTTCAATGGCTAATTGCACAAAATCATTGATGATTTGACTGTCACGTGGAGCAATGTCATTAAAAAAGATCGCGGTATTAAAACCAGCACCGGGCACAGATTCAGAACGCACCACAACCCCCTGGCAACCCACACGTTTGGTGACAATGCGATCGTTTTTACGGATCGGCAATAACAAATTGATCTTCAGCTTTGTCATTGGCGCCAAATATTTGGCGATACGGCAAAATGCGCCAGAACAACTCAGGTTGGTTGTTTCGGTAACAATGTCGCCATCGTCACTGGAAATCTTGACCGGGATATTATAGTCAAGACGTAGATGCCGGCGGCGTTCCATACCACCGCCAGATGAATTTTGAGCAACCACGTTTGCTTACTCCTTAGGAGCGGCGGCAGCAGCTTCCGCGGCTTGAGTGGCAGCTTGTTGTTTTGCTTCTTGTGCTTTAGCCCATGCTTTTTTAAAACAATTGCTATTGCAGTAATATTTGCCATTACGGAAAAACCGTCTGGCTCTTTTTAAAGGTTTATTGCAGGAGGGACAATTTTTGACTTCCTCGACTGCGGGTTTATTCTCATCGGCCATACAACTTCATACTCCTTTCAACTGCTTAAACTGCGTTTAACCGGCTTTTACTAAAATATTGGCTGATCACTTGATTCGCATTAGATTGCGAGATAAATTCTATGCCCACTTCAAACTGTTCGCCCATTGGCAATTCACGTACCCAAACCACATGACCTTTTACATCTACCAAGCGTAAAGGATTTTGTAGATGCAGCTTAACTTGCAACTCAGTGTGCAAAGGGATAAATTCATTGACGACAATCCGCACACCACCTGCACTTAAATCCTTGGATAAACTACCATTACTGGTAGACTCAGAGGCCTGATAACCCACAGGTTCACTAAACGGGAAACGTGTAAATAGGCGACGATTATCCATATTTCTCCCCCTCAGATCCATAATAACGATAGGATTATATCACAAAGCTCATAGGATACAAGCTTTGATTATGGACTTCAATTAAGCCCAACCAATGCGCCTAGATTGACTGATTTAGGCTCGCTCATGGGGATTGGGGTCAAACCATTAAAATTTTCTTTAAATATGGCTAACTGCCCAGCATCAAATACCGGAAAACCTTGACCATCATACCCTTTGACCTTGATCTGTGTGCCCGCCAAATCAATCCCACCAGTTGTACGATCAACGGTAATCTGAGCGCGGCTACCTATAAGCACTGGTCCACGAGTTCCGGCCCCTGATGGTTTAAGCGGTGAAGGCGGCTCATCTCCATAATGCCTGGGTCTTGAAGGATATGTCCTATAAATTAAATACCGAACGCCTGTTTCCGCATCAACAAATTCATGTAAAACAAAACCATCCTCATTGATTGTTTTTAAAAGACGTTCGTCAGGCACAATAAAAGATTTCTGAAGATACGCGTTAAACAGAATGAATTTATTTGCACCTTTATCTTTCTCACTAGAAGCGTCTAAATCTACAATCTCTTGAGGAACCTTAAGAAAAGTATTTTTAGGATCTTGAATAATGGATTGCAAATGCCTTAAAGCTGATCTTCGATCATAAAAGGCATACCAGACATCGTGCTGTTCAAAACTTTCTCTAATCATGTCCTCTAATCCGTTAAGATCGAAATTTCCAAAATTAGTTGTGATGCGCCTAAACACCTCTGCCACTGTCATGGCTGCGCTACCACGTTTTTTAGGAAATAATTTCTCCACAGGCGCTGGTGGTTTAGGAGGCAGTTCTTTCTTTATATTTCTAATGATTCGATCAATGTCCCTCTCAGACCAAGAAGCTATAGAGCTCATCTTTCTCTCATCTGATAGCAATGCTTTTAAATCTGTAGCACCTCGTAAACGGGCAAGCACTTCTAAAGAAAGAAGTTTGTTCGCTTGATTGATAAAATAAGCAATATTAGAATAATCGAAATTTGATTTTTCAGATTTATTAAAAAGAAATAATGCAGATTTAAGCAAATTTCCTGTTTCATCAAGCGCATTATGCGCCCTGATTATTCTTTCCGCGCCAGTAGAAGTAAACATCGCTGCGCTGATGACCTGCCAATGAACCCTTTCCATAACTTCTAAAATCTTTTCACGCACCTCACCCCTCGCACTAATTAAACCATCCAACACCTTCTTCCAACCAGCGCTGAGAGCAAGAAACTGTGATTCACCAACTAAATCACCCCAACTACTGAATATCGTTGCAGCAGCTGGATGTTCACTTGGCATTGTTTGATCAATATCATTCAAGAAATATTTAAGGAACTCGATTTGTTGCTCAGTTAAGAATTGATAAAAATTAGAAAGTATAATTGCCTTACTGACAATGACTCGCCAACTAACCTCAGCCATTTCATCATACCAATCTTCTCTTACATTCTCTGGCCTATTTTCCAAAACCAATTTAAAAAACCCTTCCCAAGTATTAACCTGGCGAATATCTTCTATAAAACTTTTTGCTGTGCCATTGATTTCTTCGGCATTAGGATGGTCTGTCAAAAAAACAATATTCTTCTGAATACTGTCCGCAAGCCGCGTCATTTGATCTTTGGAAGGTTGTATTTTAGAATAAATAAAATTAGAGATCGCCTTACTAACACCATCTGTTTCCTTTAAAATTTCTAAAAATTGTTCCCCGTTACCGATAAAATCAACAATCTCCTGTTCCATTTTTGGATACCTGTGCCGTCCGAAAAATATTTCGAAATCTATAATAGGTTTTGTTAATCTTGATGGATTGTTGTTAATAGCAAGCACGTAACCAGTTCTGTATTGATGCACACTGGCAACAAATAAACTGGGAACCTTATTTTCTAACAGTTCTGTTTCTCGAGGATTATTACCTAAAAAAGCATTATTTGTGGAATTAATAATATCCCCTATGGAAAGCATTGCCGCACTGGGAGGTTTAAGTTTGGTAGATGGAAATTTCGAAGCATTAAAATCATAAATAACTGCAAAAACATCCCCTGTGGAAGCTGTCACGGTTTTTGCATCTTTCCAACTATCCACAATCCGTATCTTCTGTGTTGCTAAGCTGGTCATTGCCAAACTTGCCCCGCCGGAGAAATATTTACGGGGCACAGCCACCCCTCCCTTACCCTCCCCATCAAGGGGAGGGAAGTCATCTTTGATATAGTTAAATACACCTTTTTTGTAGGCTTGAAGGTATTGTTGGTAAATACGTTCAACGTCGTTTTGGTTGTTTCCCTGGGGTGCTTTCATATTCAAACCGGCTCTTGCTTCCAACCGGCCTGGGGACACGTTCTCTGTTGTTCCTTCTTGAACATGTCCCCTGGCTGGCATTGGAGTATACCCTAAGCCTTTAATTTTATTTTTATCTGCATACACCTTGGTTAAAATGCTTTGTTTGAGCGTATTTTTATACCAATTGGCTAAAATTAATGATTTGTAGATTTGACGTAGACGGCTGAAGTTGGCACCTTCATTGATTTCTTTTTCGAGGATGGGAATGACGACTTCGCGGATGATTTGGGAAAACCGGGGACGTAGTTGGGTTTTCTCTCCTTTTTGCTCTTCTGAAAACCTAACTACGTCCCCGGTTTTCTTTAAAGCCAAATAATCTTCCTCGAGCATGACCTTAAGTTTTGCATCGACAACAAAGGCATTAATTGTTTTCTGCTTGCTCACATACACACTGGCATCAGCAGGAACGATCCATACCTTATTAAACGTATTCACCGGCACTTCCGTCGTGCCAAATTTCTCTTGCGCTTGTTTATAAACCTTATTCCAAAATGCCTTACCACTTTCGCTCTCAGGATAAATTAAACTCGCCGTAATTTGCTTTAAAACATAATCCTGGGCTAATAAATCTCGCCCCATCTCTGTTTGGCCAAATTCCAAAGGCACAATACGGTCTTTTTCATACGGCGATAAATTCACCCATAAATCTTTCTCTGGCACTGTCATCGACGATAAAAAATATTTTACTAGTCGGGTGGTCTCCTTAGTTAACTCCTGACCACTTAAACCAGAGTTCGCTGAATCCACAATAAAATCCATTGTCAATGGGTCATCCGGATGCACACGAATCCCTTTTAAGATCGCAGGAGTGAATGCTTTTGAAGGATTGACCATTTGGCCAACCGCTGGCAAAAATAAACCTTCTGCCCTTACAGATGTCGAAAACGCAAATGTAAGAATCAAAATGGTAGAAATAATACGTCGCATATAGGCGAAAGTATACCATGCCTCGTCGAAAAAGCAAATTTTAGTACAGCAAAAAGGAGGCGAGGACCTTATGAGTCCTCGCCTTTGGTGTGAAGCCGCCCGGCCCCATTTCCAGGCGGCTGAGGGAAACTATTTAAGCAGCTTATCTAAATAACGAGTCGCATGGTCACGACCGCCAAGGCCAAAAGCAAGGCCAATGGCTAAGCTTAAGCCGCCTAAGATCAAGACAAACGGGGTACCTGTCAACAAGAAACCAAGACCAATGTGGTCAATAAATGCCTTGACCGCCATCAATACAATGGCCCACTTGCTGAAGGTAGCGATCATCTCTGGCTTTGGCATTCCTGTGCTGGTAAGTACCATACGCACGAAGGTAGATACCACATGAGCCAAGAGAATACCGATAGTTAATGTGATGCCTCCAGTAAATACGCTGGGCACATATGCCATTAACCCGTCGGTGGTCGTACCGATTACGGTTACCCCTGCTACTTGCGCGGTGATCACAAACACCGTGATCATAAGCACCCATGTCGTGATCGAACCAACAACGTCACTGACAGGACGCTTGACCCCGCCGTTTTCTAATACCTTGGCCAGACCGATGGTGTGGCTAATTTTATCCGTGTGGATGTCTTTAAGGACGCGGGCAAGTAACTTGCCGACCATCCCTGCTATCAGCGTACCAATCACCAAAACGGCCAAAACCGTAATCACTGTCGGAACATAAGCTCCGATGATGCTAACAACTGATTTAAGTGGATCCAAAATGAAGTTTAAGTACATCATAGTTGGACCCTCCTTTCTTCTTCTGACGCTTGTTTGTTATGTATGTAAACCTGCAACCCACTTGGGTGGCAGGAGCGTCATGCGTTAGTAAACTGCCCTTGCCTGCTGCTCACCTGCTACTTTAAGCATAGCACCTGTCAAGGCCAATACAAGGGGTTTGGAGCGGTTTGGAGAAAGCGATTTCTTTAGTTTGATCTCGTCGATAAATATAGAAATGCCAATAGGAAAGGAGAAATATTAAAATTAAATCAATTGGATTTGCTGCATGTAAAGCAAAAGCTCTTTGGTCAGTAAAACCGTGTTTGCAGATGATCCGCCATGTTCTAAAAAAACACAAAAGGCATAGCGGCCCTTATTTGATGTCACATATCCAGCAAACCAGGCATGATTGCCCTGAAGACCTGCCTGCGCAGTTCCAGTTTTTCCACTAATAACCATATTAGGAATATCATTTAAAATATTTGCCGTGCCTTCTGGATCTGTGACAGTCATGCGCATGCCCTGTTCTACAACATGCCAAACATTTTCTTTTAAACGCACCAAGGGTAAACGCTCTAAATGCACAGCTGGCAAATCAACACCATCGATCGCACGCACTACATGCGGCTTAAATAAAATACCTTCCGTTGCCATAGCACCCATCAGCACTGTCAATTGGATCGGCGTTGCCAATGTTTCCCCCTGGCCGATCGATAAATTTAAAGTGTCCCCGGAAAACCAGCGATGCCCACGGGATGAATCATCAATCACCTGCCCTTTATTTTCAAAAGGAAGATCAATCCCCGTCGGACGACCAAAACCAAATGCTTTTGCATAACGACCAATGGTTTTAGGCGAAACCATTAACCCCACCTTAAAAAAGAATACATTACAAGAACGAGCAATGGCTTGAAAAATATTCTCACTGCCGTGCACGTGCGCACACCCAAAACGCGCATTGCCTAACATCAAAAAACCAGGACAATCGATGGTGAAACTAGTTTTAATCTTATCTGTCTGCAACGCTGCTAAAGCAACTGGGATTTTAAACACCGACCCCGGCGGGAATTGGCCTGACACTGCCCTATTTAATAGCGGGGACATGCGATTAGTCATATACCCACTAATCGCCCCTTGCTGGCTTTTATCTGTAAAATAATTGGGATTAAATGCCGGCGAACTGACCAAGGATAAAATAGCACCATCTTTTAAATCCATCACGACAATACTACCACGTTGGTCGCCTAATAATTGTTGGGCAAATACCTGCACGCGTTCATCGACGGATAAAATAATATTCTTACCAGGCAGTGATTCCTTAAAACCCAACACCCTCACTTCTTGGCCACGGCTATTGATCTCAATTTGTCGACCACCTGGAGTTGCCCGAAGCAAACCATCATATGTTTTTTCCACACCCATCTTCCCGACGATACTTAAAGGCGTGTATCCGTAATCTTCAAACGTCTGTGCCTGTGATAATTCAATCTTCCCGACGTACCCCAAGGCATGGCCACCAGACGCCCCATAAGGATAATAGCGTTCGTAGGCGGGTTCAACAATCAATCCAGGATATAACAGACGATTTTCTTCAACAGCGATCAAAACTTGGCGAGACACATCTTGAGATAAGATGACAGAATCAAATGGGGTTATCTTTTTTCGGGTGTACTCTTTAATTAAATTCTTAGGATCACGATTAAGGATTTTACCTAAAAAAACGAATGTCGCATCCTTATCTTCAATGTCCTGAGGGACAACACCCACATTATAGGATAATTTATTTTCTGCTAATACTTCCCCGTTGCGGTCAAATATCTTTCCCCGTGGCCCGTCGATGGGAATTAAACGGATACGGTTATTAACACTTTGGTCAAAATAATATCCCCCCTTAACTAATTGCATATACCCAAGGGCTAAAATGACAACCAAAAGCAAGAAGCCTGTAATTTTCCTAAAAAATTCAATGCGCATGTGTTAGGCGATACGAAATTTAACGACGATTTCTTTAAGACGAACAAATAACCAGGTCACCACAACCAAGGTGGTAATCCATTGCGGCACTAAAATATATGCAACCGACTGGGAGAGGTCAAGATCATGGGACCGTAAATAAATAGCAACGCGCATCAAAAAGGTAAACAAAACAACTGAGAAGACCACAATCACCCGCGACAAACGAGATCCTGGTTGGTAAAAATTCCGACGGATAAAGGTCGTCAAATAGGCCGCTGCCACATAAATTAAAATATTGACCCACACATCGTCGATACTTAAGGAATCTTTAAGGCATCCTGCTAAAAATCCAGCCCCAATCCCATATCGTACCCCCCAATACAAGGTGCAAAAAATAACAGCCAGCAGCACAAGTTCAGGCTTAAACCATGGCCCAAACATATTGTATAAAAAGAATTCTGCCATCGTCAGCATAAAAACCATTAAGGTAATAAAAATAATGCGCTTTTTCATGCACACACCTTCATTAACTTTTGTTCCATAGCTCTCATACGGACTATATCCGAAGGTTTATGGTCATCATAGCCGCATAAATGTAAAATCCCATGAATGACATATAACACCAATTCATCCTTCAAGGAATGGCCGTAAATTTTTGCTTGTGATTTAGCGACCAACGGACAGATAAAGATTTCACCATTAATTCTTTTAAACTGTAAGTGTTCATATTCAAAGGTGATAACATCCGTCACATAATCATGACCTAAATATTCTCGATTGATGCCTTGCATCCGTTGTCGGCCGACAAAAACAATGGATAAATCCACGTCCTTGATTTTTAATTGACGGATCGCCCGGCTTGCTGCTTGAATAATGTTTTGTTGGGAAATAGGGATGGCTGTCTGTGTATTTGTAACACTGATATTCATGGGCACATCGTCGAGGTAAGATGTTTTAAGAAGGCCCGCTCTTCACACGGCTATGGTACATCGCCGTCAAGACGCGGATAAAGGTCGAAGCAATGGTATCAATTTCACGCAAGGTTAAATTGCATTCATCCAATTGGCCATCAATAAATTTATTGTTAATCACCTTACGCACAATATCTTCAATCTTCTGCGGGGTATGCTCATCTAAAGAACGCGTCGCCCCCTCAACAGAATCTGCCAAAAGCACAATAGCAGTCTCTTTTGTTTGCGGCTTCGGGCCAGGATAACGGTAATTCTCTTCTTTGATCTCCTCACTTTGCCCTTCAGCTAAAGCTTTATGATAAAAATAATGGATCAAGCTCGTCCCATGATGCTGGGGAATAAAATCAATAATTTTTTCATTCAGACGGTATTTGTGCGCTAATTCCACACCTTCCTTGATATGATTCATGATAACTAAACGGCTCATCGATGGCTCTAAATGATCATGCTTATTGCTCACAGCCATTTGGTTTTCTGTAAAATATTGAGGGTTAACTAACTTACCCACATCATGATAATATGCCCCGACCCGCGCTAATAATGCTTGAGCACCAATGGCATCTGCCGCGGATTCCGCTAAATTACTAACAATCAAACTATGATGATACGTTCCCGGCGCTTCAATAACTAAACGTTTAATTAAAGGGTGCGATGAATCACATAATTCTAATAAGGTAAAATTAGTAATTTCACCAAACGCCAATTCAAAAACCTTCGACGAGGTTAATACCACCAAGGCCGAAACAATTCCATTAATCGCTAATGGTTTAATAATCGTCATCATGATGTTTAAATCAATGGCAGGACTTATGAGCATATATGACAACGGCTGAAATACAGCAACCAATACCCCTGCCATTAATACCGTAGCCCGGGTCCGTGCCCCGCGAACACGATATGCCCCCACTAAACCACCAATAACAAAAATCAATGTTTGCGACAAATCAAACCCTAACAGCAACCCAGATAATGCCGCACTCATAAATGCCATAATGAATGCCAGATGCGCATCATTAAAAAGCAGCATCACAATCATGGGAACAGCAGCGACGGGAAGATAGAAGACTGAAATCGAAGCATAGGATTTAAGAAGATTGGCGGTAAATAATAACGCGGTCAACAAAAGCCCAACGTTCATAAACAAACGCACGCTCAAACGCTTCATCAAAAATAAATGAGTACCTAACAAGAAAACAAGTAACGGGATTAACAACGAAAGGCCGGTAAAATGGCAAAATAAAATCAAGGCCAGTAAGGTAATGGATAAAATTACTGTCTGGTCGATGCTGATTTTAGTTGGAGAATCAATGTTTGCCATTGCCGTTGTGGTCGTAGGCTTCAATAATTTTCTGTACCAGCTCGTGACGCACCGTATCTTCGCTGGTTAAATGGATAAATTTGATTTCCGGGACAGTGCCTAAGATCCGCTCTGCTTCCGATAAACCATTTGAACCACCTTGAGGCAAATCGCTTTGCGTCACATCCCCAATCACAACCACCTTGGAATCAAAACCCATACGGGTCAAAAACATTTTCATTTGATCTGGTCGGCTATTTTGGGCTTCATCTAAAATAACAAAGGCTTCGTTTAATGTGCGGCCACGCATAAATGCTAGCGGCGCCACTTCTATAATGCCCTGCTCATTAAATTGCTCAACTTTTTCCGGCTCCATCATGTCATAAAGCGCATCGTATAATGGACGTAAATAAGGCAAAACTTTTTCCACCATATCGCCTGGCAAAAACCCTAAACTCTCCCCCGCCTCGACGGCTGGACGCGTTAAAACAATGCGGCGTACCAAACCTTTTTTAAGGGCATTGACAGCCATGGCAATGGCTAAATATGTTTTCCCCGTCCCTGCTGGGCCAATACAAAAAACCAAGTCATGGTTTTTAATGGCTTCAATATATTCAATCTGCCCTTTGGTCTTTGGAGTAACTAAACCGCCCTGGACGGAAACTTCAATTTTTTCTTTGGCGAGACGCTTGAAATCAATGGCTTTTTCTTTTTCAACAAGCCTTAGCGCGTAAATAATATCTGCTTTTTTAACATCCTTGCCGCGTTCCACAAAGGTCATTAAATAATGAAAGAGTTCATTGGCCTTTTGGGTCTGCACGTCGTTACCGGAAATCTTAATTCCTTCTTCCGAACGGTTAATCCTGACGCCAAGTTCTTTTTCAATGATCTTTAAATTGACATCATAACGGCCAAAGAGCAGTTGCAAATCGCGGTTGTTTTCAAATTCGAGGCGAAATTCCATAATTATTCCGCCGGTGGGATCACGATCTCAACCCCTGCTTTTAAAAGGTTAGGGTTTTTAATCTTGTCCTTATTGGCTTCATAGATCTTGATCCATTTGCCGTAAGTATTGTAAAACTTCTTGGAAATTTTCTGCAAGGTATCATCTTTGACAATGACATAATTGACAGCACTCGTCGGGCCTGTAACAGCTGCTGCGGGTTGCTGAGCTTCAGGTTCTTGTTCCACCGCTAAAGATGCTTGCTGGCGGCTGACAATATCTTGAGGCAATGATTCCTGTTCCTGGCTAATATTAGAACTGGAATTATAATTTGTTGTTTCATGGGTCGTCGTTGTCACTTCTTGTTCAATCTTTTTAGCCTCTGCTTCAGACACAGGCTTGGTCAATTCCAACACATATACCTTGCGGGTCTTTTTTGAAGGTTCTTGGTATTGGCCATTGCCACCCAAATAACCAGCATTCCCACCTTGTTGGTCAATATCAACACGTTCACGCATCACACTGTATGTTTGCGCTTTGACCCCGCAACCTGCGGCGGATAATACCAACAAACCAATGCCCAAAAAGCTGAATATTCTCAACATGACATTTCTCCTAATTAATTGAAACCTAACTTTTCTTAAAAGGTACAACACCTAATTCTTTTAACTGCTTATCATCCACATCCGACGGTGCATCGGTCATTAGACATGAGCCTTTTTGCGTCTTAGGAAAGGCGATGCAGTCCCGGATGGATTCATTGCCCGTTAAAATTGTTACTATACGATCAATCCCGTAGGCGACCCCTGCGTGTGGTGGCGCCCCATACTCAAAGGCTTGCAATAAAAAGCCAAAACGCTTTTGAGCTTCTTCGGAAGATAAACCGATAATGTCAAAAATCTTTTGCTGCAATTCCCGACGGTGGATACGCACGGAACCAGAACCGATTTCATTGCCGTTTAAAACCAAATCGTACGAACGGGCCCGGACCTTCGCATAATCCCCTTGCTCCAATAAAGGAACATCCTGCGGATGGATGGACGTAAACGGATGATGTTCACTGTCCCAGCGCTTTTCTTCCGTATTATACTTCATGAGTGGGAAATCCACAACCCACAAAAATGCAAATTCTTGAGAGTTGGTTTTATCCGAACGGACGTCCGGTTTATCTGAATTGTATTTGGCCATGGCTTCGGCATGGGTCATGCGCGCAAATGGAATAGGCAAATCAATATTGAGGGCTTCTTTAAATACCTTTTGCCATAAGCGTTCCGTTAAATCAAAAATAAATTCTTCATCCACAAAGGACATTTCCATATCCAGTTGGGTGAATTCCGGCTGGCGGTCCGCACGCAAATCCTCGTCGCGGAAACACTTGACGATCTGGTAATAACGGTCCATGCCTGCGACCATTAAAATCTGTTTAAATAACTGCGGTGATTGCGGCAAAGCATAAAATTTGCCTGGATTTAAACGGGACGGCACTAAAAAGTCACGCGCCCCTTCCGGCGTTGATTTTGTCAACACAGGTGTTTCAATTTCCGTAAAGCTTTGAGTATTTAAGAAATTACGGATCGCGGAAATTAACCGATGGCGCAACAACAAACCTTCCCTCACCTTGGAACGACGGATATCCAAATAGCGATAGGTCAAACGCACATCTTCAGAGGCTTCTAAATTATCATCAATCTCGAATACCGGCACCTTGCTGGGATTTAAGATTTCCAATCCCTTGGCCAATAATTCAATTTCGCCAGTGGACATATCCGGATTAACATTCTTAGGAGGACGAACATTGACGGTACCGGTCAATTTGATCACAAACTCAGGCCCTAATTTTTGGGCTTCTTCATGGGCTTTAGGTGCCACTGATGGAACAAACACCACCTGGGTAATGCCGTAACGGTCACGGATATCGATAAAAATCAATTTCCCATGGTCTCGTCGACGGTGCACCCAACCACAAAGCACAACCTCGGAATTAGCGTGACTCTTATTTAATTCTCCACATGTATGCGTTCTCATTACCAAAACCTTTCTATAAAAACAATACCTGCCTAATTAACTGCCAAATTAATAGCTTCTAATTTGGGCTTCTTGCCAATAAATTTCAAATGTTCGTGCGCTGACAATATTTCAATACCCACCACATCCCCTGTAGGCCCATAATTAACAGCAATATCTTCTGTAAGTTGTTGTGTAATCACCTTTGTCTTTGCATCAACAAATTTGACATATAAAGCATCTACTTGGTCATCATATATAATTTTCATAATATCCCCCTAGAAATAAAACACGTACACAGTTACAACTACGTAATGGCTATTTTCTCGAACAATAACAGGTTTAATTTGTTTAATCTTATACCTTTTCCCCATCCAAGCGCCACTAAATGATAAATTATACCTAAACGCCCGTCGCCCCTGTTTTGCCGGAATCTCTTCCCCATTTTCAATTGCCTTAACCACTTCTGAACGTGTTGTTCCCCGTTCTTCCATTTGGACTAAGGCATGTTTTGAAAATTTTACTTTCATTTCAACTTTTTCTTAAGTGTTTCTACAACATCTACGACTGCAATTACTTCTTGTGTGCTATTGGCCATGTCTTTGATCGCAACAGCATTATTTTTAATTTCTTCTTCACCTAGAATCAAAGCAAAACGTGCATTGGCCTTATTAGCCTTATTCATTAGTGATTTCATGGAACCACCACTAAAACTTATATCGGCGTTTATGCCAGCCCGACGCAATTCTTGTACCAAAACAAAAGCCTGCGACTGAAATTGAAGATCCATGGCTATGACAAAAGCTTCTAGCGTTGCTGGCACAGGCTCTGCGTGACTTGCCAATAAAATACGCTCCATCCCTAAAGCAAAACCAATAGCACCGTAATCTAACTTTTCACTCCCGCCTAATTCATGCACCAGGCCACTATACCGGCCACCTGCACCAACGGCATCCTGACTGCCTAAACCTTCTGCCGTGATTTCAAAAACCGTGTGGGTATAATAATCCAAACCACGCACCAAATGAGGTGATACTTCAAAAGCAATCCCCACTTGCTTTAATGCCTGCTGGACTGATTGAAAATATGTTTGGCTCGCGTCAGACAACGGCAAATTCTTAACAACCAATGCCACAATTTTACGGCAGCCCTCATTCTTACAATCTAAAACGCGAAAAACATTACGCTCAAAACGATTTTGACATTCTTCGCACAATTCACCCTTATGTTTGGCAAATTCTCCACGCAACCACGTCGAGATATGTTCTTTATCTTCACGGGACCCTAACGAATTAATTTTTAATCTTGGCCCTTTGACCCCTAAATCTGCAAGCAGGTGCATGGCTAAAGCAATCATTTCAGCATCGAGGTATGGTGATGCGGAATTAGGCCCAATAGCCTCTGCCCCAATCTGATGAAACTGGCGCAATCTTCCTTTTTGAGGACGTTCCCCACGGAACATCGGGCCAATATAAAATAATTTTGAAAGAGCTTCCTTTTTATCAAGATCATTCTCGAGATACGAACGAACAACAGCTGCGGTTCCTTCTGGCCGTAATGCTAACCCATCATCGCCGGAAGTTTTCAATTCTAACAATTGTTTATTGACCACGTCGCTGGTTTGCCCCAAGGAACGCTTGAAAAGATTCACATCTTCATAAACAGGCGTACGCAGTTCCCGATAGCCGTAGGATTTAAGAATCTTACGGGCTTTAGACTCGATGGTTTCCCATAAAGGAATTAAATCAGGAAGGATATCGGATGTCCCCCGAGGGACGGAAAATTTCTTGTTCATATCATTTGATCCTGCTACGCTCCAAAATTTCCGCTTCGCTTCATTTGGGAGCTTCGCAGAATGAATAAGTCTAATAATTTATGTGCCATAAATTATAGACTTATTTCACCTTGTGCTTCATTTCTAAACCGGATTTAAAGATAACCACTTTGCGAGGAGGCACAGGAACACTTTGCCCCGTACGAGGATTGCGGCCAAAACGCGCACGGCGTTCTTTAATTTTAAATACACCAAAATTACGCAGCTCAACTTTTTCACCACGCATCAAAGCTTCCACAATCACATCAAAAGTTTTCTGGACGATTTTTTTAACATCGATTTGCTTGATCCCTGTCGCATCCGTGATCTTGAGGACAATATCTTTTTTGGTCATGGATATCTCTCCTAATTAACTTCGACAATTAAAATGTTGGCATCAAAAAAACTCAAACTAAAATTTTCGCAAGTATCGTATCAACAAGGGGTTAGAGTGTCAATGAAAAATTAATAAAGGGTTTTTGCTTATATTCGATTTTTTGATAAGATACGCTTGTCTTAAAACAATGCGTATATTCAAACAAAGAGGCTTCTATGACATCTGCTAAAAAAATCCTCATCCTCGAAGATGAAAAAGAAATCGCCCAATTATACGCAAAATTCCTAGCCACAAAGAGTTACGAATGTGTAACCGCCTCAAACGGCATTGAAGGCTTGGATAAACTTAAAAAATTTACTCCTGATCTTATTTTATTAGACCTAAACATGCCCCAAATGGGTGGTGTTGAGTTTTATCAAAATATTTGCCCATCTGGAGGAAAACCTCGTTTCCCCATATTAGTCTTAACTGGCCGCGCAGACATGGAAAGTTTATTTAAAGATTTTAATGTGGCTGGCTTTATTGTCAAACCCTTTGGCAGCCAAAGACTTCTAGCAGAAGTAGATGTTATTTTAGAAAAAGAGCCACATATCACATCGGTTTCTCTGCACGGAAAATCAAAAAGCATTGTCATTATTGATGAAAATGCCGATGCCTTGGAAAAAATTACTTCTACATTTTCTCGGGCTGGTTATAGCGTCGAAACTGCCACCAATGGTGTGACTGGAGTTGAAAAAATCATGGCCCACCCTCCAGAGCTAGCCTTGGTCAACTTAAGCCTCACAGACATTCCCGGCGATTTATTAATTTTCCGTCTGCAAGAAATGGCTAAAACCAAAACGGTTAAATGCATTTTATATGTGGAAGGCAAAGGCGGTCACCACCCTGAAGTGATGCATACCATCAGCACCAAAACCGGTGTCAAATTATTATGCGAATACCAAAATCCCAATGAATTGTTGGAAGCTGTTACTAAGATGCTTAAGCAAAGCTCTTACGATGAATAACAGATAGGCCATGTTGGCTAATTGCCTGACGGTGTTGCACGGTTGGATACCCTTTGTGCCGATTAAACCCATACTGCGGAAATACCTGATCATACCCATCCATTAACCTGTCTCGATACACCTTGGCCACAATCGATGCACAGGCAATCGATAAGGACAACCCATCCCCACCAATAATCGTTTTATATCGAAACGGTAAACTTGTCCTGAATTGATTGCCATCTACAAAAATCATGACCTGGGCTTTTAAATGCTCCTGGGAAATTTCTGTGGTTGGTATTTGCCTGACTAAATTTTCAATGGCAGCATCCATCGCCTTAAAGGTGGCATTTAAAATATTAATGGTATCTATCACCCCTTCACTCATCATTCCAATGCCAACATAAGCTTTGTTGAAAATTTCATGAAAGGCTGCTTCCCTATTACGTGCCGTCATCTTTTTTGAATCGTTAATTAGCGTCTTAAAATCATGTTCACGTAAACAAACGGCAGCCGCCACAACCGGGCCCGCTAACGGCCCACGCCCTGCTTCATCGACGCCAAAAATAAAACGCAAGCCCGATTGACGGACCTGCGTTTCATATTCAAGCATGTGCGCTAGTTGCGCCATTTTTAATTTAAGCGGTTTGCTCGACCTTGACGCGTGCAGCCTTACCTAAACGGTCGCGCAAATAATATAATTTGGAACGCTTGATCATCCCTTTTGCCACCACTTCAATTTTATCAATGACAGGTGAATTCACCGGGAATGTACGCTCAACACCTTCACCAAAAGAAACCTTACGCACGGTAAAAGCAGCAGCGATACCAACACCTGCTCTTTTAATCACCGTACCTTCAAAGGAGTGAATACGGATCTTGTCTGCTTCCTTAACCTTAATTTTCATTTTGATAGTGTCACCGACATCGAATGTAGGCAAATCACTACGGACCGCGCCTTCACCGATTTTTTTAATTTGTTCAAGATTGCTGGCTACCATTTTAAAAACCTCCTAAGTTATACAATACTACCTTACTTGTTCAATAAATCCGGTCTAATTTTCTTTGTTTTAGAAACGGCTTCGCTCTGACGCCATTGTTTTATGGCTTCATGGTTGCCAGATAGTAACACATCCGGAACTTTTTTTCCACGAAAATTTGCCGGACGCGTGTACTGGGGGCCTTCTAACAAATTATCCTCAAAAGACTCATGGATAAGCGAATCTGCCTTACCCACAACCCCTGGCACCAGACGGCTAACAGCGTCGACAATCACCATCGCAGGGATTTCTCCACCGGTTAATACATAATCCCCAATGGAAATTTCTTCATCCACGCATAAATCTAGAACGCGCTGGTCAATCCCTTCATAATGGCCACAAATAATAATTATATTTTTTTCCTTGGCCAATCGTTTGGCAACCGCCTGGGTCAATGGCTTGCCCGCTGGAGAAGTATAAATCACCCGCGCCTTGCGTCGGCCCTTTACGCTTTTAATCGCATCACATAACGGCTGTGGCATCAGGACCATGCCTGGACCTCCACCAAATGGCCGGTCATCCACCGCACGCCGTTTGGGATCAAGCGCATAATCACGCAGATCATGAATATTAAAAACCACTTTTTTATTTGCCTGGGCGCGCTTAAGGATTGATTCGTTAAGGATGCCCTTAAACACCTCTGGAAAAATTGTAATGATGTCAAACCGCAACATAAGCAGAAACCTTATTAAACCGTGTTCGCCAATTCTGAACCGTATTCCGTTAAGAATTCTTTTTGAAAAGACGCGTACCGGTTTTCTTCGATGGCAAGCCGGATCCGTTCCATAAGTTTAATGTAGAAATACAAATTGTGATAGCTGACTAAACGCAAGCCGGTGATTTCATTTAAATTTAACAAATGACGCAAATAGCAACGGGTGTAATGACGACACACGGGGCAATCGCAATCTTCATCCAATGGCCTCTCATCCTTTGCCGACGCATTATTGCGCACGACCAAACGCCCCTTATTGGTAAACGCTGTGCCATGGCGACCGTACCTCGTCGGCACACAGGTATCAAATATATCAATGCCCATGCCCACTGCCTTCACAATCTGGTCAGGTAAACCTATCCCCATAAAATAGCGGGGCTTGTCTTCTGGCAACATATCAATCGTCCAGTCTAAGGCCTCAAACATTTCTTTAACTGTTTCTCCGACGCTGACGCCACCAATAGCATAGACATCCATATCCAATTCCAACAATTCCTGGACAGACTGTTTACGCAAATCCTCATACGTTGCGCCCTGGCAAATGGCAAATAAACGCTGGCCTCGGGTATGCATGCCTGTGGCATGAAAATGTTCCTTTGAACGTTTTGCCCAAGCCGTGGTGCGTTTAAGACCACGCAAAGCACTTTTCCGATCACAAGGATACGGCGAACATTCATCTAATGGCATAACCAAATCTGATCCTAAAACAAATTGGATATCCATGACTTTTTCAGGGGTAAAAAAATGGGACGAACCATCGATATGTGACTTAAACTTAACACCCTCATCGGTAATCTTACGAAATTTGGTCAGACTAAACGCCTGATACCCACCACTATCCGTCAGTATCGGCCCCTTCCAATTCATAAACTTATGCAAACCACCCACCTGGGTCATCAGGTCAAGGCCTGGACGCAAATACAGATGATAGGTATTCGACAAAAGGATTTCACTGTCCATTTCCCTTAAGTCAATCGTCGACATGGTCTTGACAGTAGCAGTTGTTGCAACCGGCATGAAAAACGGCGCTTGCACATCGCCATGCGCGGTATGCACCACTCCCCGTCGAGCAGAAGTCCATTGGTCTTCATTAAGTAAGGTATACATATTTTTAATTAGTCCGCCACAAAACCTGGCGGACTGGTTCGACAACATTGCCTAAAGAACCAGCATCGCATCACCGTAACTGTAAAAACGGTATTGCGCCTTAATCGCCTGGGAATAAGCCTTCATGATTAAATCATATCCCCCAAAGGCGCACACCAGCATTAATAATGTGCTATGGGGCAGATGAAAATTGGTCACCAAACAGTCCACCATTTTAAATTCAAAGCCTGGATAAATAAATAAATTTGTTTCGTGCTCACCTGCACCTTTGAGCGCGGCGCTTTCAAGCGTGCGGCAGGCAGTGGTTCCCACAGCAACGATCGGACGTTTGTGCTGCCTAGCCTGCCTACAATCATCATACACAGCTTGAGAAATCTGAAAACTCTCGGTATGCATGGGATGTTGACGGATATCCTGGCTTTCAACGGGTTTAAATGTCCCATAATTAATATGCAATGTCAATTCTTTAAATGCATGGCCCTCGTCCTTTAAACGTGCCATTAATGCCTTGGTAAAATGCAGCCCTGCCGTGGGTGCTGCTACTGAACCTGGATGCTTGGCATAGACGGTTTGATAATCTTTCTTGTCCTCTAACGTATCTTCCCGCTTGATATAAGGCGGCAAAGGCATATGACCTAATTTAGACAACAACGACAAAATATTCTTTTGTGCAAAACGGACAATGCGCTTCTCCTTATCCTCTAGTACCGCCGACAATCCTCCTTCAAAAACCATTTCATCCCCTTGATGAATTTTCTTTAAAGGACGCAATAATGCCTCAAAACAATGCCCGTCAGGCATGGCTTTAAGCAAGAAAACCTCTACCTCGCCGCCGCTGCGCTGCTTCTTACCTATTAAACGGGCAGGAATAACCTTGCTGTTATTAACTACAATCAAACTGTTTAAGGGCAGATAGGCACCAATATTCTTAAACGTATCGTGCACAATCGTACCTTGAGCACGATTAATAACCATTAATCGAGCCATTTCCCGACGCTGCGTTGGCTGCTGGGCAATTAAATGCTCTGGCAAGCCATAGCCATAAGAGGATAATGCACAAACATCAATCATTTGAGGTGGTGATAATCTACAGATTCAGTGCGGGGATAATAATAACTTAAAATCTGATGGTAATTAAATTGTTGCAAGGCCATGCCACGGGCACCCCATTGGCACAAACCAACCCCATGCCCCCAACCTTTACCAATAATGTCGACGTAATACCCTTGCATGATAATTTGGTAATTATTACTTTTCACCACATTGGGCCCCAGGATATCTCGAAAATCCTTGGCACTGACTGTAATTTCCTGCCCGTCGCGGTCAATCACCTTTAACTGGGTCACCCGATCGCTCTTATTACGATTAGTAATGACAATGTCTTTAATCAATCCTACTTTATAATTCCTTCGCCCTAGTTCGTCCTGAATATCCTTTAAACGGAAATTCCGTTTCCAACGCATATGCGGAGAATCTTGGCAGAACGTACACGACACACCTTTGAGTGGCGGCATGTCAATCTTCCATAATTCGTTGGCATCCTCGGTCATCCCTGCACAGGTGGCATGAAAATACGCTGGCAAAATCTTACCCTGATAGGTTAATATCTCCGACGCTGTGCGTGCCACAGCTAATCCTGTCCGGTAACGCTCGGAATCCCGCCCGCCATAAACCTGGGAATAAATATCATTGGTCACATCGTAATCTTTCTTAGAACTTCCCTGCATGGCATATAAGGCATATGTCCTGGTTGCAACAGCTTGTGCCTTAAGCGCCTCCATGGGCCAATGATGGGAAACCTCATGATATAAAACACCTTTAACATAATCCTCAATGTTCACACTGTTAACTACAGTCAAACGGTTCTGGGGCGAACGGATTAAGGTAATTTCTCCTCGCAATCGACGGCCATTGACAACAACAGTGGCATCTTTAAGCGGCTTAATCAACAAACGCTTGGAAGGATAAACATCAACGCCAATTAAAATGCCACGGTCTAACAGACGAACAGTTGTTTTTGCCAAACGTGACCCGCGGGCTAAAGGTTTACCTGTTAACTCATTGACAATATCGTAAACACCTTCGATCGCCAGCATCATTTCTCTTGCTTCACGCACCACTGCCACACGCACCAAAACAGGCGCTTCTTCTTTCTGCCGAGCTATAGCACTAGAAAGAAATAACGCGCTCAAGGACGCTGTCAGCACTAAAAATATCAGTCCAATTCGTTTCATCGGCGGTTAAATAAAAACATGATTAAACTCGCAATCACACTTAACAAAATGCAGCTTGTTAAAGGAAAATAAAAGGAAAAGTTTTCTTTCTTAATAAAAATATCCCCAGGCAATTTTCCCACCCCAGGAATTTTTCCTGCAACCATCACAATTATACCAATTGCTATTAAAACTAAACCTGCTCCAACAAGCATTCGTCCAAGATCTGGCATAAGCTTATGAATTTGATAGGATTTGCCGGGCAGACTCTGTCAATTCCCTGCCCCGCGCCGTGCGACGTAGAAATCCTGCTTTTAATAAGTATGGCTCAATCACATCCACAATGGTATCGGTTTCCTCGTTAAGGGTCGCAGATAATGTTTCAACCCCAACCGGCCCCCCATTGTAATGCGTCTTTATGACTTTTAATAAACGACGGTCAAGATCGTCTAAGCCGTGGGCATCAATCCCCAAAGCCTTCATTGTTGATTCAACAACTCCACTATCCACCTGATTGCTACCTTTTTTAACCTGGGCATAATCGCGGCAGCGGCGCAACAAACGGTTGGCTACCCGCGGCGTACCTCGGCAACGACCAGCTAATAACAATGCCGCATCGCGGTCAATGACCACATTAAGCTTTTTCGCCGAGGTCATGACAATATGGCTTAGATCATCATCATTATAAAATTCCAGATGGTAGAAAATACCAAAACGGTCCCTTAAAGGAGTCGTCAGCAATCCGCTCCTGGTCGTAGCTCCAATCAGTGTAAATGGCTTCAGGTTGAAATTAACAGTTTTCGCATATGGGCCTTTGTCGACGATGAAATCAATCTTAAAGTTTTCCATAGCAGGATATAAAAATTCTTCCACTGTTTTAGATAAACGATGGATTTCATCAATAAAAAGAATATCGCCTTTTTCTAAATTCGTTAGAATGCCAATAAAATCACCGGCCCGGTCAATGGCTGGACCTGAGGTCACCGTGATACGGCTATTCATTTCATTAGCAATGATATGGGCTAATGAAGTTTTTCCCAAACCCGGTGGCCCGGAAAAAAGTGTGTGCTCAAGAGGTTCCCCACGACCTTTGGCAGCGGCAATCGCCACCTTTAAACCTGCCACCAATTCTTCTTGCCCCAGAAAATCATTTAGCGAGGCAGGACGTAAAGACAGGGATACCACCTGGTCTTC
>CAZHGK010000001.1:0-33713 GCA_964532095.1 uncultured Planctomycetales bacterium | reverse complement strand
AACGTTTGATTTCATCTTCCATAAGTGGGCAACCTAATTAAACAGACTGGTTGTGACCGTCTGCTGGTGGTGGGGTTGTGGGCGCTGCTTCATGGTCGCTATTACGGATAATTTCAATATCTTCAAATGCCCGACGCTGGACCATGATAATTTCTTTTAGGCGAATTAATTCCAACACTGCAATGAAGGTGCAAATCATTTCCACCTTGCCATCGCATGTACGGAATATTTCCATTAAACTCAAATTCGGTTTTTCTAACAAGGTATGAAGCAAGTAATGGATTTTGCCTTCAACCGTATATTCTTCTTTCTTAATTTCGTATGCTTTCTTCTCAGGAATGCTATTGATTGCTGCATTTAAAGCATTGATTAAATCAAACAAGGTGGCTTCAATAAAAACTTCCTGGGCATCTTCCTTAATAGCATTTAACTGCTCTTCGTTGATCACCCGGCTAAACAAATCTTGACGCTGGATTTCTTTAGACTTTAATTCATCGGCAATGGCTTTAAATTGTTGGTATTCTTCCAAACGACGGACCAATTCAGAACGAGGATCTTCTTGGGGCTCTTGGGCTAAAGGATCTGGCGGCAGAAGCATGCGAGACTTAATTTGCATTAAGGTCGCTGCCATAACAAGAAAGTCCCCGACGATATCCAAATCTAACATCTTCATGGCTTCGATATATTCCATATATTGGTCAGTGACCATGGCAATGGGAATATCGCAAACATCGATGTCATTTTTTTTAATCAAGTACAATAACAGGTCTAGTGGGCCTTCAAACTTATCAAGTTGGATTTTATAGCTCATAGTTTCCCGAATACGGCGTCTTTGACTTGCGCCATGGTTTCACAAGCAATGGCACGGGCCTTATTTGCCCCGTCCCTTAAAATATCACGCACAGTATCTTTGTTCTTTTCTAATTGTTCCCGACGCTGGCGAATAGGCTCTAACGCAGCGATGACACCTTCAGCCAATTCGCTTTTGCAATCGATACACCCTTTAAGCGCCCCCGTACACCATTGGCGCACCGCCTCTGTTTGATGAGGCATAAATGTTTGGTAATAACTATACACATTGCACTCATCCGGATGGCCAGGGTCAGTCTTACGCATCCGCTTTGGATCTGTGATCATTTGACGGACTTTTTTACGGATCTCGTCTGGAGAATCAGATAAATAAATAGCATTGCCATAACTTTTGCTCATCTTGCGATTATCCAAACCTAATAAGCGCGGTGTTTCAGTTAAGATGGCCTTGCAATCTGGAAATACTTCTGCCTTGTATAAATGATTAAATCGTCGGGCAATCTCCCGGCATAATTCCAGATGCGGCAATTGGTCTTCGCCGATAGGTACAGCATTGGCTTTATACAATAAAATATCTGCAGCTTGTAAAACAGGATAACCTAAAAATGCATAGGTCTGTAAATCTCTGGATGTAATTTCGCGCAATTGCTCTTTATAGGTAGGATTACGTTCCAGCCATCCTAAAGGAGTCAGGCAGGATAAAACCATTTGTAATTCTAAATGCTGGGGAACATCCGATTGAATATAGACAATTGATTTCTTGGGATCAACCCCACACGCTAACCAATCAATCACCATTTCCAGGCCGTAGGCACGCAAGTCTTGGCTGCCTTGTTCATACTCGCCCATCAAGGCATGCCAGTCCGCAACACTAAAGATGCATTGATGGGTGTTTTGTAAAGGCACCCAGTTATTCAAAGCCCCTAGTAAATGCCCGAGGTGCAACTTACCCGTCGGTCGCATGGCACTAAATACGGTTTGGCTCATAATTATAAACGGCGAGCAATTTGCTCAATATCAAAAGCTTCAATAATATCGCCCACTTGATAATCGTTAAAATTGGCAACAGTCAACCCGCATTCAAAACCTTCACCCACTTCTTTCACATCATCTTTAAAACGCTTTAAACTGCTTAAGTGTCCTGTAAAAGCAACAACGCCATTACGTAAAACTTCCACTTGGTTCTTGTTACGGACCTTACCTTTGGTGACATAACAACCAGCAACAGTACCGGATTTGCTCAGTTTAAATACATTGCGCACTTCGATGCGGCCTAAGAAATGACGTTTTAACTTTGGCGCCAACATGCCTTCCAAAGCTTTACGGATATCTTCCACCGCGTCATAAATAATGCGGTATTCGCGCACATCGACTGGAGTTTTTTCTAATTCCTGACGAGCCTTTGTATCAATCCCGATATTAAATACAATGATAATGGCCTGAGAAGCAACGGCCAATAAAACATCCGACGCATTAACTTCACCAACCCCGACGTGCATGATGCGTAATTTAACTTCTTCCATCGGAATTTTATTTAAAGCTTCTTTAATCGCTTCTAAAGAACCTTGCACGTCTGATTTGATGACAACGCGCAATTCTTTAATATGGCCTGCAGCGATTTGAGCGTGCAAATCTTCCAAGGATACTGCAGCTGTTGCAAGCATCCGATCATTCTTCATTTTCTCTAAACGAACAGAAGCAATATCACGGGCATGGCGTTCGTCAGCCACCACATAAAATGGTTCACCCGCTGCCGGTACTTCAGATAACCCTAAAATTTCTACAGGTGTCGACGGACCAGCTTCTTTAATAGGGCGTTCATGATCATCAAACAACGCCTTAAGCTTACCAAAATATGGACCAGCGACAATCATATCGCCTTCTTTTAATGTTCCACTTTGAACAATCATCGAAGCCACGGCCCCACGGCCTTTGCTTAAATGAGCTTCAATAACAATCCCTGACGCCTTCTTATCAGGATTCGCTTTGAGTTCCAGAACTTCCGCTTCCAATAAAAGACGTTCTAACAACGCATCGATGCCTTCGCCGGTAATAGCAGAAACACCGACGACACCAATCTTACCGCCCCAGTCTTCTGGCAACAAGTCATGTTCGGCTAACTGCTTCTTGACCCGGTCAGGATCGGCGTTCTTGCGATCAATTTTATTTAAAGCAACGACAATGGGCACGCCTGCAGCACGGGCATGGTCAATCGCTTCTTCTGTTTGAGGCATAATTCCTTCGTCCGCAGCAATGACAATGACTGCCAAATCGGTAATGTGGGCCCCACGGGCACGCATGGCGGTAAACGCTTCGTGACCAGGTGTATCTAAAAATGTAATTCTACCATTAGGAATAGCGACAGAGTATGCCCCAATATGTTGGGTAATTCCTCCATGCTCGCGGTCAGCAACCTTGCTTGAACGGATACGGTCCAGCAATGATGTCTTCCCATGGTCGACGTGGCCCATGAATGTAACCACCGGTGCCCTTGGCTTAAGGGTGGCTGGATCATCTTTCTCTTTCTGATGCGTTTCCACCAAGTGCTCTTCTTGGGTTTTAATCTTAATCACATTAAAACCAAACGCCGTTGCCAATTTAGTGACCACTTCTTCTGATAAATTCTGATTGATATTGGCAAACACACCCATATCCAACAATTTCTTTAAGACCACATTGATCTTTTGCTGGATTTTTACGGCAAAGCCATTGACTGAAATAGGAAAAGGAATTTCAATATCTTTTAAAGGCCCTTCTGACACCGGCTCTGTAGTAACAGCCGATGAAATGCTGGCCGATGGTTTTGTGTCACGATTAAAACTATCCCCACCATCACGACGACGTTTCTTATTTAAAGGCTTAACGGAAACAAAAGGTTGATCGTAACGGGTTTTCTTGGCCACTGCTTCAAATGGAGGAATTTTCTTAATAACAGGAACTTCCAGCTTAATTGGCGTGGCTGCTTTAGAATCCTGAGCTTTTGGATCTGTTGCTTTAGATTCTGGAGATTTTGCAGCATCAACCTTACCAGGCGCAGCTTTAACAGCTTCGACCTTGGGTTGAGGCTTTTCAACTTTATAAACAATCGTTTCAGATTTAAATACCGGGGGCTTTGGCGCAACTGGCTTAGGCGGTGGCACTTGCTTAGGTTGCTGGTACATGGGAGCAACCGGCGGCGCTTCAATAATCTTTTCTGTTTTTTTCTTTCCCTTACTCTCAACTTCTTTTGTTTTCGAAGCTGTTTTCTTTTTCACAACAACTTTTTTCTTATCATCATCCGCAGCAGGAGCCTTGACCTTCTTAACAGTCTTCGCCTTAGGTTTTTCTTCTTCCTCTTCGACTGCCTGGCCAATACCTTTTTTAGCAAGCTCATCACGCAGGATCATTTCCACGCCCTTGGTGATTTCCCCTTCCTTATCGCGAAGCTTTAAACCCTTAAGCTCTTTGGAAATGAAATCTGCCGTGACTTTTAATTCTTTAGCTAAATCTGCAATGCGCATAAATTGAGTTCCTTAATCTTGCTGTTCCTCTTCTTTGCTATCTTCATCGGATGGAATAGACGCCGTCGTCGATTTCTCCGTTGCGCCACCATCTGCTTCTTTGTGCTTTTCTTCCCATTGTTTGGCAGAATAAATATCTAGCTCCCAACCAACAAGTTTGCTGGCCAAACGCACATTCTGGCCATATTTCCCGATGGCCAAGGATAATTGGTCTTCGTCGACAATAATGTTCACGCGTTTTTCTTCGCTGATTAATTGCATCTGGGAAATTTCCGCGGGTGATAAAGCTGCCTGGATATATTCCTTGATATCATCGCTATAACGGACAATGTCAATCTTTTCGCCATGCAATTCATTCACAATATTCTTAACCCTGGACCCACGCATCCCAACACAGGCGCCCACGCAATCGACCTTGTCGTCCTTGGAATACACGGCGATCTTGGTGCGCTCACCAGGATCACGGGCAATAGATTTCACTTCAATAATCCCTTCATAGATTTCCGGGACTTCTAATTCGAACAAACGTTTGACGAAATTAGGGTTAGCACGCGACAAGATGATTTGTGGCCCACGGATTTCCCGACGGACTTCAAGCAAGTACGAACGGACACGTTCCCCTTGGCGGAATTCTTCCTTATTGGATTGTTCTGACCGAGGAATAATCGCCTCTGCCTTGCCTAAATCGACAATGATATTACCACGTTCAAAGCGGTAGACACTTCCACTAATAATTTGGCCAATACGATTGCTATATTCAATAAAGACCACATCTTTTTCTGCTTCTCTGATTTTTTGAATAACCACCTGTTTGGCGGTTTGAGCAGCAATGCGGCCAAATTCACTGGAATGGATTTCTTCATCACCAGCCCAGGCAGTGATCTTCCCGGTGCGACGGTCCATGACAGCACGTACTTCTAAATCTTTATCCACATTCCACAGTTTCTTAGCTGCAGAAGCAACGGCAGATTCGACCGCTTCGATTAAAGTTTCTTTAGTGATCCCCTTGTCACGTTCTAATTGTTCGAGGATCGTTAATAATTCATTTTCCATACTATAATCCCTTCTTAAATAACCAGCATTCCTTTGATAATTAAACTTAGCGAGACTGATATCACTTCCCCGCGCTTCGGTTGCAAACTGATAAACTCTGGACCTACGTCTATCACAACACCAACATGTTCCTTTTTCCCTGCGACAGCCTCTTTAAGAAAAACCCGCACCTGTTGATGCTTATTGCGAACAAAATCCTTTTGGGTGATTAAAGGCCTGTCTAAACCCGGGGAGGACACTTCCAAGGAGTAACCATCATCGTTGAAAATGTGCTCTTTGTCAATGGCTTCGACCAATGCCCTGTTAAACGCGGCACAGGCGTCAATCCCGATGCCACCCTCTGGTTTATCGACTGCAACTTCAATGCGAATATCTCCCACACGGCCTTTTAAGACCACATCTACTAAATCTAAGGTCATCGATTCAGCTAAAGGCATGGCTAAATGAACCACAGCCTGTGCTAATTGTTTGATTTGTTCAACAGACATAACAAGTCAACTTGTTTAATAATCTGATCAATCGCCACAGCAGTAACTTCTCCTGTGCGTCGATTTTTAATTTCCACCTGACCTTGCGCCAACATACGCTTACCAATGATAATGCGCCAGGGAATCCCAATTAAATCCGCATCATTGAATTTCCGTCCAGCACTTTCCTCCCGGTCATCCATTAATACCTCATACCCTTTTGTTTTAAGGTCTGCATAAATTTTTTGTGCCACCTGCATCGCTGCAGCATCACTGGCTTGTACTGGCAAAACTTCAATATCAAAAGGAGCAATTTCCGACGGCCAAATGATACCAGACGGATCATTATTTAATTCAATAATTGCGGCAATCAAACGGCTAACGCCAATCCCGTAACAGCCCATGATCATTGGCTTTTGTTTGCCATCTTCATCCAGATATACAGCGCCTAAGGCATCGCTGTATTTCGTCCCTAATTGGAAAATATGCCCCAACTCAATGGCGACTTGGCGTTGCCAATCTTCACCCTCCGGCGCTGGCTTGCCTTCTTCCTCTTTAACAAATTCATTGGTCTTGCGATTAACCCAAAGCACGTCTTCCCCAATCGCGGCAGGCACTAGAAATTCATGCGAGACCTTACCCCCCATAGCCCCGCTATCTGCAGCGACGACAAAAGGATTTAACCCGCAACGCTTGAAAATATTCACATAGGCTTTTAACTGGGCCTCATAATTCTTATTTAACCCTTCCACATCACGGTCAAAACTATACGCATCCTTCATAATAAATTCGCAAGCACGCACAATCCCAAAACGGGTACGGATTTCATCACGGAATTTTGTTTGGATCTGATAAAGTGTGATTGGCAATTGACGATAACTTTGGATGTAGTCATGTGCGAGGGTGGTAATAATTTCTTCATGCGTCGGACCCAAGCACATGCGCTTGCCTTTTTTATCATCAAACTGAAACATAATGTCTTTTAAAGTTTGGTCACGCCCGCTTTTCTTCCAAACTTCAATGGGATGTAGCGAAGGCATTAAAAGTTCACAACAGCCAATAGCATCCATTTCTTCACGGATAATTGCTTCCACATTTTTAAGCACGCGTAAACCCAAAGGCAAATAGGAATACACGCCTGAGGTCAGCATATGAACCAAACCTGCCCGTAAGGACAATTGATGACTGATCGCTTCGGTGCCTATAGGCGTTTCTTTTATCGTCGGAACAAAATACTTTGACCAATACATACTTAATCCTTAATTTAGGCCCGAATAGAATCGGGCCCAATTAACCTCGAGCCAATAGCGAGAGGTCTTTTAATCAAAAAGGCCTGTTAAAGGCACATTACGTTTAACAAATTTTGGATAAAACGAAGGCTTGGTTTTGTTCATCACCCAATCCCCGATAATTTTTCCATCCTGAATTCCTTGCTGCCGGAAACTAAAAACATCCTGCAAAGAAATTTCCTTGGTTTCCTTATCAAAACGCAAATCTGTAATATTCGTCACCCGACGAACCCCGTCTAGGAATAATTCCACATACACAATCAAATCAACAGCCCCGGCAATTTGATAACGGATATGCTCACCGCTCAGGCGGATCCCGGACATAAGCATCATGGTAATCATGCGGTTATAACATTCCTCCGGCGAATCCGCGTGGATAATGGCCAATGCCCCGGCATGCCCGCTGGAGATCGACTGGATCAAATCCAGAATTTCCTGGCCACGGACTTCCCCAATGATGATGCGGTCCGGCCGCATACGCAAGGAATTGACAAATAAGTCACGGATGGTCACCTCTCCCTTACCTTCAATATTTGCTGCCTTTGCCTGCAAAGACACCACATGTTCCTGCATCAAACGAAGCTCCGACGTATCTTCAATGGTAATGATGCGCTCATGCTCAGGGATATGACGGGACAAGACGTTAAGCAAGGTGGTTTTCCCACTCCCCGTTGAACCACAAAAAACAATGTTTAACTTGGCTTTAATTGCCGCAATTAAGAAAGCTGCCATTTGTTTGTTTAAACTATGATGCGAAACCAAATCATCAATAGTCGTCAGGTCACGGGAAAACTTGCGGATCGTTAAAATCGGCCCGCTTAAGGAACACGGCGGTAAAATAACATTCACGCGCGAACCATCAGGCATGGCAAAATCCACATAGGGCGAAGATTCATCCACCCGACGGGAAGAACCAGATGCTGCAATAATTTTCTGAATGGTATGTGATAAGGCCGCATTATCATGGAACTGAATATCTGTTTTCTCGATATGCCCCTTCTTTTGGATATAGACCGACTTATACCCATTAATCATGACTTCTGTTACTTCAGGATCATCCATAATAGGCCGTATGGGGCCTAAACTGATGACCGCACTGACAAGCTCCCTTAAGATGGAGGCACGCTCATCCATGGAAATATCCATCTTTGTTTCCTGGCACAGTTTGGTAATGGCATTATCCACAAAAAAACGCAACTGATCTTCCTGCATGGAATCTTTAACCTGCAAGAAATTCGTTTTCGATATCAGGTAATGATGAATGCGGGCCTTGATCTCATTGTGTTCGAAACTCGCCATATATCATTTTCCTTTCAAAATAACGCCTTAACCTTATCAATAATGCCGATCCGTTCAATATCCACATAAAAAACAAACAACGCCAAAAGCATCATCAAGCTAAAGCCGAACTTCGACACAAAAGCCTCCGTCTTTAAGGATAACATGCGGCCACGGATTTTTTCAACCAAGAGCAGCAATAAATGCCCGCCATCCAGGGGGATAATGGGCAATAAATTAAAAATCGCCAGGCTGGCACTGATAACCCCGACGATATATAACAAAAATGAAATCCCCACTGTTAAGGCAAATTTAATCACAAAGAACATACCTACAATGCCCATGGCTTCTTTAGGAGAACGCATGCCTGTGACCATCTCGTAGAGGGCCACATAGGTCTTAACAGAAATTTTGACCAATTCTTCTCCTGCCTTAAAAAACGAACCAAAAATACCGTAACGTTTAATAACCACATCATCGGCTTTTGTCAGAGGTAACGGCCCGACCCCAATGCGACGCACCTGATGCACGCGCCCAAAAATATCTTTCTGCGTTTGCACTTGAGGAATCACAGTAATATTTTTCTCAACACCTTGCTGCTTGATGACCATGGATATTGATAAATCTTTGGATTCTACGATTTGTTTTTGGATATCTGGCCAATGCTCAACAGCCTGGCCATTAACAGCCACAATCGTATCAGACGACTTAAGGCCTGCTTTTGCCGCCGGAGAATTATCCAAAACCTGGCCTACAGTTGTTCCCACCTGATTCGAAGAAGATTCTAAATCAACAAAACCGATCGTAAACACGGCCCAAAAACATAAAAATGCCAAAGCAAAATTAACAACCGGCCCCATCACCACAACCAAGGCCCGTTGCCCAATCGACTTAGAAAAGAATTCTTCACTATCTCCTTTTAATGAACTGCGTTCATCACCAGCCATTTTCACAAAACCACCCAGGGGAATGGCACATAACATAAACTCCGTATCGCCCCGCTTCCAACCAAAAAGCTTAGGACCAAAACCTAAGGCAAACTGTTCAACCTTAACCCCACAGCGACGGGCAGTAATATAATGTCCCCATTCATGGACCATGATTAAAACACTTAAAATGGCAAAGAAAACAATAATTGTCATGACAACCTTTCTATAAGCTCCTGCGCATGTTGACGCGCTTGAATATCAACCTGTTCAATGTCTTTTAAAGACGGTGAAGAGATTATTTTATGACGGCTCACAACTTTTTCAACCACTTTATAAATCGAAGTAAAATTAATTTTTCGCGTCAGAAAAGCATCTACCGCTTCTTCATCCGCGGCATTTAATACGCACGGCAATGTCCCACCCGCTTTGGCCGCCTCAAAGGCTAACCCTAATGCCGGAAATTTCTTGATATCCGGCGCCTGAAAATTCAAACGTCCTAATTTTACAAAATCCAAATCTGGCAAACCTGTCGGCAAACGCTGTGGATACGTCAACGCATACTGGATCGGCAAACGCATATCTGTCACAGCCAATTGCGCTAATATCGACCCGTCGGCAAACTCAACCATAGAATGAATTATGGCTTCTGGATGCACAACAACTTTAATTTGATCAAACGTCAGTCCAAACAAACGCTGCGCTTCGATAAATTCAAAACCCTTATTCATTAATGTCGCGGAATCCACCGTGATCTTAGGGCCCATGGCCCAGCGCGGATGGCGCAAAATATCTTTAACGGTCAACTTTCCAAAATCACGAGATGCCACATTTAATAAAGGCCCGCCTGAAGCGGTCAAATGTACTTTCTTAACCGGAGCCTTTTGCCCATCAAGGCATTGAAAAATAGCACTTTGTTCGCTGTCGACCGGAATAACTGTGGCCCCATGCCGACGGGCTGTGCGCATAATCAAATCGCCGGCAATCACCAGCGCTTCTTTATTTGCCGGGGCAATCATCTTGCCCGCCTTGGCCGCTGCCAAAAAAGGTTTAAGCGCACACGCAGAACGCAAGGCTAAAACCACCACATCCACATCAGGCAAGGATGCTAAAATTTCTAAATCACGCCTCACATCAAAGAACTTAATCCCACGGGCAAACGGCAAAACTTTTAACTGGCTTACAACTTCAGGCAAAGCCGCCACATATTTCGGACGGTAACGCTTCATCTGTGCTGCTAAATCTTTTGCTTGCGTATAACCGGATAAGGCCGTGACCTTAAAACGTTCTGGATATCGATCGACGATATCTAGCGTATTACGGCCAATAGAACCTGTGGAACCTAAAATCGCTAAATGACGGACAGGCATCAAAAAATTTTATAACTGCACAATTTTTAACGTTGAACTCATGTATAAATAAAATGCCGGAACTGAGAACAATAAACTATCAATCATATCCAACACGCCGCCTAAGCCAGGCAGGAATTTACCAGAATCCTTAACCCCGCAATCCCGCTTGATCAATGATTCAGACAAATCCCCCAACTGCCCTAATCCTCCAAAAAATGCACCCATCAAAGCAACCTGCCACAATGGGATTTGCACCTGCGTCGGTAACCAGGCATGTAAGAATACCGCCATACACATACTAACAACCAAGCCACCGATGGTGCCTTCCACGGACTTATTAGGACTTACTCGGGCAAGCAACGGCACCTTGCCAAACTTGCTGCCGATTAATAGGGCCCCAATATCTCCTGATTTGGTCACCGCTAAAATAAAGCCTAACAATTTCATTCCTTCAATACCAGGAAGCAGGAAGCGCACCTTAATGATAAAGCTAAAAAACCAGGACACATATAAAACGCCAAACAATGTCGTCGACAAACCTAAGATTGCATGACGATTATCGTTACGGGAAAACTGCAATAATAAAATCAATAAAAATCCAGCGACGGTAAATAACAATTCCCAATTCTTTGTCGGCTCAAAATGGGTAAAAATGGACAAGGGAATAAGTAAACCAATAAAGATACCCACATAACTATAAATGGGCACATCCTTTTTCTTGACCATGTAAAAAAATTCATACAAGCCGCCTGCTGTAAAAAAGCAGACAACTAAAATAAACATCCAATTGTAAATGACTGCAAAACACGTCACGGCGATCATCAAGAACGCTGATAGCACACGTGCTTTAGACATACCTTTGTTCCCTTGGCTTTTAAGAAGTTTTGACTCGCCCATATCGACGTTCCCGCTGGGCATACTCAGCTAATGCCCCCTCAAACTCCGCAGCTGTAAATTCCGGCCAACATTTGGATGTAAAATATAATTCCGCGTACGACAACTGCCACAATAAAAAATTACTAATACGCTGCTCACCTGACGTACGGATCAATAAATCTGGATCGGGCTGGCCTGCCGTATACAAAAATGCCGCAATATCCTTGTCTTCAATGGACTGTGGGTCAAGGCTACCTGATACAGCCTTGCTGCATAATTGGCGCACCGCATCAATAATTTCTGCCCGGCCCCCATAATTAAATGCCACATTGACCGTCAACGGCATATCGTGCCCAGTCAAAGCCATGGCTTCATCCATTGCTTTTAATAATTCTGGCGGTACTCCATCCCGACGGCCAATAAAATTGACCCTAATCCCGTTATTTGCCAAACGCTTCGCCTTTTCGGAAATCACATTGATCAAGGTCCTAATCAGCATGGACACTTCATCTTCCGGGCGAAACCAATTCTCCGTCGAGAATGTAAAAATCGTCAAATACCTAATGCCACGGCGACGGGCACACTCCACCACTTCTTCAACCCGTTTAACACCTTCAATATGCCCCTGGGTGCGTGGCAAATGCCTGGCGTTAGCCCAACGGCCATTGCCATCCATAATGATCGCCACATGCACTGGAAGCTTATCCTCATTTATCATCTTGCCATCACAAATAAAATGGGGGACCTTCATCCCCCATTCGCAAACGCCTTAAGCCCTAATTCATTTTAAGCCGTTTAAGTCATCATTGCGATACCACACCTTCAGCAGGAGCAGGCGTCGCTGCTGCTGTTTGTTCAGGGGCCGCTTGCGCTTGTTGCTGCTGCTCCAAGGCCGTTGACAACTTTCCCTCTAAATTTTCCTTAGCTTGCGCCAAAGACTCATATTGCTTTTTTAGATCTTCATTCACGGATTTTTCCTTCTTTAAAATGTCCTGAATCTTGGCCATTTTCTCATCCGTATTACGCACCTGGGCTTCTAAACTGGAAACCTTGGCTGCATTTTTCTGTAAACTTTCTTCAGCGACCATGCGGCTGTAACGTTCTTCTTCCAACGCCTTGACCGCCTTATGCTCTTTTTCAAAAAACTTGTAAGCTGCAACAACAGACCCAATAGTTATCAGTAAAAAAATAACTAAGAGAATGTCTTTTTTCATATTTGTTCTCCGGCAGGTTCTTTATCAGCCTTAGGTAAGATGACAATTTCCACACGACGGTTCTTTTGACGACCGTCCTTGGTGTCATTTAACGCCACTGGCTTATATTCGCCATATCCCGTCGCTGCCAAACGTGGTTCAGAAACGCCTTTTTCACTTAAATAATGCAAAACGCTCAACGCGCGTGCCGTGGATAATTCCCAGTTGGATTTCCATCCAGAGCGCTTGATCGGTTGATTATCAGTATGTCCTTCAATACCAATATTCAAATCTGAGACAGTGGTATTGATAACATTGGTGACTTTATCCAATTTCGGCAAGGAATCTGCGCGCAACTGGGCTTTGCCAGAATCAAAAAGAACTTCGGCAACAAAGGTAATCACCAAACCCTTTTGCAGCATTTCCACCTTGACTTGCTTATTGTTGATTTCGTCTTTCAAGCGACGCTCCAACTCCTGCTTGGCACGGTCAAGTTCACTCAAATCACTTTTGAGTTTAGAAATTTTTTCAATGTCCGTACGACGACCTTTTTGGAAAATGACCGTACATCCGGATAAGCCTACTGACAATAACAGTACAGTGGCAATGGTTAACGACAATGAACGTGAATACATGATGATTCCTCCCTTAATTTTATATACCAACAGATTGTCAAATTATCATAGCCAATTATTAAAGTCAAGCAATTGATAAACCTTTAAAATAAAAAGAATAATATTGTCTTAATTTACGATTACGATGAATCTTCGCCGATATATTCATAAACATTGCGCACGCCCTTGCTTGGCTTTGCATTGCAAACACCTTGCCATTTTTTACACACACCGAATTAATCCAAAGAATTATACCATTCTGGTAAGCGCTGACACATTTGCTCTAAAGATAGGCCTGGCAAAGGAAACGTCTTCTTTGAGAATCCGGTTCTCCCTATAGAGGCTATCAAAATCTTCTTTGCTCATATTTCCTATTTTTCCAGTGCCATTTATCCTAGCTTCTTCAAATCCTGATTCCCGACAAGAGATTTCATTTGTGTGATGGCAATGCTGTTGAGCTGCCGTAATCTCTGACTTTGGTCTAATCCCTGATGAATCATGACTGAATTGATGCTTTCAAGATTGGAAAGAACAACCAATTGTTCAATGGCTGCATAATCACGCATATTGCCTTCCAAGGATGGATTCATCTCCCGCCATTGCTTGGCTGTGATGCCAAACAAGGCTACATTCAAAAGATCCCCTTCACTGGCATATACATTCTGAATTTGTTGTTTGCTCAATTCCGGAGGGATAATCTTTTCTTTAATTGCATCAGTATGGATGCGGTAATTGACCCTAGCTAACATGCGCTGGAAACTCCACTCCAATCGCAAGCGGTCATTTTCATCTTCTTTAAGCCGTTGAAATTCTTTAATCAAATACAGCTTAAATTCAGCACTAATCCATGAAGCAAATTCAAAAGCAATATCTTTATGCCCGTATGTCCCGCCATAGCGGCCTGATTTTGATATCAGACCTATGGCATTTGTTTTTTCTACCCATTTCTGTGGTGACAAGACAAAATAATTGTTTCCCGCATCATTCTTAAACTGGTCGAATTCGACCAGTTTAAAACTACGGTTATTTAATTTCTCCCATAATCCCAAGAAATCTATCGTGCTTTTGCTACGCATCCAATTCTTAACAATATCTGCTGGGGCATCCGCATTGCGGTATTTCGCAATATCGGTCAAAGAAATATAATCCAACTGTTTCTTTGTGATGACGGATACCTCTTTGCCTTGAACATCCAATTTAATCATTAAATTCTCCTTCGCATTCTAAACGAGCCTGTACTCCCCACGACCAGTAAATTGAATAAAATTACGGTCACGTAAAACCTGAAGCTGTTGACGCATTTTATCTTTGATATGCCTGTTCTCTGGGTGAAGCATTTTTAGTTCATTTTCAAACTGATAAATATCATTCAAAACAAATTCTTTTTTACCCAGCTTCTCGATACACTTCATAATATCTAACAACCATCCCTTGGATTCTGCTTTCTTTTCTTCTCGTAAGAAAAGCGTCTTTTTCCAAACTGCCTGAACTTTCTCTTTTGATTCAACCTGCTTATCCTTAATCAGGAAAATCCTGCCGACCTCTGGAATTCTATTCAACAAGATATTACATCCGACCCATCCAGCCCTTTTTGCTCCAACTGATAAAGGAGCCCTTTTCTCAATAATATTTGGAACAAAAAAATGCTTGGGGATTATCAGCAAATTCAACACCCGATACATCTGGAATTCATAATTCAATAAAAAGAAATTTGGATTATTAACGCTGGCAATCCTTGAAAGCATTGCTTGATACGCCCCGTCTACAATCTTTAATCCAACTGTGTCTTTCTTGCTTTTCAATTCAAAATCTTCGCTACAACACCCACAATAGAAATCTGCAACAGGTTTATTCTTTGAGTACTGCTCAAGGTTTGAATTTCCGCAGTTCGGACAATAGACTTCCTTTTGAACCCATCCCTCAGATAAAATTCTGATCCTCTGGGAAGGACTTTTATATTGGCTCGCAAGCCGTTCATCAAAACCTAAATTCATGCTCATTTATAAGCCCTTAAACTAATTTCTACGAGAATTGCGGACTATCTGTATCGTTATATCCAATTCTTTTTGCTACCCTTCTCAAAACAGAATAAATATGGTTCTTAGACCGATTTTCCTGATAATGCTTTTGTTCATCTTGCCAGAGGTAATCTAAAACAAATTTAATATCCTTTTCTTCCACTTTAGTCATCATAAATCACCTCGCTCATTTTAAAATTAAAAACTGTTTAGGGCCCCATTAAGATTTATATTTAATTCTCTGGATTGCTTTGCATCGAGAACAATAAATACACTAGAGTCTTGCTCTAATTCTGATCGAGCGTATGAATCTTGGTGACTTTCCGCTTCCACAATAAAAGCATCAATAAAACTTGTCTCTTCAAATTATCCCAGAACCAAATATTTATTTTCTTTGTTCATGTAACATCCTCAAATCTGAAAATTTGGTATAACTGCCACAACAATGCCTTGCACTTGAAAATCCCCAGTCAAAACAATCGGCTGATGCTTTTTATTTGTAGATCTTGGTTTCAAAATGACAGTTGCTCCAGCCGAATGAAACTCTTTAATGGTTGCCTCATCATCAATGAATGCTACCACGGTATCATTATTTTTGGCTGTTGTTTGCTGGCGAACCAAAACCATGTCGCCATTATTAATCCCCTTTTGATCCATTGAATCACCCTTGGCTTTAAGTAAGAAATACCGATGCGGTGGCCGGGCTAATTTGGTACTGACTGAAATCATGGCTTGAGTATTTTCTTCTGCTAAAATCGGCATTCCACAAGCAACTGTCCCAATTAAGGGAACATCAACTGTTTGCGCGCGCGTAGTATCTTCTGCTAAATTCTTGATAAACTGCAAACTACCGTCATGTTTACGGCGCAAGACGCCTTTTTTAATTAACTTATCAACAATTAAAGAAGCTGAACGGGGAGAACGATAACCCAACGAAGACATAAGTTCACGCATAGAGGGGATACGGCCGACATGCATGAGGGAATTACGAATTTCACGGATGGCTTCTAATTCTTTATTGGTCACCAATGTCTGCATGTATACAGTATTATACAGAATATATACTTTGTCAATAATTTTATCTTATAATAATTTCATCGCGCTTGGAGCCAACTGAAATATATTTGATCTTCACTTTCAATAATTGTTCCAAACGTTCAATATACCGACGGGCATTGACCGGTAGTTTGGCAAAACTGCGTACATTGCGCGTATTGGCCTGCCATCCTGGCATGGATTCATAAACTGGCTTTGCTCCGCTTAACACCTCCATATCATGCGGGTAATCACGGTACGCTTTCCCCTTATACTTGTAGGAGGTGGCAATCTTAATTTCTTTAAGGTCATCTAAGACGTCCAGTTTCATGATGGCTAACTCATCAACCCCATTAATGGCAATGGCATAACGGGCTAAAACCCCATCAAACCAGCCGCATCGACGGGCACGACCAGTTGTTGCCCCAAACTCGTGGCCTTTTTGACGGATGGCATCATCCATGGCTTTTGCAAATTCTGTCGGGAAAGGACCTTCTCCCACGCGAGTCGTATAGGCCTTGACCGCAGCAATAACCTTATCAATTTTGTTGGGGCCTACCCCTGTCCCTGAAGACACCCCGCCGGTTGTCGCATTCGATGAGGTGACAAACGGGTATGTCCCAAAATCAATATCTAAAAATGTCCCTTGGGCCCCTTCAAAAAGGATTTTCTTTTTTCGTTCAATGGCATCATTTAAAAATAAAGCCGTATCACAAATATATGGTTTTAACCGACGGCCATAGGCTAAATATTCCTTATAGATATCTTCAAACTTATAATTCTTAAAACCATACACCCGACCGAAGATGGAGTTTTTCTCATTGAGATTATCTTCCAGCTTCGCTTTTAAAACGCGCGGGTTTAATAAATCAATCATGCGCACACCCATGCGGCCCACCTTATCCGCATAGCACGGCCCGATCCCCCGGCCAGTAGTGCCGATCTTATTAGCACGCTTGCTTTCACGCAATTGGTCCATGACACGGTGATAAGGCATAACCACATGCGCATTCGCAGCAATCTTTAATTGCTTGTTCGTCATGGGCAGCCCACGTTTTTTTAGACCATCAACTTCTTCCAATAAGGCTTTAGGGTCAATGACGACGCCATTACCAATGACACAGGTTTTTTCCGGACGTAAGATTGCCGACGGGATTAAGTGGAAAATGTATTCCTTATCCCCAACAATAACCGTATGCCCGGCATTATTCCCACCTTGATAACGCACCGTGATATCCACATCTTCGGAAAGAATATCAATTAACTTTCCCTTACCTTCATCACCCCACTGGGCCCCAATCACTACAGAATTCATATGTTTACCTTTATTTAACTATGCCTATTAAAAAATATATACACCGATAAAACCTGCAGCCAAGAAAATTATCGTCAACAAAAACCGATACACCTGACGAGAGGCGCGATTTGCCGCCACCAGCCACATAAATAATAATATTGGCCAAAGCATTAAAAAATTATACACAACTAACAAAGCGACAACCTTCACTGTAAAACCTGGCATATAGAGATAATTAGCCATCAAGGTAACCTGGCCATCTGGCGGCCAAAATGACCCACCAATCCCCAACACCCCACCAATGATGCACGCTAAGACGGGTTGTAGCCAATTCATGGCCTGCGGCGCTTCAAGGGCATTGAACCATCCATCCCCTTTTAAAACAGCAGCTTTACGCTGACGATACACACTACACCAATCCACAAAAAAGACTGCACTGACCATCATGGATATCAAGGCAAAAACAAAATACCCGTAACGCACCGCCGATGTTACAGCCGGGTTTAAATACCATTGCACATCAATGCCGCAGAAAATCACCACGGAACTAAAAACATAACCCAAACAAAACAAAATAACTGATAAACGTCTACGGGATAAAGCAACAGGCTTTAAACCACTTAATAAAATGACCACTGCCGCGTTCATCATCACCAGCGGGTTAATGGCATCTAAAATGCCAGCACTGATCGTCGTCGGTACAAAACTTGCAACTGTCATTGTTAAACCTTAATGACCTTCACTAAAAGAATGTCACTATTTTTCTTTAGCGTGGCAACCACTGAATCAGGAATTAAACTATCCACATTCACCACACTTAATGCCATGCCGCCCTGACGGTCACGGCCAAAAGTAATGCCAGCAATATTAATTTGAGCTTGGCCTAACACGGTACCGACGGTACCAACAATGCCTGGACGGTCATTGTTGTTGATGATGAGCATATTCCCCTGGGGAATAGCCTCGACATACACATTATTCACCTTGACGATACGAGGCTGATTATTGCTTGATAATGTCCCCCATACAGATAAGGTTTCTTTATCAGTAACTAAATCAAGGCTGATGCGATTAACATATTCCTCAATTTGATTCGACATGATTTCTTGTAAATTAATCCCACGGTCCTTGAGCATGTTGATGGCATTAACCGTATTGACTGTTTCGCCTAAGATCGGCGTCAATAAACCTTTGGCCAGGGCCATGGTGACAGCCGCGACCTTATGTTGCGTCGGAGCACCACTATAGGTGATCTTTACTTCCTTTAATGCCCCTTGAACTAACTGGCCGGCAAATTTCCCCATACGTTCGCCTAAATCCAAATAGGGCTCCAAGGCCTTATATGCTTCCGCCGACAGCGACGGAAAATTAGCAGCATTACGGATCCCGTGCCCTAACAAGGCATCTTTGACCGCATGTGCGATTTCAATGGCCACATTGACTTGGGCTTCTGTCGTCGATGCTCCCAGGTGAGGCGTGGTGATGCAATTGGCCAATTTAAATAATGGTGAAGAAAAATCTGGAGGCTCGACTTCATAAACATCCAAGGCTGCCCCGGCTATACGCCCGGATTCCAACGCTTTAATCAACGAAGGCTCGTGGATAATCCCACCGCGCGCGCAATTAATTAAACGCACGCTCTTTTTCATCAATTCAATTTCCTTTTCAGCAATCATATGCGTTGTTTCATCTGTTTTAGGAATATGCACGGTGATATAGTCGGATGTTTTATAAATCGTTGTTAAATCAACAGCCTGGATCCCGTTTTTTGCAGCAAGCTCCGCCGGCAAATAAGGATCAAAGCCAATCACCTTCATGCCAAAGCCACTGGCCATTTTCGCAACTGTTGTGCCAATGCGACCCAAACCAACAACACCCAATGTCTTCCCATATAATTCCACACCGGTAAATTTGGAACGTTCCCATTTCCCACCGCGCAAAGAAGCAACTGATTGAGGAATATTACGCGAAAGCGCCAAGATCATGCTCATGGTATGTTCAGCCGTTGAGGTGGTATTCCCCGCTGGCGTATTCATGGCCACAATGCCTTTTTTCGTCGCTGCAGGTAAATCCACATTGTCTAACCCAACCCCGGCCCGACCTATTACTTTTAGCTTATTGGCAACTTCAATGATCTCTGCCGTCACCTGGGTCCCTGAACGGACGATTAAAGCATCATATTCATTAACGATTTTCTTGAGTTCATCAGCAGCAATACCGAATTTGCAATCCACCTGGATATTTTTATCGGCGGCTAAAATATCCAAACCTTCCTTTTCTAACTTATCACTAATTAATACCTTAAACATATGAAACTCCTTCCAAAATTACTTGGTATTTAAAACTTTTTGTGCTGCGGTTAAGCCCGCACCCAATTCAAATTTATGTCCCATTTGGAACAAAACTTTTTCTAAACAGGCTAAACCTGTCAAAATATCATATTCATCCAAAGCCCCCATATGCGCCATACGGATGACCTTGCCTTTTAATTGGTCTTGGCCACCAGCAAAAGTAATCCCGTAGGTATCGCGCATGGTCTTGGTTAACTTTTCTCCGTCGATCCCTGCTGGCACTTTCACCGCTGTCAATACATTGGTGGCACAATCGGCATCTGGAAACATTTCCAAACCAATTGCCTTGCATCCGGCGCGAGTGGCTTTAGCCAAACGGATATAGCGGGCAAACATATTCGACAAACCATCTTTTTTAATCATGTTTAAACTATCGACCAAGGCAATTAAAACGCCGATAGCTGGAGTAAATGGCGTATCTGTTTTTTCCATCGCCTTTTTGCATTCACGCAAATCAAAATAATACCGAGGCGTTGTTGATGCATTGATCACATCAATGGCTTTTTGTGAGGCGCTGACAAAGGCCAGGCCAGGTGGCAACATCAAACCCTTATGGGAACCGGAAACCACCACATCGCAATGCCACTCATCCGTCTTAATTTCCTGCACCGCCAAACCAGAAACCGCATCCACGACTAAAATCGCCTTGGTGTCTTTGACCACATCGCCAATCGCCTTGATATCAGGGGTCACGCCCGTTGATGTTTCCGCTAAGGTAATAAACACAGCCTTGGTATTTGGATTCGCTGCTAACAAAGATTTGATTTCCGTCGCTGTTGGCACCTTGCCCCATTGCACCTTATGCACCACGGTTTTAGCTTGATATGTCTGGCACAATTCCACCCAACGTTCACCGAATTTTCCACTATCAACGGCAATGGCTGTATCCCCTGGAGATAATAAGTTCACAACCGCAGCTTCCATAGCGCCAGAACCTGAAGACGTTAAAATATAAATGTCATTCTTCGTCTGAAAAACTTCTTTTAACCCTTCCACCACCTGTTTGATATTGTCCTGGAATTGCGGCGTGCGGTGATGGATGATCGGACGGCCTAATGCCGCGCATAATTCCGGTGGAACTTGGGTTGGTCCTGGCGTTAACAGCAAATTGCGTTTCATAGTGCACCCCTCAATGTTATAGAATTTATTTAACTTCACCAAAATGTGTAATAACCCCGTCGACTAAACCATAATCCCTGGATTCTACGGCGGACATGAAATAATCACGGTCTGTATCTTTAGCAATTTTTTCAACCGGCTTATCGCAATGCTTGGCCAAAATTTTATTAAGCTCATCTTTCATACGTAAAATTTCTTGAGCTTGAATGTGAATATCGCTGGCTGTTCCTTGCGCCCCACCCCATGGCTGGTGGATCATGATACGGGCATTAGGCAAGGCAAAGCGTTTGCCTTTAGCACCAGCGGCTAATAACACCGCACCCATACTGGCAGCCTGGCCAATGCAAATGGTAGAAACATCTGGCTTGATGTATTGCATGGTATCATAAATAGCCATCCCGGCGGTAACAGAACCACCCGGTGAATTGACATAAATATAAATGTCTTTTTCCTTATCCTCGGACCGCAAGAATAATAACTGGGCAATGATCAAATTAGCCACATGATCATCAACCCCGGTGCCTAAGAAAATAATTCGTTCTTTAAGCAAGCGGGAATAAATGTCATACGCACGTTCCCCATGACCTGTTTTTTCAACAACCATTGGCACCAATAATTGCGAACGTTCCATAATAAGACTCCCTTGGGTTAGTGAAAACCTGTTTATCTTTTAAAAACTATGCTTTCTTTGAAGATTTCTTTTCGGATTCTTTCTTCTCGGAAGAATTTTCCCAGGCTGCTTCTTTTAACAAGAATTCCATAACCTTACTTGGGATGCTTTCTTGCTGGGAGGCAACTTGGATGTTTTCCAACTTGGCAATTTCTTCAAAGATCAAATATAATTTCACGTCGCGCTCAACTACGGATTCCAATTGCTGACGGATTTCTTCAGTTTTATTTTTGATTTCTTCCTCAGACATGCCCTGGGTTTTAAGCCGGCGCAAGGTCTCATTTAAACGGTGCTGCATTTGACGAGCAACCAAACTTTGCGGTACAACTAATTTAGAACTTTTAACCAAACTTTCAACAACTTGATTTTCCACATCGATACGGTTTTGACGGTCCTTATCAAATTGCAATTGACGTTTTAAAGCGCTCTTGAAATCTTCCAAGGTACCAAAACCCATGCCTTTAGCAAAACTATCGTCGATCGCAACTTCTTTCTCACCCTGGCCCTTCTTAAAAAATTCCAGGGTTTTATTTAAGTCTTCTTCAGTAACCTCATCGCTTTTACGGGTCACTTTAATGCCTTTATAATTGCCGACTTTAACTTCCGGACGGATGTCCAAGGTCGCTGTGAACGTTAAAATCCCGTCGTGCAATTTTACATCGGTAATTTCCGGCATATCAATGGGGTTTAAATCATTTTTGCCCAAACCTTCGTGATACGCTTGGGGGATTAATTTCTTGATCGTTTCTTCCTGGGCTAATTTGCCATGGGAAGCAACTAAGATATTGCGTGGCACCTTGCCTGGACGGAATCCTTTGACCTTGGCATGTTTGCCAATTTCAACGTAGACTTCTTCCATAGCTTTAGAAACGCGCTCGCGCGGGATTTCAAATTTTAATTCGCGTTTTAATGTATCGACTTTCTTCACTTCAACTTTCATTGCTTACTTCCTTTCTTACGATGTTGATTTCATTTATATCTTTTGTGACGTTACGTCTTGAAACATTGAGCCGATGTGCCAATTTGTCATAGATGGGGTTTAGGACAAGTTCTTGAAGGCCGAACTACCCCCACCACATGCCACCCCTAATCTGACATACAGCTTTTAACCACTAACCTTCCCGCAAAACAAGCCACGTGCATGTGTTGTGGGGGATGGGGGGTGTGAGGCCTGAAAGAATCTTGACCTACCCCATCATCTGGCTTACATGGAAAACTTTTCTCCTAAATAAATCTTACGCGCCTTGGGATCATTAATTAAATCCTGCGCTGTCCCGGAAATCAATAAACGTCCATCAGCCACTAAATAGGCACGATCGGTAATAGACAACGTCTCGCGCACATTGTGGTCCGTCAACAAAATCCCCAATCCACGCTTTTTTAAATCTTTAATAATCTCCTGCGCTTCTGCAACGACAATCGGATCAATCCCGGAAAAAGGCTCATCTAACAATAAAAACGATGGATTAGTCACCAGGGCCCTGGTAATTTCCAGACGACGGCGTTCCCCACCAGAAAGCGTATACGCCTTAGACTTGGCCAGATGCGAAATGTTCAATTCTTCCAGCAGCGATTCTAAACGGCGACGACGTTCCTTGGGCCCAATCGGCAAGGTTTCCAAAATCGCTAAAATATTTTCTTCCACAGTCAGTTTACGAAAAATCGATGATTCCTGGGCAAGATAACCCATGCCTAGACGGGAACGTTCATGGATTGGTTTCTTGGTGATATCTTCCTGGTCAAAAATCACCTGGCCTTCATCGGGCTGGATAATGCCAACCGCCATATAAAACGACGTTGTCTTACCTGCCCCATTTGGACCTAACAGCCCCACAATTTCCGAACGTCCGACGGAAATACTTAAACCATCCACCACCCGACGGCCGCCGTAAATCTTGACTAGATTCTTAGTTTCCAGTAATTGCATAGGTTATTGTCCCAGGCCTTTAAACATGCCGCTGCCCTTGGTTGCTCCGGTATCAAAAATTAATTTGGGGCGACCAGTCATGACCAAGGTTTGATCTTCCCCATTATAAACCATTTGGTCTGCATAACTGGCATTATCGCCCTGCACCACGCGCACATTGCCCGTGCAGATCAATTTTTTAATCTTCTTATTTTTATCGTCGAAATAAACTTCCATGGTGTCCGCATGCAATTCGCGCCCAGTCGAAACTTCAACAGCTACCACATTATCATGGAACACCGCATACATTTTTGCCTGGTCCATTTGCATAGGACCGTCGCAGGTAATGGTCACCACCTGATTACTGCTGTTTTGCGGCTTGGTATTAATCACCGCCTTCACATCCTGTTTAAGTTCAGCTTTTTTTAAATTCGGATGCGCGGTTAAACCTTTGCCCGTAATCGTCCCTTGCTGATCGTCAATCCGTACAGGATCTGGCGTTGACACTAAATCCTTATTGCGGCTCCAATTGAGCGTATCCGTCGTCATTTGCGCGCCCTGGTCAGAGGTAATCACCACATCTTTATTTAGCTGAATGTCGCCATTGGCCTTATCAATAACCCCTGTCTTGGCTTTTAAATTGGCATTTTGTTGCCCATAAAAATTTGCGTCCACATTGGTGACATTGATTTTTTCATCAGAAATATCCGCCTTATCCCCGTTAATCTCCCATTGCTTTTTACCATCATTGGCATAGCCATTGAGATTAAACCCCTGCAATTGCTGCCCGACGGGTGACGTACTTGCCGCTTCCTGGGCTGCATGCGATAAGGGAACCATCATAATAAACGCTAAGGCAAATAACCATCGATTCATCAATTTATCCCCACAGTTGTTCTTGCCATAAGCCTTGTTCACGTAAAATCATTTCAATCACTTCACGAACTGCACCTTGCCCGCCATTGCGCTGGGTCACATAATGTGCCTGCGATTTAACTTGTGCAACAGCATTATTAACAGCCACGGCAAAACCAACCCGTTTTAAAATGCAAAGGTCAACCACATCATCGCCGATATAACACACCTGACGGTCTTCAACAGCAAAATCAACAAGCAAACTTTCGTAAGCGGATAATTTGGGATGCACCCCATTAAAAATACGGTCAACACCCAAATCCCGACCGCGAATATCAGACACCGCGGATTGGCGGGCAGAAATCAAAGCTGTTTTAATGCCTACCTTCTTTAAAAGGACAATCCCCAAACCATCCTGGACATTAAAATTCTTCGACTCAACGCCGTTACTATCGACGATAATTCTTCCGTCTGTTAAAACACCGTCGACATCCATAACAACTGCTTTAATATTCTTTAGTTGCTCCATCTTAAACCAAACCTGCTTTCAATAAATCCTGGACATCCACAAGGCCAACCACCTTACGGCCTTTATCAACAACTAACAGCTCGTCGATCTTCTTCGATTTTAAAATGTCAAACGCATCGACCGCCAGCTTGTCCTTGGCAATGGCAGTGGGATTTTTAGTCATAACCCCACCCACAGGCTTAAGCAATAAACCAGGGTCTGATTCCAAATGACGGCGCAAATCCCCGTCTGTAAATATTCCCAATAAACGATTATTCCCGTCAACAACGCACGCGCAACCGCTACGCGCCTTGGTGATGGCCAATAACACATCTTTAACCTTCATCTGCGATTTGACCTTGGCAAATGAAGAACCGGTACGCATAATATCTTCCACTTTAAGCAACAGCTGACGCCCCAAACTGCCGCCGGGATGGAAAAAGGCAAAATTTTCTTTTTTAAATCCTCGACGGTCAATCAAACAAGCCGCTAAGGCATCTCCCATAACCACTGTCGCTGTTGTCGATGCCATGGGCGCCAATCCTAAAGGACATCCTTCTGTTTTCACCGCGACATTTAAAACGACGTCGGTATGTTTAGCCAAGCTCGAGCGTGGATTACCTGTTAAGGCAATGGTCTTAACCCCAATTTTCTTAACTAGGGGCAATAAGCGCACTGTTTCTTCTGTCTCCCCACTTTGGGAAATCATCAGTAATACATCTTTAGCGGTGACCTGACCTAAATCCCCATGCACAGCCTCGGCGCTATGCATAAAAACGCTCGGCGTTCCTGTCGACGACAATGTCGCAGCAATCTTGCGGCCAATAATGCCCGTCTTACCCATGCCGACGACAATCACCCGGCCGGTGCATTTAGCCATAATATCAACGGCCCGACTAAAATCCTTACCAATATTTTTTAAAAGTCCGGTCACAGCCTGGGCTTCAATTTTAATAACGTCGTGGGCGCGTTTGATCATAAGCCTTTAACTACCCTATCAATTTTAACCAAGTCGCTTAATAGCGACGGTAAATGTTTCAATGCCACCATATTAGGGCCATCGGATAAGGATCTAGCAGGAGTAGGATGTGTTTCTAAAAATATGGCATCTGTACCTGCAGCGACGGCACATCTGGACAACAAGGGCACATATTGGCTTTCTCCGCCGCTGGCATGGCCCAAGCCCCCAGGTTTTTGCACGCTATGGGTAGCATCAAACACCACGGGATATCCCATTGCACGCATAATTGCTAAGGAACGAAAATCTGAAACTAAATTATTATAACCGAAACTGGAACCGCGTTCCGTCAGCAATAAACGCCTGTTTCCTGCCTCTTCCATTTTCTTAATAATGGCCTTCGCATCCCAAGGTGCCAGGAATTGACCTTTTTTCACATTGACAATGCGGCCTGTTTGGGCTGCAGCCACAATCAAATCTGTCTGACGACATAAGAATGCCGGGATCTGCAAGATATCGACAACTGCACCCGCAGCCTTTGCTTCCTCGACGCTATGCACATCGGTTATTACAGGAATGCCCAGCTTATATTTAATTTCTGCCAATACTTTCAAGCCTGCCTCTAAACCAGGGCCACGGAACGAATGGATCGAGGTGCGATTGGCTTTATCATAGCTAGCCTTAAACACAAACGGGATTTTTAAACGGCCCGTCATAATTTTAAGCGTTTTGGCAATATCCATAGCAGACTTAGGAGATTCAATCACACAAGGGCCTGCAATCAACACAAATGGACAATTGCCTCCGAAGGTAAGTTTTCCTATTTGGACTTTGCGAACCATTGTTCTGCCTTTACTAAATCCTGCGGCGTATCCACCGCAATAGATTCATAATTAGTGACGATTGTCTTGATGCGTACACCATGCTCGAGGGCACGCAACTGTTCTAACTGCTCACTGCTTTCTAAAGCCGACTTGGGCCAATTCTTATATTGCAACAAAAATTCTTTACGGTAGGCGTACAAACCTAGATGCTTATACCGTTTAACACCGACGACTGGCTTGCTATTACGATTAAAAGGTATGGGCGATCTGGAAAAATATAACGCATACCCTTGTTCATCAACAACACATTTAACGACATTGGGATTTTGAAACTCTCCCTCATCTGCAATTTCTTTAATCACCGTTGCCATCGGGCATTGGGGATTTGCAATCAAACAATCTGCCAGGCTATCTACCGTCGAGGGATCAATAAATGGCTCATCGCCTTGAATATTAACAATAATATCCACAGCTTTCTCGGCCACAGCCTCGGCGATCCGGTCAGAACCCGACGGATGATTCGGGTCTGTCATGACCACATGCGCACCAAATTTCTTAGCTGCCTCAAATACCTGGGGATGATCACAAGCAATTAACGCCTCATCTAACTTCCGGCAACGGGACACCTGTTCCCACACATGCTGGATCATCGGCTTGCCAGCAATCAAAGCCAAGACCTTGGCTGGAAAACGTGTTGACCCGTAACGCGCCGGGATCACGCCAATTGTTTTCATTTCGCTTTCACAGCCTGTTTTAATTCATCCAGACCAACTGCCACTGCCCCCATCTTACCGACGACAACACCGGCCGCATGGTTGGCAATATCTGCCGCGCAACGCTTATCCGCCCCAGCGGCAATACATAAAGCAAAAACAGAAATCACCGTATCTCCAGCCCCAGATACATCAAAAACTTCCTGGGCGCGGGTGGCTATCTGAAAAGGTTTCTTGTGATGCTCAAATAAATACATCCCGTGTTCACCTAAGGTAATTAACAAGGATTCAATTCCTAAATATTCCATCAAGCCTTTACCATTTGCTTCAATTTCAGCCCCTGTATTTAATTGTGTCGAGATTATGCCAAACGTCTTTCGGTCCTCTTGCGATACTGCCTTTAAAGCAAGCTCTGCTTCTTTTTTATTTGGGGTGATACAATGAACCTCGCCATAGGCACGCAGATCTTCCAATTTAGGATCTACAATCACTGGGATTTTGGATGCCAATGCCGCTTCATGCACCTCTGCCATGACCGTTAAATCAATCATGCCCTTGCCATAATCGGAAATAATAACCGCATCAAAATTGGACAAATGCTTACGGATATATGGCAAGACTTTTTGCTGCTTGATCCTATCTTGCCCGTCGGAAAATATGCGTTCGCGGTCAACTCGCACCAGCTGCTGATGCTGGGCAATGATGCGGGTTTTAAAAATTGTGTCCATCTGCTTGTCAACAAACACAGCGGTTGACTTGATCTTAAGCTTGGTCAATTCCCTTTTTAAAATGCTGCCTTCAATATCATCGCCAATCTTGCCTGCAATGGTAACATCTGCTCCTAAGCTCGCTAAATTATTCGCCACATTGGCAGCCCCACCTGGCGTATAAAAAGATTCTTTCTGCACCACAATGGGCACAGGCGCCTCTGGTGAAATGCGATTAACACTGCCTTTGATGTATTGGTCTAAGACCAAATCACCAATGACTAATAGCTTTTTACCTTTAAAACGGCCAATAATGGACAAATATTTCGGCATAAATTTCTGTATTCCCTAAAAAACAATGAACTTAGCGTGAATTACGCCCAAGAAACGGTCATTGTAACATAGGAGCGAAACCATTACCAGCCAAAAGTACTTTGACTGTCTCGACTTAAAATGGACTCTACCGTATCTAACACCTCATCAACTGTAATGGCATCCTTTTGACCACCAATGACCTGGCTTTGCTGGTCAAGAACCAGCGCCACCTCAGGGCTATTGGCCAAGACATGGCCTTTCGGCCCTAATGGCCCCCAACGCTCCGGGTTAAGGCCTGGTTGTCGACGCAAGAATATGGCAATAACGGAAATGCCTACGCCTGCGGCAATATGCATGGGCCCAGAATCCGGGGAAATAGCCAATCGGCAGCGGCGCAATAAAGAAGCCAGCTGGGCCATGCTTGTTTGACCTGCCAAATTCCTTACTGCTGGGCCATTTTCTACCGCAATCCGGTCGCACAGGGCAACGGCCTGGCCTGCACCCACTAAAATAATGGGCAAAGAATATCGATTCCTTAAGGCAGATACTAATTTACTAAAAGATTCGATCGGCCAACACCGGGACAAATCACTGGAAGCTGGATGAATGACAATGGCAGTCCCTAATTCCAATCCTTGCTGATTAAACCAATTCTTGGCCCATTCTTCTGCTTCTTTATCCGTTGGAATAAAAGCATCCAATCCTTGCGGTTCAATGCCGAATTGGTATAACACCTCCAGGCAATACTGCGCTTCATGTTTTAAGCCCTGGTGACGGGTATCAACAACCGGATGGGTCAATACCCATCCCATTTTACTGCCCCGGTAGCCGATCCGTATGGGTACCCCGGCAATAAAACACATTAAATTGTAACGACGTTTGGTATGAAGAATAAACACCGCATCAAAATTTTCTCGACGGATATCACGGGCTAATTGCAAAAACCCTATCCATCCCTTATGGCGTTTTTTTCGATCATCCACCATAACCTCGTCGATATAGGGATTTCCTATTAACAAATCCGCAGTCAATGGCGTTGCTAAAACACTGATATGCGCATCGGGATACGCGCGCCGCAACGCTTTCAAAGCTGGGGTGGTGACAACCACATCCCCAATGCGATCTGTACGCACCACACAAATGCGTTTTAAATTTGGCAATGCTTGCTTCATACGACTTTTAAAGCCTCCTCGACAGTATTGATCACTTCTTCGGTTGTAATGGCAGACATGCAGGTATGACGAACATTGGTCAACCTTCGATTCTTGCACCGGGCACAATTTTCATTGCGCACAATCACCCACCATTGATCAGACCACGGATGGGATTTGGTATGGTCTGTTGGCCCCCATAAACCCACCACCGGTCGGTTTAAATAACTGGCCAAATGCATCAGCCCGCTATCATGGGCAATCACCAATTTAGCCTTGTTAATAATAGGAACCATCTGCCTTAAATTTAAAACTCCCTCGGCAATAATCAATTTGGCCTGGGTATTTTTCTTAATAGTCTCAATTAATTCATGTTCTTCCTTGCCCCCGACGACAACAATATCCAATCCATGCAGAGCAATTTTATTGGCCACTTGGGCAAACCCTAAAGGATCCCAACGTTTGGCACTATCCGCAGCCCCAGGCGCCATAAGCACATATTCCTTTGATCTTAGCTTATCCCAAACGTGGGTTTGACAGGCTTTTAAATCCTCGTCGTAAATCTTAATCGACAAAGCCTCAGCTTTAGGCAAATCCCCTTTAAAGGCAGACCGCAGGCGATTTAAATGTTGTTCTTTTAAATGAGGTTCTTTAGAAACATGGATTAACGGATGCGTGCCATATTTAGCGGCAAAAAATACCGTCAAGGCAGTATTGCGCAAATCAATGACGGCATCAAATTTCCGTCGACGTAACTGGGAAAACCAACGCAATTGCGACAATGGCGAAGAATGTTTATCATAGACAAGGGCTTCAATGCGCGGATGCCCGGCAAACAGCGCTGGCCCCTTGGGCCCCACAATCAAGGTAATTTTCGCGTGAGGGTATGTTTCTAATAGCACATCCACGACCGGGCATGTCAAAATAACATCCCCTAGATTCGTTAAAGACATGACAAGAATTTTATCGACTGAGGATTTGGCTGATAGCTTGGCAAACATCATTAACCTCGATAGAACGCATACATACCGCATCCTGGCAATTTAAATGATAACATGGCGTACGATTACATCCCACGTCGTGGAATAACACATTCCTGCGCCCAATACCCATAGGCCCGGTAATTTCCGGACGCGTGGCTCCAAACAAACCTACCACTGTTGCTCCTACGCTATTGGCTAGATGCAATGGCCCACTATCTGCAGATACCACGGCTTTAGACAATTGATACACAGCTAGCGACTGCCCTAATGTTGTCTGGCCTGTAACATCAACAGCTTCAATGCCAGACTCGCGGAGAATCGTCCGATAATCTTTTTGGTCCTTGATTGATCCGGTAAAAACAACAGGGACAGACAAACGCTGGTTAGCTTCCTTTAACAATTGCGCCCAAGATGCCAAAGGCCAACGTTTTAAATCCCAATTCCCGCCGGTATTAAAAACGATAAAAGGCCGACTGGGATTGATCCCTTTTAATAATAAAAGCCCGCGCGCTTGTTCAATATCCTGTGGGCTTACTAACAAACGACATGGATTTTGGGCAGAAGCCTTGGTAAAGCCTTCAACAAGAGCTGCGTATGCCGTCGAGCGATGGCAATGTTCAATATCAACAGCAACTGGATGCGTTAATAAATTTCGACCTTTGGAATTAGCATACCCAACCCGTACCGGGATACCAGCCGAATACACCATAAAAGCCCGCGTCAAGGAACGATGCAATAAGAACACAATATCAAATTTCTTCTGGCGCAACTGATTGACCACGGCTAGCTTTGACCACGGCGTGCGATGATTTCCTTTTTCATCATAGGTAATAAGCTCGTCGATATCTGGGCAGAATGCCAGTACTTCCCTCACCCGTGGCACGCACAGGCAACTAATGCGGCTTGTGGGATACTGATTCTTAAGTGCCGCAAACACAGGGGTTGAAAATATCGCATCCCCCAACCAATTGACATTAACGACGAGAATATTGTTCATAGACCTTAATTGTTTCTGTGACCATTTGGCGAGCGTCAAAATTCGCCCGGACAAATACCTGCCCGTGTTGTGCCATGGCAGACATTTCTTTCGGATGAGTCATTGCCCAAGACATTGCCTCTGCTAAAGCACTTGGATCTTGAGGCTTAACTAATATCCCTGTTTCACGATCCTGTATTAAATCAACTAACCCGCCAACCTTTGAGGCAATAACAGGCACAGCGCTTGCCATAGCCTCGATCACCGCTAGCCCTAATCCTTCCTGACGAGAAGGCATGACAAAAACATCCATCAACGGCAAAAGCCCTGCTGTTTGTTGGGTTAAATGTTCAAAACGCACAATATCTTCAAGTTTATATTTGAGTATTAAATCTTTTAAAAATTTTTCATCAGGCCCTTGGCCCGCAATTAACAAACGTGCCTGTTGCGTTCCAGGCTTTGACTTTAACAAGGCAAATGCTTCAATAAGAATATCAATCCCCTTAACCTCTGATAGCCGGGCAATAATCCCAAACCAGAAGTTTCCTTCCATATTCTTTTCCCGTCGATGATTCTTAATCTCTTGGGTATTCATCGTACCAAATGCCTTTATCTCAATGCCGTTTGGGATCAGAACTATACGTTCATTGCTTACCTGAAAATCAACAAGCAAATGTTCCACAACCGGCTTACTAATTGCAATCACCTGTGACCCCCAGCATGGCAATATCCGACGGAAAAACCGTGGTTTAAAAAAACCATGGCAGGTGGTGACAAAGGGAACGCGACAAAATCGATTTAATAATGCCGCCATCACCTGCGTCACCCGTGTTTGTGCATGAATAATATCAATACGCTCATTTTTAATTAAACGTCCTAACGTGGGTAAAGCATTATATAAACGCGGGTGCAGTTCAGATTTCACCCGAATAGGTAAAATAACCACATGCACTCCAGCTGCACGTAACGCAGGCGCTGTATCACCATCTTCGGCTGCTATCCAGACTTGGTGGCCTGAGGCAATTAAACCTCGACTTAACGTCAAAAGATATTGGGCAATACCACCAGCATTTAAATGGGACGCTAATAATAAAATGCGCATATTAAATCGCCCCTATTTTTTTTAATTGAGCCATGACTTTTTCTGGCGTGATTTCTTGCATGCACGCGTGAGTGGTAATTTTACAATGCCCGGCATAACATGGAGAACATTTTAAAGTCTGTCGGATAATACTTCCTTTGATAACAGGTGGCATATGACGTTTTGGATCTGTTGGGCCAAATAAGGCCACCACAGGAATATTCATTGCTGCAGCCACATGCAAGGGTGCGGAATCTAAAGCCACATACCCTTTAAACCGTTTCATCAATGCCGCTAACTGCAAAATATTCGTTTTCCCGACGAGATTGGCAGGTTTTGCCTTGGCCTTAGACATGATGTGCCGGGCTAACCCTTTATCCTTTTCCTGACCAGTCAATACCAGGCGCACGTTACGGTTTCACAATAAATCGCACAATCGGGCAATATGCGCCACCGGCCAATTCTTTGTTTGCCATTTTGGGGAAGCAGCAATGTTAAGACCAATAATATCCTTGGTTTGCCCCATCCACTCGCTATCTAATAATTCCTGCACATACTGGTCATCATTTGCCGATGGGACCAAGCACAACTGCGCCTGGGGATCATAATCGATCCCCAACATTTTTAAAATACGAAACTGGTGTTCAACTGGCCCAATATCACGCACATCATTTTTTATTTTCTTAGTTAACAGGAAAGAAAACTTACCATTGTCATACCCATAACTTTCTTTAGGAAAGGCCAAGAATGCCAGCAGGTGACTTAAGCGGTTGTTTTGCAAATCAATAATCTTTTCAAAACGGTATTGCCTTAAATTTTTCCCCAAGCTGGTGATGTATTTAAAATTCTTGGCTTTAGGGTCACAGGTGATCACATGGTCAATGCCTG